>NZ_JBINJF010000002.1:0-251564 GCF_043951865.1 Halalkalibaculum sp. DA3122
AGGGGGCTCGCAATCAGATTAGGGTACAAAAACGAGTGGAAGAGACTCTAAAGGTGACTTATGTTCCCTCTTAATATGTTTACCGGACAACAGTGGTTCCAAAATGTGAATTGTGGCTCCAACGAAAAGACAGGCATGAATATAAATAAAGGATTTGTAGCAGTTCTGTATATATCCATACTGCTGTGCAGCACGGGATGCTCGCAGGAAAAAGCGGTGGTACCGGCTCCGCTTTCACCTGAACAGCCGGTCAAGGGATGGATGATCTTGTCGGACAATGAGGAGGGCTCAAAAACCCCCCGTTTTACCAGGTTTTTACCTTTATCGGAAAAATTGTTTGCGAATTCTTATTAATTTATTTAATTAACGAGACCGACACACAAGCGAATGCCAAGAATAAAAAGGACTTCGCATTCGCCTGCTCAGGGAAAAGGGAAGGAAAGACGCTGCAGAGATGCAGCTATTATTTTTCGCACTTTACTTAACCGGTTAAATTTTTTTATTTATAATTACTTAACCGGTAACCCTATGGTAGGTAAGTCGGGATAACTAGAAATAATAACGAAGGTGATACTATGGGAAAAACGAACAAAACATCGCTACTAATTTTCGGATTGCTGGCAGGGCTTTTCTTCTGCTCGGCAATACCAATGTATGCACAGCAGATCAGTGGAACAGTCACAGACGCAGGCACCGGCGAAACCTTGCCCGGTGTAAATGTTTTTTTGTCTGAAACACAAACCGGTACGGCAACCGATGCCGAGGGTAACTATCAAATTACTGGTATTGAGCCCGGTTCTTACACGCTTGTCGCCTCTTTTGTAGGATATGAGCGATTTGAGACCACCGTTAACATATCTTCCGGCGAATCACTAACGCTGGATATAGAATTGAGCCAGGGAACACTGCTTGGCGAAGACGTGGTCGTGGTCGGGTATGGTACCCAGCAGGAAAGTGCTGTGACCGGGGCGGTTTCTTCGGTGTCAGGTGATGACCTGAACGAAGTGCCGGTTAATTCTATCGATCAGGGTCTGACGGGACAGTCGGCCGGGGTCGTGGTTTCTTCCGGAGGAACAAAGCCGGGAGATGGCGCTTCAATTCGGATTCGGGGGAACCGCTCCATCAACGCCAGTAATGAGCCACTTTACGTAGTGGACGGGGTACCCATTTCCGGCGGTATCCGGGACCTGAACCCGCAGGATATTGAGTCGATTGAGATATTGAAGGATGCATCGGCCACCGCCATTTACGGTTCAAGAGGCTCGAACGGGGTTATCCTTGTAACAACCAATCGCGGTTATGATGGAGAGATCTCCGTTGAGTACAGTGGTTCTATCGGCTTTACGAAGGCACTGAGAAAGATCGACGTAATGAACGGTGAAGAGTACGCGGAGTTAAACCGTGAAGCTCATCGCCAGGCCGGGCAATACCAGAATGATTCGCAATTTCTGGAACCCGGGGAGCTGGAAAACCTGGAAAACGGGGTCTGGCAAGACTACCAGGAGATGATCCTGCAGACCGGTGCGCGCCATAACCACCAGCTGGGGATTTCCGGTGGAAATGAGACGACCCGGTATAACGTCTCGTTTGGCGGACTCGTCCAGGATGGGATTCTTGCCCCGGAAGATTACAGCCGGTACACTACCCGCCTGAATCTCGATTTTGACGTGACCGACAATATTACGATCGGTACTTCTACGCTGGCCAGCTACAGCGTTCAGAATGGGGGAGACCGCAATTTTTACGGTGAAGCGATCGCCAACAGCCCGCTCGGTGTCCCGTATGACGAAGAGGGAAATCTTCGATTCCAGCCAATCAATGACGGTCAGCGCTCCAATCCCTTGATTGAAGTGCAGCCTGAAACCTATGTGGATGAAGAGATCCGGCAGCGCTTGTTGAGCAATATCTTTGCCGATATTGACTTTACTGACAACCTGAATTTCCGGGTCAATTTCGCGCCTGACATCAGCTATGAGCGCGATAACGATTACCAGGCCTCCCGTTCGCGAGCCCAGTTCCTGGGACCGGCCGCTGCTCAGAAAGGGGAAGACTATCGTTTTGAGTATACGTGGGAGAACATTGTGAATTACCAGCAGACCGTTGGTGAAAATCACACGTTCGATGTAACGGGCTTGTTCAGTATGCAGGAGTTTAACCAGGAGACGGCATCCACCTCGGTACGTGGTATCCCGGTGGAAACCATGGAACTTTACAACTTTGGCGCTGCCGAGGAAATCCTGGGAGCGGAAACCGGTTACGTTAAATGGACCCTGCTCTCGACAATGCTCCGGTTAAACTACAATTACGACGAACGGTATTTTATTACGGCCACCGGTCGCCGCGATGGGTCGTCGCGCTTTGGCGAAGAGAACAAGTACGGGTTCTTTCCTTCAGTTGCGGTTTCCTGGAATATCGCCAACGAAGATTTCTTTCCCGGAGATGCGCTGTTCAACGACCTGAGGCTTCGTGTCAGCTGGGGTAAAACCGGGCAAACCGGTATCGATCCCTATCAGACGCAGGGATTGCTCGCACGCACCCAGTACAATTACGGGGGCGATGCGGCATTTGGATTTGAACCTTCCCAGATTGCCAACCCGGAGCTGAAATGGGAGACAACGACATCCACCAACCTTGGAATCGAGTTTGCGATACTTGACTCGAGAATCAGCGGTGGCATCGACGTATATCGACAGGAGACGTCCGACCTGCTGCTCGAGCGGCAGCTGCCCATTACCAGTGGATATTCCAGTATTTTGGAGAATGTCGGATCCACCCGCAACACCGGTATTGAGGGGTCGATTTCTGCTGATATTATCCAGGCTACCGGCCGTGATGCCTTCCAGTGGGGCGTTGACCTGAATCTCGCCTCCAACAAAGAGGAGATCGTTGAACTCTACGGCGGAACGCAGGATGATGTCGGAAACGAGTGGTTCATCGGCGAGCCGATTGATGTGTTTTATGACTATGATCAGGTGGGCGTATGGCAGCTTGATGAAGAGGCTGAAGCCCAGAATTATGATCAGATCCCGGGGGAAATCAGGGTCAGAGATGTTAACAACGACGACCAGATCAATGCCGCCGACCGTGTTATTATCGGCCAGGAGATGCCGAAGCTGACGGGTGGACTGAATACCCGGTTCAGCTACAAGGGCGTAGACCTGTCGGTCTTCCTGTACGGCAACTTCGGCCACACCATTGACAGCGGTATCCACGATGATGCCCTGGTGGGTCGGTACAACGAGTTCGATGTGGATTACTGGACGCCGGAAAACCCGGTGAACCGGCATCCGCAACCGACGATCAACCGGGAATTCCCGATTTATAATAGTGCTCGTCACTATTATGATGGCGATTTTGTCAAAGTCCGGAATGTGGTGTTAGGCTATAACCTTCCGAGCCATATTGTTCAGCAGACGCTCGGGATACAGCGACTCCGGGTATATGCCAATGCACAGCAGCCACTTATCATCTCACCTTATGTGCAAAACCACCGCGGTATCGATCCTGAAAATCCCGGAACCGGTACCCCGGCCCAGTGGCAAATGAACTTCGGAATCAACATAACATTTTAACACAACCAACCGGATAACATTATGAATAAGTATCTAAGAATATTTGCAATTGTAATGATAGCGGGGCTGGTGGCTTCCTGCTCGGATTTTTTGGAGGAGGATGTTAAAACCCAGGTAAGTAACGAGCGGTATAGTACCCCCGAAGGCTTCAACGAGGCGGTGAATTCGGCTTATTCCTACCTGCGGACCTTTTACGGGACCGAGGAGGGACTGACGGCCACCGTTTTTGGCACCGACACCTACCGCGAGGGGGCTGACGGTGACTTTAAAGCCATGAACCGGTACAGCAACGAGTTTGACTCATTCTCCTACCCGATCGAGTCAATCTGGAGAAATATGTACCGCGGTATCAACATCACCAATACGGTGATTGCCCGCTCCGAGGGCGGCGTTGAAGGATTGAGTGGAGAAGAAGTGACACGCAGAACAGCCGAAGTGCGGTTCCTGCGGGGACACTTCTACTTTATCCTTGTACAGTTCTTTGGACCCGTTCACCTCACAACCGAGGAAACCGAGGGAGTTGAACTGGAGGCTTCACGTGCGCCAATCAGTGATGTCTATGACCAGATCATCAGTGACCTGGAGTTTGCGGCAAACAACCTGCCGGTAGAGCCTGAACAGTACGGCCGGGCTACCAAGCCTGCTGCCGAGCACCTGCTCTCAAGGGTCTTTTTAACCCGCGCTACAACCGACGCAGCGGGATCCAATGACTACGAGATGGCAGCCAACCTGGCCGAAACGGTCATCGACGACTACAACTTCCAGCTCCTGGATGACTACGGAGATATTTTTGCGGTCGGAAATGAGCAGAATGCCGAGGTGATCTGGGCCGTTCAGTACTCCGAGAACTCTCTTGTAAACGGTACGCCGGACCACGACCTGTTCCGGGGCGGCAACTCCTCGCATCTCTATTTTAACTTTCCGTATGACCAGGAACCGGGGCTGTTTCGTACCGTTGAGTTCGGGCGTCCGTTCCGTCGCTTCCGTCCTACGGAGTTTACCACCCAGGAGATGTTCCACGTGGACGACCGCGATGTGGACTCCCGGTACAAGAAAACCTTCAAGGATGCATTCCGCGTGATCGATCCGGGCACCTACTCCAACGTTGACGGAGTGGAAGTGACCTTCGCCGAGGGAGATACGGCGATCTGGTTCCCGGGATATAATATGCCGCTTTCCGAGCAGCAAACCTACAATATGCAGGTGATTACGCCGGAAGAGTACAACTTCATTAACTTCCCGCCGCTCTGGAAGCACACCGATCCCAACCGGGCCAGCGTCAATGAAACGGGTGGATCGCGCGACTGGATGGCCTTCCGGCTGGCTGAATCTCACCTGATCGCCGCTGAAGCTTACTACTATATGGACGGTGCAGGTTCGCCGGATGCCATCGCACACCTGAATGCGGTACGAGAACGAGCCGCCTGGCCGGGAGAAGAAGCAACCATGGCTGCTGAGACAGCCCAGCTGCTGGCCAGCGACGGCATCGACTTCATCCTGGATGAACGGGGACGCGAGCTCCTGGGTGAGGGATTCCGCTGGTTTGACCTGAAACGAACCGGAAAGCTGGTGGAAAGAGCCACCCAGTACAACCCGGATACCGTTCCCCCGACAGGTGGACTGGAAGAGTTTCACAACCTGAGACCGATACCGCAGTCTCAAATTGACTTGACAGATGGCGGTGAAAGTGCATTTCCCCAAAACCCCGGTTACTAGAGATAGATAGGACCGGAACCTTGACATGAGTGGCAGGCATGTACATGCTTGCCACTTTATGTCATTTTACCATTTTATAACTGTTTAAATATGACCTATCACATGCTAATATTTGATTTTTACAGAAGAATATGAGTAATACTGAAAACAAGAACCGCATTACGCGCAAAGAGTTTTTAACAACATCGGCTATCTTGTCTGCGGGCCTCTCTACAGGAATTAGTGCCAAAAGTTATGAAAATATTATCGGTGCCAATGACCGGGTACGCGTGGGTGTTGTCGGCTTCTCGAATCGAGCCAGGGGATCGCTGATCCCATCTTTTCTGGATCATGCCGATGAACTGAATTTTGAATTGACCGCGGTTTCGGATATATGGAACAAGCGCCGAAATGAAGGAGCCGCATTTATACGCAAACAGTCCGGCCAAAAAATTGCGAAAGCCCGTAACAACGAGGAATTATATGACGAGTACGACCTGGATGCGGTCATTATCAGTACGGCCGATTTCCAGCACGCACTGCACTGCAAGCAGGCGGTAGAGGCAGGGTGCGATGTGTACGTGGAAAAACCGTTTGCCGAAACGATGCAGGACAACCGGGCGGCGTTGAAAGCGGTCAATGAGAGTAACAAAATTGTACAGGTTGGTTCGCAGCGGAGGAGCGGGCGAAACTACCATGCCGCCGAAAATTATATAAAATCAGGTAAATTCGGAGATATCGTAAGTGTTGAAATGACCTGGAATGTGAATCAGCCGGGCCGCTGGCGCCTTCCGGAACTCACCAGGGAAATTGAAAAAGAGGATACGGACTGGGAGCGGTACCTGATGAACCGTTCCTATGAGCCATGGGACCCGCGCAAGTATTTGGAATATCGTCTCTTCTGGCCCTATTCTTCGGGTATACCCGGGCAGTGGATGTCGCACCAGATCGATACCGTGCACTGGTTCAGCGGGCTGCCGCATCCGCGCAGCGTATCAGCCAACGGCGGCATATACCTGTGGAAAGATGGCCGCGAAAACTTCGATACGATGACCGCCGTATTTGATTACGGTCCGCTGGACGATCCGTCGGAAGGATTCCAGGTGGTCTACTCCTCGCGGTTTACCAATTCTGCGGGAGGCGTAAAAGAGATCTATTTCTCCAACGCCGGGGAGCTGAACCTGAGTACGAATAAAGTTACTCCCAACGGTGGACTGCGCGAGCGCCACGCGTCGGCAATGGGCATGGAGCCCAACCTGCTCGAAGAGCAGTCGCTCTCGGATGCCGCCGGTGCGGAAACCAGTGCCAATACTGGTGTCGACAATATGACCTCGGCCCACATGAGGAACTGGATGCAATGCGTGCGAAGCCGCAAAAAGCCGAACGCCGATGTTCGAGCGGGTTACAATCACTCCATTGCCAATATTATGACCACAGCCGCACTTCGTACAGGCCGGCAGGTGACATTCGATGAGGAGAACCAGGAAGTGATGGCGGGAGGCGACGTATTTAAATATTAGGGTTATTTTTCCGTATATACACTTCGGTACTTTTTTTCGAGCTCTTTTTTGTTTGTACGTAAAAGAGATGCAGCATCGCCTTTTCCGGGCCAGTGCGTAAAAAGGCAAATGATACAAATTATTCCATTATTGTGTATAGAATTTGTAGTATCGCTAAATATATAGGCACCTTGCTGGCCGCAACACTGCTTGTGGCGTTCAGCGGTGCGAAATTTGGGGAGGATTCGTCCATAAAACTGATTCACAAACAAGAACAACATAAAGTTGAGGTACGGTTTGACGGGCAGCTGTTTACCAGCTACCTCTATTCCCCGGAATTTAAAAAACCGGTGCTGTATCCTATTAAAACCCAGCATAGCAATCAGGTTACGCGGGGCTATCCGCTGGAACCGCAACCCGGGGAACGGGCGGATCATCCGCATCATGTGGGGTTGTGGCTCAATTATGGTGATGTGAACGGGCTGGACTTCTGGAATAATTCCGATGCCGTCCCCCCCGGGGAAGAAGACGAGTACGGGACGGTGGTTCACCGGAGTATCGACAATATCGAAAGCGGTAGCCGTAAAGGTCTGCTCGAGGTAACCCACGACTGGGTGGGACCCGGCGGGAAGCCCCTGCTGGAAGAGCAAGCCACCTTTATTTTTCGGAGCTCGGGTAACAAAAGAATTATTGACCGGATTACCACGCTGCAGGCACTGGACGAGAAGGTTTCCCTGCGGGATAACAAGGAAGGCATGCTGGGACTAAGGGTTGCCCGGGAGCTGGAGCATCCCTCCGATGAACCGGTGCTTTTAATCGATGAATCCGGTCGGCCGGCGGACCGGGAGGTCGTCGATAACGAAGGAGTGAGCGGTACCTACCTCAGCAGCAGCGGGATCGAAGGTCCGGAGGTGTGGGGCACACGCGCCCGCTGGATGAACTTGTCCGGTCAAATTGAAGGCGAGCAGGTATCGGTGGCGATACTGGATCACCCTGAAAATGTGGGCTTCCCAACCTACTGGCACGCCCGGGGATACGGCCTGTTTGCGGCCAATCCACTGGGACAGAAAGCGTTGAGCGGTGGACAGAAGGAACTCAATTTTGAGTTGGCGGCCGGCCGGTCCATGACGTTCAGGCACCGGGTTATCATCTATTCCGGCCAGGCGGCTTCTGACAGCGAACTGGATCAGGATTGGGAACAATTCCGTGATACGTTTTAAGACCAGCCGGCTTACGTTGAAAGAATCCGTGTATGAATCGGTATAACAAACTATCATTAAAAACAATATTAAATAATATGAAAATAGCAGATTTGAATAAGACCGAAGGACGTACCTTTCCCGCGCGACGTCTTACGAAAAATATTGTGGGAGGAAGTTCAAGCATACAGGCAGAAAACTTCAGCCTTGGACTCGTAACGCTCGAACCAAACGGGGGACAGGTGCCCTGGCACAACCATGAACAGGAGGAGATCTATATGATCCTGGAGGGTACCGGTGAGATATGTGTCGGTACCGAACGGCAGCAGATCATCGGCGGGCAGACCGTGTATATCCCCTCAAACGAGTTCCACCAGCTGACCAACATTGGCGATGAACCGCTGAAGTTTGTGTATTGCTACGGTCCGGCCGGCGATGTCGCTCACTGGAAGCAGGAGCTGAAGGGAACCTTGCCGCGGGCCGGTGAAGATGTTCCGCCGCTTCCGGAGGGGGCCCGGCCGCAGTGCACGGAACCTGCCGAGGAGTACAAATAATACGCAATCAACAAACATTTAGATTTTACCAGGCACATGAGCGATGAACTGACGACACACCGAGTAGGCATTATAATGAACGGCGTAACCGGCCGTATGGGAACCAATCAACATCTTCTGCGCTCGATAGTCCCGATTATTGAACAGGGCGGCGTCAAAATAAGTGAAGATGAGGTGATTATGCCCGACCCGGTCCTGGTGGGCCGAAACCCGGTAAAGCTGGAAAAACTTTCAGAACAGACCGGTATTGACAAGTGGACGACGGATCTCGACAAGGAGTTGGAGGACGAGGACAACCAGGTCTATTTTGATGCCCTTCGCACCGATCTGCGTCCGCCACACATCAAAAAAGCGATAGCGGCCGGCAAGCACATTTACTGTGAAAAACCGACAGCACTCAATACTGCCGATGCGGTTGAACTTCATAAAATAGCGGAAGAAAAGGGAGTAAAGCACGGCGTAGTGCAGGATAAGCTCTGGTTGCCCGGACTGGCAAAACTACGGCAGCTCAGGGAGCAGGATTTCTTTGGAGAACTTCTTTCGGTCAAGGCCGATTTCGGGTACTGGGTCTTTGAAGGAGATACTGTTCCCGCACAGCGACCCTCCTGGAACTACCGCAAGGAAGACGGCGGGGGCATTATCCTGGATATGTTTTGTCACTGGCGCTACGTGCTGGACAATCTGTTTGGAGAAGTGGAGCGTGTTTCTTGTCTTGGGGCGACCCATATTGACAAGCGCTACGACGAGCAGGGAGAACCGTATGACGCCACTGCCGACGATGCGGCGTATGCGATCTTTGAACTGGAAAACGGGGTGGTCGCGCAGTTCAACTCCTCCTGGACAACGAGGGTGCGTCGCGATGATCTTGTCACATTCCAGGTAGATGGAACCAAAGGTTCGGCCGTAGCCGGGTTGCGCGAGGTTTGGATTCAGCCCCACTCGGCCACGCCCAAACCGGTCTGGAACCCGGATGTGGATTCGGATCACAACTTCTTTGACGACTGGATGCTGATGCCCAACCAGCAGGAGTTTGACAACGCGTTCAAAATTCAGTGGGAGCTGTTCCTGCGTCACATAGTTAAGGATGAGCCCTTCCGGTGGAACCTGCTGGAGGCTGCCAAGGGAGTTCAGCTGGCGGAACTGGGGTACGAGGCCTCCGAAAAGCGCGAATGGATCGATGTTCCTTCACTAATTTAAATAATGTAGCAGCAGATACACGATGAAAATTAACGATGAATTGGGCGTAACAGACCTGGAGCAGTCACTTGAACAGTTTTGGGAACTTTCAGCCCGGAAGATAAAGCGAATTCGAAAGGAGTATGACACCTCCCAGGGATCACCGGTGTTTACTGTGGAGGGCAAATATACGACCCGCGGATGGACCGAGTGGACCCAGGGATTTCAGTTCGGTTCCGAAATCCTTCAGTTCGACGCTGTCGACGACGCGGAGTTCCTGGAGATGGGTCGCAAGGCGACGGTGCAAAAAATGGCTCCTCACATCACCCATATCGGGGTGCATGATCACGGATTCAACAATGTAAGCACGTATGGGGCACTTCGCCGCCTTGCCGGCGAAGGCCGGGTTGAGGCGGAAGACTGGGAGAAGGAGTTCTACGAGCTGGCGTTGAAATCCACCGGGGCCGTACAGGCGGCGCGGTGGACGGAAACGGCGGATGGCGGCGGGTTTATATACTCATTTAACGGTCCCCATTCCCTTTTTGTGGATACCATCCGAACGATACGAGCCCTGGCGCTCAGCCACCGGCTGGGACACCTGCTCTACGGGGAGCACGACGAACCGATATCGCTGCTCGGCCGCCTGGTGGAGCACGCCCGCTCTACGGCGAAATACAGTATCTACTATGGAGAAGGCCGCGATTCGTATGACATCCGGGGACGAACGGTGCACGAGGCGGTTTTTAATACCAACGACGGGCAATTCCGTTGTCCCAATTCTCAACAGGGCTATTCCCCCTTTTCTACATGGACCCGGGGATTGGCCTGGGCGATGTGCGGTTTTGCCGAACAACTGGAGTTTTTAAATGAGATCGATTCGGCCGAGCTGGAACCGTATGGAGGCTACGACGAGATTGAAGCGATGATGCGAAAAGCCGCCCGTGCCACCTGCGATTTTTATATCGATCATACCTCGCAGGATGGAATCCCGTACTGGGATACCGGTGCTCCCCTTCTTCACAAGCTGGGCGACTACACGGCCAAACCGGCCGACCCGTACAACGATTATGAACCGGTCGACAGTTCAGCGGCCGCCATCGGCGCTCAGGGGCTGCTGCGCCTGGGTCATTACCTGGAAGCACAGGGTGATGAAAGCGAGGGCAAAAAATACTGGCAGGCTGGCCTGGCCGTCACCCGCACGCTCCTCGGGGAACCCTATCTTAGTACAGACGAAGATCACCACGGGCTGCTCCTGCATTCGGTATATCACCGTCCCAACGGGTGGGATCATATACCGGAGGGAGAGAAAATTCCCTGCGGAGAATCGAGCATGTGGGGAGATTATCACGTGCGGGAGCTGGCGCTGTATCTAACCAGAATATTGAGAGAGGCTCCCTATTACACCTTTTTCAGTGCAATTAAAAATAAAAGTTGATGATGAAATCTGTTGCATTGGTTACCGGAGGATCCCGGGGGATCGGTTTTGGAATTGCCAGGCTGCTGGCCGAGAACGGATACGATGTGGCGATCAACGGCGTTCGCGGAGAAGAACAGGTGCAGGATACCCTTGAAAAACTGCGTGAAGCGGGCTCCGATTCAATTTATTGCCAGGGCGATATTGGCTCCTCCGAAGACCGGCAGGCTGTCGTTGAGAAACTGAAAGCGTATTACGGCCGGTTTAACATATTGGTTAACAACGCCGGGGTCGCTCCCAGGGTACGGCAAGACCCCCTGAAGGCAACCGAGGAGAGCTATGACCGGGTGATGGGTATTAACCTGAAAGGTCCCTATTTTTTGACTCAGAGCATTGCGCGATGGATGGTGGAACAGAAAGAGGCGGATGATTCTTATTCCGGCACCATCGTTACGGTCGGCTCGATATCAGCCACCGTGGTTTCTCCCAAGAGGGGAGAATACTGTATCTCGAAGGCGGGACTGGCGATGCATAACAAGATTTGGGCAGCCCGGCTGGCAGAATATGATATTACGGTCTACGAAGTGCGGCCGGGCGTGATCAAAACCGATATGACCTCCGCAGTGGAGGAAAAATACAACAAGCTGATCGCCGAAGGATTGACGGTGCAGCAGCGCTGGGGCTATCCGGAAGATGTCGGGAAAGCGGTGCTGTCACTGGTTGACGGTGATTTTCCATATTCCACAGGCGAAGTGATTATGATAGACGGGGGATTGACGATGCCGCGTCTCTGATCTAAACGTATGACTAATTTGAATCCATTAATCTAAGATATCTGGATATGAAGCAGGAGTCTGAAACGGTCGATACACAGGAAGAGCAAAGTTCAACAGGTATGAAGATGGGAGATTCCGAAGAGGGTCCGGTCAGCGGGATAAAATGGGGCGGATTTATCGGGGGATTACTCCTGTTTTTCTTGATGTTGTTTTCAAGTTCTCCCGAAGGGCTGAGCCTGGCGGGGTGGCGAACGGCGGCCGTTGCGGCCCTGATGGCCACCTGGTGGGTGACGGAGGTCATACCGATATCAGGAACGGCGATGATACCGCTGGTCCTGTTTCCAATCCTCGGTATCACGGATATCGATGCGGCAGCCGCACCCTATGCGGACCCGATGATTTACCTGTTCCTGGGTGGATTTATCATCGCCATCGCGATGCAGCGCTGGGACCTGCATCGCCGGATTGCGCTCAATATTATCAACTTTATCGGTTCAAAACCCCGTAATATAATTGCCGGTTTTATTGTCTCATCCGCATTCATGAGCATGTGGGTCAGCAATACCGCCGCCACCATGATGATGCTGCCGATCGGGCTCTCGGTCATCCAGCTAACACAGAAGGGGAGAAAGTCCTACAAGGAACAGCAGCAGAATCGAAATTTTGCCGTGGCGCTGATGCTGGCGATCGCCTATGCCGCCAACGTGGGCGGGCTGGGAACCGTTATCGGAACACCCACCAATGCCCTGATGATCGCATTCGTGAATGACGCGTATAACATGGAAATAACGTTTGCCCAGTGGATGTCGCTGGGATTGCCGGTCGTCATACTCGGACTTCCGATTATCTTTTATACGCTCACCAACATTGTGTTCCCGGTGCGCATGCAATCGCTGCCCGGTGGAAAAGAATACCTGAACAGCGAGATGGAACGGCTGGGCAAGATCTCCCGACCGGAAATTATGGTGGCAGCTGTATTTGTACTGGTTGCCCTGCTCTGGATAACACGTCCGCTTGTCGAACCCCTGCTTCCCGGCATTTCGGATGCGAGTATAGCCATATTTGGGGCACTGCTCTTGTTTATTATCCCCGTCAATCTTGATAAATCCCGGTTCCTGATGCGGTGGAAAGATGCCGAGGAGATTCCGTGGGGTGTGCTGATCCTTTTTGGTGGCGGACTTTCACTGGCCGGGGCGATCCAGCGTACAGGACTTGCGGAGTGGGTTGGCGGATATTTTGAGATCCTCGGCGGATGGCCTGTCATTCTCATTATATTCATTGTTGCAGTTATTATCATCATGTTTACCGAGCTGGCCAGTAACTCGGCGACCGCTGCCGCTTTTCTGCCAGTTATCGCCTCGGTGGCAATTGGCATCGGCCAGGATCCGCTGCTGTTTGCCGTACCTATCACCATGGTAGCCAGTTGTGCGTTCATGCTGCCGGTGGCTACCCCGCCCAATGCCATTGTCTACGGCAGTGGGGTGATGAGCATCCCACAAATGACGCGGGCGGGACTGGTATTGAACCTGTTTTTTGCCATCCTGATAACACTGCTTACCTATTTCCTCTTCACGATATTCTTGGGTATCGATATCGGGGTGGTACCTGAAGGCATCAGTTCACTCTTAACTATCTACTAGCGATGGAAAGAACTGAAAATTTGGCTCAACATATTGTTCTGCTGCTGGTCGGTCTGTTTTGGGCGACTGGTGCAGGGCAGGCGATGGCACAATACGAAATTACGGTCAGTGCCGGTGCATTTGACCGGGTGGAGACGGTTGCCTCTTTTACATTTCCCGAACCGGTTGCTCCCGGCACCTACCGGATGAACAGCGATTCAGGGGAAAACCTGCTACTGCAGGTGGATGAAAACCAAAGAGGATCGTTTATTTTGAGGGAATTACCTTCAGAGGAGACCAGAACCTATACAGTTGATACCGAAGCCCCGGTCTCATCGATGCCGGGTCAGCCGGAAATGAGCATCTCCGCCGGTCAGCGAACCCTTATATTTAACGATGGAAGCCGAAAGGTGCTCTCGTATTATCACCGTGAAAACCGATTACCGCCGGGAATGGATAAAATGTACAAGCGCGCGGGGTATATCCACCCGCTCTATTCACCGGGGGGCGTACCGCTGACCAACCACCTGGACCAGGAAATACATCCCCATCACTACGGCATATTCTCGGCCTGGACAAATACGGAATTCCAGGGAAGAACGCCCGATTTTTGGAATCCACACAACCATTCGGGCCGGGTAGATCATGCGGATTCGGTGGAGAAGGCCTGGGAGGGACCCGTGCACGCCGGTTTCAAGGCAAAAAACTATTTTGTGGATATTTCAGGTTCGGCACCGGTTACTGCACTCAACGAGGAGTGGAAGGTTATCGTGTACAACACTGCTTCAGACGGCGATTACAACATGGTGGATCTGGTACTGACGCATACGACCAACACGGGGCAGCCGCTGGTTCTGCCGGAATATCACTACGGTGGACTGGCGTTTCGCGGGCATGGCGACTGGAATAATCCGGAGAATGTATCTTTTGTTACTTCTGAGGGTATGAACCGGGATGAAGCTAATGAAACCCGTGCCCGCTGGGTTCACATGGGGGGGCTGGTAAACGGTGAGCGTGCCGGTGTTGCCCTGCTCGGACATCCCGACAATTACCGGGCTCCGCAGCCGATTCGCATACATCCCGAAACGCCGTATGTGGTCTACGCCCCGATGCAGCTGGGGAAAATGACAATTGAACCCGGTTCGCCCTACATCATGCGCTATCGATTTGTCACTTATGACGGAGAACCGGACATCGAAAAAATCAATCGTTTGTGGAATGATTATGCCTATCCGCCGGGGATAACCGTTGAAAAGCAATAAAACAGGCGCTGGTTTTGCAGAGCCCTGTTCAGCAATGAATTATATAACTTTTTGATACTATGAAGTTCTACAGCAAGCCACGATCAAGCAAAAATCCACATATTTTTCCCGGGTTTTGGAATATTACGTCCCGTCTGCTGGTGCTGAGTTTCGTCATACTGCTGGCGGGATGCGGTACGGGCGATGAGGAGATACTCACGGAACAGAATTTTGACCCGGAGGACTTGGCCCCGTTCGTGGAGCCGGAATTCCCGTTTATTACCACCTCGGTGGATGCCCGTGAACTCGGACCCGGATTTCCGGCCGACAACATCACGCCGCGATGCCTGGCTTTGCGACTGGGGTCAGAAGCGTATGCCTGTTTTGACACCGATATGCTGCGCTGGTCGGTGGCCTGGACCGGAGATTTCCTGCCGATGGTTACCATGGGACAGATCTCTTATCGCGATTTCCATAACAAGGATAACGAGATTCCCCTGATCGCGGGAAACCCAAAAATTGCAACGGGACTGTATCCCGGCTGGATGGGTGCGGATCCCGGCTTTTCCGATCCCCGACCGCCGGCTCCCAATCCCGATGGTCCCTCGTGGGGACCCCTGCCGCTGGAGCTTGGTCGATGGAACGGTATCTATGTGAATGACCAGGAAGTGGTACTCTCATATACGGCTCAAAATACCGATATCTACGAAAAGCCGGGGGCGATCCAATCGGGAGATGTCACTGCATTTACCCGAACATTTCAGGTTGAAAATCCGGATCAGGCGCTTTCGCTTGCAGCGGCCGAGGTTTCCGATGGCGCGAGGAGTGAAGTGTCCGGGAATACCGCCCTTATTTATCATGGCCCGGGAGAGGATACGGTCACAGCGATCGGGCTGGTCGGGTCGGCAGCTGAAGTTGAACTGGAGGTTACCGGGGATCGGTACGCCACGGCAGCCGTTGCACCTGCCGGTGAAACCGTGGAATTTACGATAGTACTGTGGAAGGGGTCGGCAGGGCAGGTAGAGACGTTTAATCAATTGCTTTCCGGTTCGGAGTCAGAGGCGGATTTAAATGTGAATCTCGCCGAGTTTGAAGATGGTGGGCCCGCATACTGGCCGGAACCGGTGCATACGCGGGGACAGCTGGCGCCCGATACTTCCGCCTTCGTGGTGGACCGCCTGACGCTTCCCATCCCGAATCCCTGGAAACGGAATGTACGTGTGGTAGACATTGCATTTTTCGATGACAATCGGGCCGCACTGGTTACGTTTGAGGGAGATGTCTGGATTGTGGATGGGATAGATCGCGACCTGGAGACCCTGGAGTGGCAGCGGTTTGCCTCGGGCATGTATGAACCGCAAAGTATAGAGGTGGTGGACGAGAAGGTGCACGTTTTCGGGAAAGAGGGGATTACGAAACTCCATGACCTGAATGGCGACGGTTCGGCCGACTACTATGAAAATTTTTCCAGCCTGATGGAACAATCCATCGAGACCAGGGAGTGGGCCAGCGACATGGTGCACGCCCCGGACGGATCGTTTTACGTTTCAAAATTTGGCGCGTTGGATATGGGACCGGAAACGTCGTCTCCGAAAACGATTATGGGATTTCGCGCGGGCTCCTGGTATGGAGGTTCCATCGCTAAAATTTCCCCGGATGGGCGTGAAATAGAACGCTACGCCACCGGATTTCGCGGTCCCTACCTGGGGATCAATCCCGAGACCGGGGTGCTGACTGCCTCGGATCAGCAGGGACACCACGTGCCTTCGACCCCCGTAATGCTGGTCGATAAGGGCGACTATTACGGGGTGCCGGCAACCGCCTACCGCGATCCCCTGCCGGAGATTACACCGCCATTAACGTGGATTCCCCACAGCGTGGACCGTTCGGGGACGGGCCAGGTATGGATAACCAGCGACCAGATGGGGCCGTTAAACGGGGAGCTGATCCATCTTTCCTACGGGCGCCCGGGCCTGTTCAAGGTACTGATTGACAGCACCAGCGACGCGGTGCAGGGCGGGGTGTCAGCAATTCCGGGCAACTACCCGGCCCCGACCATGAAAGGTGCTATCGGTCCTGATGACGGGCAGCTGTATGTTGCCGGGTTTTCGCTCTGGGGCTCGAATTCTGATGTGATAAGTTCGCTGATCCGGCTGCGGTATACCGGTCAGCAAAGCCCGCTTCCCGAAGATTTCAGGGTCCGGGAGGGTGGAGTGATCCTCCGTTTTGGAACTGAACTGGATGAAGAGATGGCCACAAATCCCGCCAACTACCAGGTGAAACGGTGGAATTACCGGCGGACAGAGGAGTATGGATCCGGGCATTTTAAGCTGGATGGTTCGCCGGGAGAAGAGCTGATGCCGGTTTTTTCTGCCCACTTGTCGGATGACAACCGCTCCGTCTTTATCGCCATCCCCGATATCCAGGAGGTGATGCAGATGGAGATCGCCTACAACCTGGAAACGAGCGCCGGGGAGGCCATGGACGATGAATTCTGGTTTACAGTCAATGACGTGGAACAGCCCAACCTGGTGACTGAGGGTTTTGGCGATTTGAATGTGGATGAACTGTTGCAGGATTCGGGGCAGCAGATGGTAGCTCAGCAAGAAGAGGAGCCGGCGTCGGTGGAACGCGGCAAAGAGCTGTTTCAGCGCACGGGCTGTTTCGCCTGCCACTCGGTGGACGGGACGGAGGCCGGTAAAGTGGGTCCCACCATGCAGGGACTGTTCGGTTCCGAACGCAAGCTGGACGACGGGTCCTCTGTTATAGCCGATGAGGAATACCTCCGGCGTTCCATTCTTGAACCGGGGCAGGAGGTTGCGGAAGGATATTCGGCTGAAATGCCCTCATTTCTCGGGGTGCTCTCTGAAAGTGAAATCGAATCGTTAATCCTGTACATCGAGTCGATTTCTGAGTAGGTGCCTTGTACTTTTCAAACCTATATTTCGCATGCCATGCTTCAAAAATATCTGCTGTGTTTTATTATCTGTGTATTTGCCGGTGATTTGGTCCGGTCGCAACCCGTCGGGGACCCCGATCCACAGCGTTTTCAACAACAGATAGAGACTTTTTTGGAGTGGGATGCGAAAAACACCTTTCCCGAGGATGCCATTTTATTTGTGGGGAGTTCAAGTATTCGGTTTTGGAAAACCCGCCGGGCGTTTCCGGAGTACCCGGTCATAAACAGGGGATTCGGTGGCTCCCACATTTCCGATGTCCGGCATTTCTATAAGCACGTCATCCATAAGTACGAGCCCTCTGTGATTGTGTTCTACGCCGGCGATAATGATGTCGCGGCCGACAAGCCGGTTGAACAGGTGGTGGACGACTATCGTAATCTCACGGAACGGGTTCTGACGGATTTCCCGGAAGTCAAGTTTGTCTATATCCCGATAAAGCCGAGTTCCAGTCGGTGGAATTACTGGGAGCGTATGGAAAAGGTAAACCGGCGGATAAAGAGCTATAATCAGCAATACGAGCAGTTGTTTTATGTGGATCTGGCCACTCCTCTTCTCAAAAACGGCAAGCCGGATGACAGCTTGTTTATGGAGGACCTGCTGCACCTCAACGAGAAGGGGTATGCAGCGTGGAACCGGGTGCTGGCACCAGCGCTTGACACATTGTATTGACGATCAGGGCTCCCTCCCAAAATCACAAATGCCCTTTTCCCGGCAAGGAAAATTTTCTGACGATGAAAGACAGCAAAAGCACCACCTGCACTTCACGGCCTCGAATGGGCACGGAAGCATTATGCGATGCTGAGAATATCACCTATTTCGTGCTGATGACAATCACACCGTTTGCACCATCCATACCGTACAGTGCGGTGTCGGCCCCCTTAACCACCTCTATCTCGACAATATCGGCCGGGTTTAACAAGCTGTAAACGTCGGAAAAATCTTTTCCGGCGCGAATGCCGTTAATAACAAAAAGTGGTGTCGTATCGCTGTTAAACGAGCTTTTTTCCCGTATGGTAATGCGGGCATTGGGACCATCCCCTATCACCTTGACGCCGACAATCCGCCGAAGATAATCGGTCAGGGAATCGGAGTTATTTTGCACCACTTTAACAGAGTTGCTTTCGTTGGTGTTTTCATCGATGTTGCTTCTGACACCGCCTTGTCCGCTGGTTGCGCATCCTGCCAAGATCAGTGCAATGACAACTAAAAGAATACCGGAAGTTGAATGTAGATAATCCATAGCAGAAAAGGTTAATTTCAGAAGAACGGGTTTATCTCATGTATGAGTGGTTAGAGTGGGATTCCTGTGCTGTTTGCAAATACTTTTGGTAAAAGCTGTACATATCAGTTGAATCCATAAGGGCCATCGGACCGAATACCAGCAATCTCTGTATCCTACAGATAGCTGATATACAATACAACGAGTAACTACACTAGCCGCTGCGTTTGGTGTTGATAATGATTACACCATTGGCCCCTTCAACCCCATAAGCCGAGGCCTCAACTCCCTTTACAACTTTAATATTATCAACATCGTGCATGTTTACCATGCTGTTTACGCGGCTGTAGCTTCGGCCCACCCGGGTTTGGTCAATATAAAAAAGCGGGGCGGTGCTGCCGCGAAATGTATTAATCCCCCGTATGATTATTTGAACATTATTCCCGGAACCCTGGACATTGACACCGGGGACGCGCCGAAGATAATCAGCCAGAGAAATATTTGGATTTTCTACCTGAACCCGGCTCAGTCGTTCAGAGCTTTGCCGCTCGGAACGTGCACTGTTTCCCGTGCTGGCACAGGATGCTGCAACGGTAGCCGTAATGGTGATTGCAATGACAATGAGTGAATGGAACCGTTTCATATTCGGGAATAATAATGAAGTTATGTTTAGCCACCGGGAGTGCAGCGTTTTGACTCGGATACTGTGACTGCTGAACCCACTCGTTTCCCACGATTTCCGTATTCTAACAGTAGCCGACAGTCAATTCTCATCAAAGAGTCCGAAACGGAAAGTACTTGCAATATCCCGGTGTCCCAGCCTCTTAACGTTAAAATATGCTAAGACCTCGTATGAAAAAGAACAACGCCGCCACCTCCTTCTACCCCGTAAGCCGAAGCTTCCGGGCCCTTCAATACCTCGATACTTCCGATATCATTGATGTTAATAAAACCATAGACACTGCTAAAATCTCTTCCGATCCGGATGCCATCAATTACAAAAAGAGGACTGGGATTACCTAAAAACGTATTGATACCACGGATGGTAATTCGGGCGTTGGCTCCGTGTCCTGTTACCTGGACGCCGGGTATCCTGCGTAAATAGTCAGTTAAATCGATCGACGGGTTGTCGACAACAACTCTGGAGCTGTTGAATGCCGATTCGGATTTTCCCACACCATTTCCGCTCGTACCACAACCTGAGATAAGCAGTGCCAAGGCAATGCTCAGAAGGTATATATTGACTTCTTCGCATTTCATATTTGTGGTGTTTAGTTTAGGAGGAATATATATACAACATATAATTTTACTGGTGCTGTACCTCTCTTTTTATTCACCCGTTATAAGTTAACGTAAATAAAGGTAAATATTGCATTTATCCTGAATTATTCAGGATAAATTAATTTGCCACCCAAAGTAGCTGTTAAACAGGAGAGACTGCAAAACTGTTTTATTGTGTAATGCTCTTGAGGGCTGAATAGATGGAGTGGCCATAAATTTGCCTCATTCTCTGTCTCCGCTGATTTTTTGAATCGGGGTAAGTATTATCTTGCGAAACTCTACTTCCGCTCCCTCAGCCTGGAGGGCAATTTTTCCGCTGCTGGCGGTGGCGTCGTACCCGAAGTTAACCAGGTCGCCATTTACCCAGACCTTAATCGAGTCGCTGACCGCTTCTATAGTCATGCTGTTCCATTCGCCAAGTGGGTGTTCGGAGTCATCGGTGAGATTAAGAATTCTTCGATTTTTCCCCTCTGTAATGCCCCACTCCTCCCTGGGACCACGACGTTCCACCATGTTGGGTACGGTAATATCTTCCACGATGCACCAGAAGTCACCCGCGTTTTCATGCATCATCTGCACTTCAATCGATTTAGGAAACATCTCATATAGCGCCCTCGAGGTAGAGGCATGCACAAGAACGCCGCAGTTGCCGGGCTCCCCGGGGAAACGGTATTCTACTTCAAGGCGGTAGTTGCTGAATTCATCTTCTGTAATCAGATGTCCCCGGGGTTCTCCAAGACTGACAAGATAGCCATCCCGTACAATAAACGGTTTCCGGAGGGCTGAATCCTCGTCGAGAGCGGGTACGTCCATGTACCATCCGCTCAGGTCTTTCCCATTAAAAAGCGACTGGGACTGTCCGTGTACCTGGTTGGGAATGTGCAATGAAAAAGCGAAAATAATGCAGAACAAAAACAGTTTTTTTATCAGCATACATCCTCGTATCGAGTAGATTAATTGTTTGAAGTCTGCTGCAGCGACAAACCGCCGGTTCGCGGTAGATTCCGGTAGCGAAATATAGTTGGGACCTGACCACTATTCCATCATGAAATAGCCGGTTTGGCAAGAGTGCCGTCTCATATATATAAACTATATTTACTTATTTTGAAATATCCTTTCAAAAAATAATAGGTAATTTTCGCCGTCATTGTTCTGAGGAGGGGGGCTGTCTAAAAGGTTAATAAGGTCGTTGGTAGAACCACCTGCCAATAAAGTAGCAGTTTCAGGTTCTGCAAAGGAACCGTGAAAATAAATAAATCGCAAGCCCAATCAAGGGCTTGCGATTTCTAGGGAAAATCACACAAGAAGTATGTAATGGACTTGTTTGTGTGATAGGTTAACAGGAATAAAATCGTTAATCCCAGTCACCGCGACCCCCGCCACGGCCTCCACGGTTATTGCCGAACTGGTTAAAATTATAGCGGAAATTGAGCATAAAGCTTCGGCTCGACCAGCTGAATTCGCGTTCCGAATAGAAGTTTGCATTGTCGATGGTGTTCTGGAAATTGCGTGAATTCAGTATGTCGTCAACACTGAGGGAAACGGTAGCTTGACCGTCCCAGAGTTCAAAACTCCTGGAGATGCCGGTGTCCATCATCATCATTCCGGCTCGTCGACCCTGCGTGGTGTTGCGCGGCCCGCGATATCGGCCTGCAAACTGCATATTCCACTGCGAGGTGGGTCGCCAGCGCAGTGTCAGCCGTCCCTGTGCCGTTTGGGCGTCGCTGGTGAGAAGCTCACCCTGGTAATTGCCTCTGGAGTCGGAGCGGTAGAAGTTGGCATTGAGACGGAGGCTGAGCGTTTGGGCCAGATCCTGGTCTCCGGAAAATTCGATGCCCCATGCCTCTTCAGTAGCCAGGTTGATCGGCTGCGTGCGTCGTATTCCCTGGTCATCCAGCGTGGTCACGCGCTCGTGAACGCCGGTGCGGTAGCGATAATACACACTGGTGAGCAGCGAGCCTGTCTCCCAGTATTGCAGGTAGCCCGTTTCAAAGGAGTTTCCATATTCAGGCTCCAGTTCGGGATTGCCGGTAAACCGGCTGCGGGAGTCGGAATAGTCGGAAAAGGGAAGCAGCATGCGCGACCAGGGGCGATCGAGGCGGCGGCTGTAGCTCACCTGGACCGACTGCCGGTCGTTAAAGGAATAATTCAGGAACACGCTCGGAAACAGCCCGAAGTAATTCTGGTTGGTTTTATCGCCGGTCGTTTTAAGCTCTGTTTCAATGACCGTATGCTCGGCCCGCACGCCAATCGAGGTAGAAAATGCCCCGAACTCCTGGCTGTAGGTTGCATAGGCGGCGTTGATATTTTCATGATAGAGGAAGTTGTCATTAAATGCAGCGGCCTGCAGAGGTTGCCAGGTACTGTTTTCAAGCACTTCGGCGCGCAGGCTGTTGTCCATCCATTCAAACCTGGAGCGTCCACCGGCCTCAAGCTGGCCGCTCTCCCCGATCGGTCGCACATAATCAATGTCGAATCGGAAGTCGCGTGCAAATTCACTGGCGAAGGTGCGTTCCCGCTGGGGATCATAACTACCCTGCATAACGGATTCGGTAAAGTTGGACCGTTCCGATTCATCCTCGACCTCAAAACTCGCTTCGGCGGTTAACCGGTGGTCCTGCCCGTCATACCTGTTTTCATACTCCAGGTTCGCTTCAAATTCCTTCTCCTGTTCATCCTGTTCGTCGCTTCGCTGTATGCGCCGGCTGATATCCCCGACCGATCCGCCATTGATATTGTAGTCGGTATAATTGACGGTTTCATCGGTCCACCCATCTTCCAGGTCCAGGTTTCCGTCGATCGTCAATGTTTGATTTTCGGTGAGAAAGAAGTCGGCTCCCAGCCTGAGGTCACCATCAATTTCACTTTCATCGGCATCCGTATTTTCGCGGTATGCGTAGGAGGTATCGGCAGTGGCGTTCTGGCCGAGGTTGAACTCCTGGTAGGAAAATCCCTCTTCGGGATCGCTCCGGTAGTCGATTCCACCGCCGCCAAACCAGTTTACATTTTCGGTACGGTAGTTCAGGTTGGTTGAAACTTCATGATCCTGCGGCATGCCCGAGCCAAGGCCCACACTGCCGTTGAATCCCTGGCGCTGGTCTTTCTTCATTATAATATTGATGATCCCGGCCGAGCCTTCCGCTGAAAATTTTGCGGATGGATTGGTAATGATCTCCACTTCCTGGATCAGGTAGGAGGGGATGCTTCTGAGTCCGTCTGCCCCGTCTTCCACCAGGTTTGAGGGCCTGCCGTTGATCAAAATACGCACCGACTGGTTGCCCCGCAGGCTGATGTTGCCGTCAATGTCGCTGGCGATGGAGGGGACATTGTCGAGCACGTCGAGCGCCGAACCGCCCATGCTGGTCAGGTCTTGACCGACATCAAAAGAACGGCTGTCGAAATTCATGGACATTTCGGACTTTTCGCCACGTACCATCACTTCCTGCATCTGGGCGGATGTAGGCTGCATGTTGATTTCTCCGGCATCGTAGGTTTCTCCGGCGGAGAGCTCAACCGGTTCGGTATAATTATTATAGGAGACATACGATATCTGGAGAACATAACGTCCCGGTTCCACTTCAATGTTGAAAGTGCCGTCGTTATTGCTGGAAGTGCCCGTAATAAGGTCGGTTTCCGTGGAGTCATAGATAGCTACAGAGGCATTTGGCACCGTCTCCCCCGCTTCATTGTAGATGACCCCTTCTACAACGGCTGGATCTGTTTCACCGGTTTGCCCAAATGATATTTGTGCGATACATATTAACAGCACGCCCAGGAGTAAACGCTTCATAGTGTTATTGGTCTGTTCATTACATTGCCGTTTTCAATTCATTCTAAACATAATAGCCGATGCTGACCCAATCCTGAATGAAATCTGATCAGAATTTGAAGATTCTGATTCGACATGTGTAAACTTGTAAATCGGTGTTAAAAAAATGATGAGGCGGGTTGACCACCACCTGGGATTGTAGAGATGCTGTCACGAAGGTCTCCCCTCAATACCGGCGATCATCCGTATCTTTTATTTTGGGATAGGTATTTGGGTGGGTTTTGCGAAACTCTCAATTGGTCGTTGGGAGGGGGTTGTACTACCGTCTCAAGGGGGATAAGGTCGGTGGTACAGTCCCCTCCCAACAAAATAACAGGTTCTGTAAAGGTCTCTAATAGAGAGCTTTTGAAAAGCCTTGTTTTGCAGAGCTCTCTATTAGCACACCGCGGGATCGAGATCAACCCCGGTCCCGGTCAATGGTGCTACTGGCTCCATGGCGGAACCACTTCGTTCATCCGGGCATAGGCGATAGATTGGCCGACATGTTCGCTCATATGGCTGAGCAGCATGACCAACACGCCCTGCCCATCGGTAGATCGACCATAAATTTCGGTTTGTTCCCTCAGCTTGGCATCCGGCATGTTCTGTACGGATTCCTTGACATGCTGTATGGATTGTTCGAGTAGGGATACAATTTCTTCTTTCCCGGTCATGGAACTAATATTTTCCATGTCCACACCGTCGGGCGCGGGTATGTCGAGAGCTCCCTGTAGCATGGAGAAGTTGGCTCCGGCAATATGCCGGTATACTTCGCCTACCGAACTAACTCCTTCCATCGGCCGCCAGTCGTAATGCTCGGCGGGCATCGCCTTTGCGAGTTCAAGCACGCGGGAGCTGTAGTCAAACTGGCCGATAAACTGCTGTTTGAAATTGTTTTCGGAGCTTTCCTGGGCAGAAGCCGGATACCCGGAAAATACGAGCACAACGGCTGCAAACAGAGTGGTGAGTGTTTTTTTCATGGCAGTGGTCCCTGGTTAATGATGAGTGGTACGCGTAAGCAGAATATGCAAAACAGTTCTTCCCGTTCCAAATGGATTTTCAGAGGGGGGTTGAAGTAAATCTGCACATACCGCGTTACAGAGGGAGTCAGGCACTCATATTCAATCATTTCATCAAATCCCTGAAAATATAGGTTTAAAACGATATAATAGAACAAACCAGAAATAGAATTCAGAGGTATCTTATGTCTACTATTTTTACCAAGATTATCGAGGGAGAAATTCCCTGTCACAAGATTGCAGAAAATGAAGAGCATATTGCGTTCCTGGATATTAATCCCATTGCCCGGGGACATACCCTGATTGTGCCTAAAAAAGAGATCGATTATTTCTTTGACCTGCCGGATGAGCTGTATCACAGCACCATGGATTTTGCCCGGGGGATAGCGGGAGCGATCGACCGCGCCCTCGAACCGTTTCGGACCGGGATTATCGTGCAGGGCCTGGAGGTTCCGCACGCGCACCTTCACCTGGTTCCCTTGTATAAAACGCGACAGGTGATGGCGCTGGGGCACAACGTGGAGGTGACGGAAAACGAGATGAAAGAGCTGGCCAAAAAGATCAGCGCCGAGGTAAAAATATGAAGCTGTTTATCCTCAACGGTCCAAATCTGAATATGCTGGGAAGTCGCGACCCTGAACAGTACGGGGCCTCAACACTGAAAGAAATCGAGACGATGCTCGTGGAGAGATTCCCGGAGCATGAACTTACCTTTTTCCAGAGTAACGGGGAGGGAGCGATTGTAAGCGCAATACAGGAGCTGGTCAGCGGCGACCATGAAGGATTGGTGGCCAATTTTGGAGCTTACACCCATACTTCTGTTGCGATACGGGATGCACTTGAACTGCTGACGATTCCTGTCGTTGAAGTCCATCTCTCCAACATCCACGCCCGGGAGGCGTTCCGCCATAAAACGTTGACCGGTGCTGTCTCAACGGGGATTATTGCCGGCTTTGGAAAACAGAGCTACGTTTTGGGTATCCAGGCGGTAGAACAGCTGTTAAATAGATGAGTTGAATTTGAGCCAGTTGCCGGCCTCTTATCACAAACTTTGCTGAGTTTGGTAAAGGAGTGCACCGCGTGCATAAATTAGCATCATTTGCAGGAACTCTTGTAATGTGAGGGGTGAGCAGTATTGCGGTATTAATCTCATGAAAGGGTAGCCGTGATCACCGAAAACAGGCGATTCCACTGAAGAATAAACGATAACAAAAATATTCTTGAAGAAGCTTAAAGAACTCCTGTCCGATACCCTGGTGTACGGCATCAGCAGTGTGCTGGCCCGTTTTATCAACTATCTGCTGGTACCGTTCCACACGGATGTGTTTCGGCCTGCCCAGTATGGCGTAGTGGGACTGATTTATGCGGCGATCGCTTTTTTGAATGTTATTTTCACCTTTGGGATGGAATCGGCCTACCTGCGGTATGCCAAAGATCGCGACAAGGCCCGAGACGTATTTAAAACCCTGCAGCTGGGCCTGTTGGGCATCGCCACGATACTGGCGTTCCTGCTCTGGCTGCTCTCCCCATGGCTGATGCCGTTGATGAGCCTGGATGCCGGCACGGAAACGATCTACCTGATGATGATCGGCATCCTGTGGTTCGATACTCTTTCTATCGTACCGTTTGCCGAGCTGCGGCTGGTCCGCCGCTCCTGGCTGTTTGCCACTCTGCGGACCGGGAATGTATTGATAAATCTCGGCCTCAACTTTTTCCTGATTCTGTCGCTGGGCTGGGGTATTGAGGCTGTGTTCTGGGCAAATGTAGTGGCTTCGGGGGCAACAACGCTAGTGCTTTGGCTTTTGACGGCCGACATGCTCAGCGGTAGCTGGTCGCACCCGGTATTTCGGAAGGCGCTGAAGTTTGGCCTCCCCTTTATTCCCGCCGGAGTCGGGTATGCCATTAATGAGATGCTCGATCGCTTTTTTCTGAACAATTATCTTTCACCTGATGCGGTGACCGCTCTTTACGGGACCGGCTATACACCGGAGGCTGTCGTCGGGGTATACAATGCCTGCTACAAGCTGGCCGTATTCATGCTGCTGCTTGTCCAGATGTTCCGGATGGCGTGGCAGCCCTTTTTTATGCGCCACTCCGATGATGCGCAGGCTCCCGCCCTGTTTCGGGATGTATTTCGATATTTTAATGTCGCAGCGGGTATCCTGTTTTTGTCTGTAGCCCTTTTTGTCGAGGAGATCGTACAGATAGAAATCCCGGTCCTGAACGCCTACATTATCGGGAAAGAATACTGGATGGGCCTCCATATCGTGCCGCTGCTGCTGGGGGCGTATTGGTTCCACGGCTGGTATATGAATTTTTCGGCAGGAATTTTTATCGAGGAGGAAACCCGGATTTTGCCCAAAATTACGCTGGCAGGGGCCGCCATCACCGTATGCGCCAACCTGGTCTTGATTCCTTTTTACGGCATGCTCGGCTCAGCAACAGCCACCCTTTTGAGCTATGCTGCGATGGCCCTCCTTCTTTATCATCGCAGTACAAAGGTCTACCCCGTATCCTATGAGCTCGGCCGTGCGGGGTTAATGATCGCCGTTGCGGCTCTTTGCCTGGTTATGCAACCTGCGATGATTCAATGGGCGGGATCGGAATGGACAGCCAATATCCTGTTGTTATTGATAGGCACCTTTCTGTTGGGATTGCTCAGTTATCGGAAGGGTGCAGCAGCTATTTCGTGAATTGAGAAGGAGTAATCCCGCTATCTTTGACAGGTTGGATAACCAGGTGTAGCAGCGAGACCTGTTGCCAAAATTATTTCTTAAAGAATATCAGGTTTCAAAAGTATTATGGGAAAAACAGAACAAGTTGGCGTCTATGTTGATGCAGCAAATGTTTCGCAAAATGGTGGCTTCGGTCTTCGGTATGAGATTCTTCGTAAATTTGCGACCCGGGGCGGAGAGTACCCGGCCCGGTTGAACGTGTACCAGATTTATGATGCCAAACGGGCCAAGCAGGACAGCTCTTACCGCGATAAGGCGACCCGGTTTGCCGAGGTGCTGCGCGACTACGAATATAAAGTGATCGAAAAACCGCTTGTCCGGAATGAAAGTCAGTCTGATGGAGAAAGCAACATTAATTCTGCGGTAGATGTAGACATGACGGTCGACATCCTGCAGCAGGCCGACGAGCTGGACAAGGTTGTACTACTCACGAACAAGGCCAGCTTCGTGCGCCTGGTGCGCGCAGTGCAGCAGAAAGGGTGCCGGGTTGAGATTATAGGTTTCGACGCGATTGCCAGTCCGCTGAAAAGGGAGGCGGACATGTATATTTCAGGGTACCTAGTACCGGGTCTTCTGCCAATAGAATCGCCTTATGAATGGGGGCGTGTCGGTTCCCGGGTTCGGGGGGTGTGTTACGACTTTTCGCACAACGATGGGTACGGGTTTATGCGCTACCTGACCAGCTTCAATGAGCATTTGTGGATTACCGATTCCCGGTTCAAGGGATCGCCATACAAGACCGTGTTTGCCCATATCTCGCAATTTGAAGAGAATTTTGATACCAGTTTTCTGCCCAGTCGCGACCTGATCTTTGAGTTTGACCTGGCCGAGAGCGACAAGGGGCTCGTGGCAGAAAATATAGTCCTGGTTTCCGCCCCTTGATCTTTTTTATAGGCCCGTTCAGGAGCTGGCCGGGAGGAACTAGCCTGCATTTCCCACCAAGAAATTTGTTCTTCAGCAAGGCGAAGGGAAAATGGCCGCGCAGACGTACCTTCGCACGTTGAGCAGGCGATTTCCTCTTTAATGCAGCTGGAGGGCAAATCTCGCGGCACGTTACACCCTGTTACATACAATGGTCTGTAAAATATGATGTAAGATACTGCCGATCATGAGGGTACATAATTTTATCAAAAATTATCGTGAGAAATGCGGGCTAGCGGTCTGGAGAGCTCAGCCCATTTGTTGCCGGCCACAACGGTTTCGGCCGGAGGGGACGGACTCCAGGGGCGTTGTGTTATTCCGGGTGAGATCAGTATCCGCCCGTTTTCTTTTGACGGATCGAGGGCGTCATCCCTTTTTTCTTCTCCATTCGTAGCTCAGCAGGGCGGCACTGACCGATGCATTCAGCGATTCAACCCGGTTATGCATCGGGATGGCAAAGGTATAGTCGCAGTGTTCCAGCGTCTTCTGGCGGATGCCGCTGCTTTCACTGCCGATCACAAACGCCAGTGGCCGATCAACCTGGAGGTCCCATAGTTGCGTTTCACCTTCCTGGTCTAGCCCCCCAATCCAAAAGCCGGCCTCCTTCAGTTTTAGGATCGCCTGGTTCAGGTTGCCCACTCTTACGGTGGGAATGCGCCCTGCCGTGCCGGCGGATGTTTTAAACACTGTGGCGTTGATCGGGGCCTGCCGGTGTTTGGGAACCAGTACCGCATCAATACCCGCGGCTGCGGCCGTGCGGAGAATGGCTCCCACATTGTGTGGATCTTCCAGCCCGTCCAGCAAAAGAATGCCCGGGTAGGCAGCGAGGTCGAGCGTGTCCAGCCAGGGACCGAATTCATGGTACTCAATCGCGCTCATTAAGGCTACAACCCCCTGGTCGTTGACCGATCCCACGAGGTTGTGCAACCGGGATCCCGGAACGTGGGAAATCGGAATACGGTTATTAGAAGAGAGACTAAAAATGGAGTCAATATCCTGATCTTTGACAGAATCTCGCACAAATATTTTTTCTATGCGCTCGGGCTCATGTTCAAGCGCCTCCTTTACGGGGTTCCGGCCGTAAATGTAAATGTTTTCATCGGTTTCAGGCATATTATTAATAAACAGATTGAAAAATTATCTAATTCGGTTAACTTATATATGGGAATAGGAAAACGGTGATTTAAAAAAGTAGATTATCGTTGCAAAGGACTTCCCTACCTCTTTAAAATAAGGAATAACGTCATGGACTTAGAACATAAAAACAAGGGACATTTTCTTTCTTCGGATTCATCGGATTTAATGCAGCCGAACCAATCCTCCAGGTTGTTGAACCTGTTTAATCGGAGCCAGGCGCCGACAACATTGATCTTTATCGCCTCAATCCTGGAGATCGTGCTTGGTGTTGGTGTTGTGTTCGCATCGGTTGCGGGGCTCATGGAACCGCTTTGGTTCTCGAACTTTATGTGTTTGCTGGGAAGCCTCGGCTGCATGATCGGAGTGTTCCTGTTGTATAATATTATTCACAAAGATGGCAATGCGGAAGAACTGCTGCGCGAGGCCACCCGCCGAATTATGAACGCCCAGAACTGACTATGGAGCAGGAGATCCCTGACGAGCAGAAGCAGAAGTACGAATCGTATTTGAATATTCATCTCAAAAAAAATCAGACGGAGCTGCCGATCGATCAAAAGATCACCCTGCTGGAGAAAAGAGATCGCAACAAATGGTTCCACCTGCTCATAAACGTGGCTGCTATACTCCTTTTTGGCTACTCTTTTTACTTTGACTTAACACAGCTAAGTCAAACTTTTTTTATCATTATTGCAGTAGTTTTTGGAATTAACGTAGTTCTCATTTTCTACCAGAAACGACAAATTCGGTCACTCATAGAATATTTACAAACACAAAAGCATGATTAGACCCGTCTGTGTGTTTTTAACAGTATTTGCTGCAATATCCCCTGCTCTATCTGCCCAGGAATCTGAATCTTTCCCCTATATGCTTCCCACTCTTTATAGCGACAACGGAGATAACTTTATCGTCATCGCCCACCGCGGGGCCAGTGCCTATTTTCCCGAAAATACCATGCCGGCGTTCCGGGGAGCAGTTGAGATGGGAGCGGAGATGATCGAAATTGATGTGATGATGAGCAGCGACGGGGTGCCGGTCGTTTTTCATGATGCAACACTTGCAGACCATACCAACGGGGAGGGGGAACTGGCTGATTATTCCCTGGAAGAGTTAAGAGAGCTGGATGCCGGTTCATGGTTCGGCGCGGAATTTGCCGGTGAGAAAATACCCACCCTGGAGGAGGTTCTTCAGTTTGCCAGAGACAGGATTGCCGTGAATATTGAGATCAAGACCGAGGCTGTCACGGATCAGGAAAGAGGGGGCGTAGAGGAGAAATCACTTGAGCTGGTCAGGAAGTACGGGATGGAAGACCACGTCCTTTTTTCCAGCTTTGACTACCGGGCGATAGCACACATAAAAGCGCTGGAACCAACCATGCCGGCGGCTCTTTTGTATAACAGCCAGACCTCCAACAAGCGACTGCCCTCGCAGCTGGTGGCCGATTACTCTGCTGATGCCTTTAACTGTAGTTACAAGCAGCTGAATCGCAAGCGGTTACTGGACATCCGGCTGCACAATATACCGGTGTTTGTATATACCGTGAACCAGCAGCAGAGAATGAAAAAACTGGTGAAAATGGGGGTGACGGGTATCTTTTCGGATAAGCCCGACCTGCTTCGGAAGGTGGCGGAGAATGTGAACAAGTAATACGGACCTTCCTCTCTTGATGGATATTCTTTAGAGAAGAGAACGATTGACCCTTTTCCCGTGAAGAAAAAATGGGGGACAGTACTTGTCAGGGCCTGTCCCCCCTTAGGTTAACCATATCTTTTACTGGGTAATGAACCCGATCTATCATCTACATTGACATTATAGCCCTTTTGAGCGTAGATGTTCCAAGGTGTTGCAGCCTGTAGCAGGAGAATGCCGGCTGATGAGGGCAATATAATGCAGGGAAGCCCGGTACGGTCTGCCCGTCATCATTTCTATTGGACCGTTACCAAATGCTAATTACACCATCGATCGCCATGGCACTTACGAAATCCAAAAAAAGTTTATAACGGTTTGAATGGTGAGCCGAAAGGTTCTATTTTTCCTTAACCCTCAACTCAACCTTCAGCACATAATGGCAACGAAATATATTTTCATCACCGGCGGTGTTACATCCTCATTAGGCAAAGGTATCATCTGCGCTTCGCTCGGACGACTTCTTGTGGCCCGGGGACTGAAAGTGACCATTCAAAAGCTGGATCCCTACATCAATGTGGATCCCGGGACGATGAATCCCTATGAGCACGGAGAAGTTTTTGTGACCGATGACGGCGCGGAAACAGATCTCGACCTGGGGCATTACGAGCGGTTCCTGGATATCAAGACCTCCCAGGAAAATAACGTGACAACCGGCCGTATCTACTACGATGTAATCAACAAGGAGCGCCAGGGGGCTTACCTGGGTAAAACGGTGCAGGTCATTCCCCATATTACGGATGAGATCAAATCGCACGTGCTGCAGCTGGGGGAATCGGGCGACTATGATGTGGTCATCGCCGAAATTGGCGGTACCGTTGGCGATATCGAAAGTCTGCCCTACATTGAAGCAGTACGCCAGCTCCGGTACGATGTGGGTCGCCAAAACACGCTGGCCATTCACCTGACGCTGGTGCCCTACCTGTCTGCGGCACGGGAACTGAAAACAAAGCCGACCCAGCATTCAGTCAAGACGCTCTCGGAAAGCGGACTCCAGCCAGATATTATTGTCGCCCGCACGGAACATCATCTTGACCAGAGTATTCGTCGAAAAATTGCTCAATTTTGTAATGTGGAGGTCGAAGATGTGATTGAATCGATCGACGCCCCGAGCATCTACGAAGTACCGCTGCTGATGCAGAAAGAGGGACTTGACGCCCGGGTTATCGACAAGCTTTCGCTCGAAAGGAAGGAGCCGGAGCTGGATCGGTGGATCGGCTTTGTTGAGGCGGTGCGCAATCCTTCTACTGAGATAAAGATCGCCCTGGTCGGGAAGTATGTTGAACACCGGGATGCCTATAAATCTATTGTAGAAGCTTTTATTCACAGCGGAGCCGTTAACGACTGCCATGTCGATATTGTATGGATACAATCGGATGACCTGAACGACAACAATATTGCCAAGAAGCTGGAGGAAGTATCGGGGATCCTTGTAGCCCCTGGTTTTGGAGGCCGGGGAATCGACGGCAAGCTGTCGGCGATAAGGTACGCCCGTGAAAATGGAGTTCCCTTCTTTGGTATTTGCCTGGGAATGCAGTGCGCTGTCATTGAGTTTGCCCGGAATGTCTGTGGCTGGGAGGATGCCAACAGTACGGAGTTTGACGAGGACTGTGAACACCCGATCATCGATCTCATGCCGGAGCAGAAGGAGATTGAAGACAAGGGGGGAACTATGCGGCTGGGCCTGTACGATTGCAAGATTAAGGAGGGTACCAAAACCCACCAGGCATACGGCACCGATTTTGTACAGGAACGCCATCGCCACCGTTACGAGGTCAACAATAACCTGCGGTACCGGTTGATCGAAGAGGGGATGAAGCTCTCGGGCGTAAACCCACATCGGGATCTCGTGGAGATTATTGAACTGCAGGAACATCCCTGGTTTATCGGTGTTCAGTTCCACCCGGAGTTGACCAGCACGGTCAACAATCCACAGCCCCTTTTTGTGGATTTTGTAAAGGCAAGCCTGGAATATGCCAGGCAGAATGATTTAACGAGTCCTGTCAACAAAGAAGAGGTTGTGGTTGGCTGACATGCCCGGCTCGCCCTATAAAGGACGAATTCGTGTTCGGGTCAGCGGCCTGCTGATCCGGGATGAGGCTCTCCTTATGATCAGGATGCGTTCTCCTGTAACCGGCCGTACCGTCTGGTTGCCGCCGGGCGGCGGTGTGAAGTTCGGAGAAACCGCGGAAGAGGGATTGGTAAGAGAATTTCGGGAAGAAACAGGACTCCAGATAGAGGTCGGCTCCCTGCGGCACGTCAATGAACTGGTGGCTCCCCCTTTTCATGCCCTTGAGTTCTATTTTGATGTTACCGGCATGGGTGGGGAACCATCACTTGGCAGCGATCCCGAACATTCCGACAGCGGTCAAATTATGGAAGAACTCCGGTTTATACCGGTTGAAGAGTTGGAATCCTACTCTGAACCGATTGCCCCGGACTATATACGAACCGATTTTGCGGCTGAGCAGCGAGCCGGCAAGGAGGGCATAAGCTATTCGCCGGAGCATCGCTGAAATCCGTATTTCATCTCTTGGATCATTGTTATACATTGGATTCCGTGAATTTGTCGTTTTTCCCATTCTCGGTTTTTACGTACCAGTAATTCTTACGTAATATTTTTATCCCATAGTAGATAAGGAGCCCGAAACCTGGGAATATGCCGAAACTGGGCAAAAAACGGTTTGGCAAAGTCCTTTTGCAAGTTAAATGGAATTGTAAAACTAATGTGAACTGACGCCCCTGGAGTTGCCGCAATCATGAAAATACGTCTTCAACAGTTAAACCAGACTATTGGTGACCTGGAACAGAATGTACGCTCAATACTCCAAGCCCTGGAAGAAGCTGTATCGGATGGAATAGACCTGTTGGTCCTGCCGGAGATGACGGTCTGTGGATATCCGCCCATGGATCTGCTGGAACGGGCGGCCTTCCGCAATTCAGTTTATGCTGCCAACGAAAGGATTATTAAAGCCACCACGGTAAGCACGGCACTTGTATTTGGCAGTATAACCCCAAACAGGGGCTTGCGGTTTGGCCGGCAGTGTTGCAATACCGCCCTGGTTGCCCGAAACGGAAAGAAGCTGGCACAGGTCCACAAAACGCTCCTGCCCACCTACGATGTATTTGACGAGCTGCGCTATTTTGAACCGAACGATCATTTTGAATGTATTGAAATTGATGGAATCAGGCTGGGGATTACCATCTGCGAGGATATATGGTACAATGAAAATGACATCCAGTACCACACCTACCGGTTGAATCCGGCCGAAGAGCTGGCTGAACGGGGGGCGCAGGCGATCATCAATATATCCGCTTCGCCCTTTACTAAAACCAAACCGCAGAGCAGGCAGCGGATGTTGCAGGATCACGCCCGGAACCTGCAGCGACCGCTGTTTTACTGCAACCAGGTCGGGGCCAACACCGAGCTTGTTTTTGACGGGGATTCGATGGCGGTCGACAGCCAGGCAAATATGGTGGCCCGGGCCCCCCTTTTTGAAGAGTGTTACGTGGATACGGCGTGGGATGTCGAAAACGATTCACTTGTAAATATTGGGCAGCCCCCTGCTGAAATACCGGAGAAGTCAGAAGGTGTTTTCAAAGGCCTGTCACTGGGTCTGAAGGACTACCTGAGAAAGACCGGCATTGCCGAAAAGGTTATTCTCGGACTCAGCGGCGGTATCGATTCCACGCTTGTGGCCTGTATCGCAGCCGAGGCGCTTAAGCCAGGCAATGTAATCGGCATTACCATGCCCTCGGAGTTTTCGTCTGAAGGCAGCATCAGTGACTCCGAACGGCTGGCAGAAAACCTGGGAATCGGGTTTCATCAGCTGGCCATTAAAGATATTTACGAGCAATATGAGGATACGCTGGAACCGTTGTTCAGGGGTACTTCCTTTGGGGTGGCCGAGGAAAACCTGCAAAGCAGGATCAGGGGCATGCTGCTTATGGCAGTTGCCAACAAGTTCGGGTATATGCTGCTCAATACCGGGAATAAGTCGGAGATGGCCACCGGCTACTGTACGCTTTATGGAGATATGAACGGGGGACTGGGAGTGCTGAACGACCTGTACAAAACCGAAGTATATGATATGGCCCGCTGGCTGAACGAGCATTATTACGGGAGGAATGTGATTCCGCAGTCTGTCATCGACAAGCCGCCGACGGCAGAACTTCGGCCCGGTCAAAAAGACTCTGACAGCCTGCCGCCCTATGAGGTGCTGGATCCCATTCTGTACAGCTATATTGAAAAGCAGGAGTCGGCCGAACGCATCGCGGAACAAGGTTTTGATTACGACCTCGTAAAACGACTTATAAAAATGGTCGACAACAACGAGTTCAAACGATTCCAGGCCACACCGGGTTTAAAAGTATCGCCCAAGGCGTTTGGCAGCGGGCGGCGCTGGCCTATCGTACAGCAATGGACGAAACACCAGTAGTGTTCCCCGGATCTTCTGCCCAAATTTAAAATCGGGAAACAGAACAACTTGCAGGTTACTCTGCACGAGCTGAAGTTCTTCATCCCGGGACCCCCGCGGTGATTTATCCCGCAAATTCGAATTGCCGGTGTACATAAGGTTGTGGAATTAGGGAGGATATGTTTAATTTTAATTCGGATTTATTAAATTTTCACCTAATTTGATATCAAATCTATCCTTAAAAGATTAAATCGGTACGGCATGCAAAAGCGATATCTGTGTATCCTAATTATGTTTCTAACAGCAACTGTTTTTACGGCTGAGGCCCAGAACCGGGATTCGGAGGTGGAGTTGGAGGAGGTGCCGATCGGTAAAAAGCTACTTCCCTACAACAATCCGTTGCAACCTGTGGAAATGGATTTTGGCGATGCAGGGGAACCGGAAGCAAGGGAGCTTGACGAGTTCCAGAAGGAAATAATGAACCGGATTGCGGGTATCTACCGTCTGCATGTGAACGCGATAGAAGCACAGATCAATAACGATCCTGTCAACACCGAAAAAAATATTAACAACGCCCTCTCCTCCATCCAGTCGTTGCTGGATGAATTCCCGGAGGTGCAGTCGGACAAGCGGTTTAACGAACTTTACCGGTCGGTGATGACCGAGTACCGCGAGTTTTACGGTATTGAAGACTCTTCCAGGGAGGTTGAAGGGGAAATTTTTGAAATCCAGGAAGAACTTTTTGCTGAAAACAATGACTGGATGAAAGAGGGATACGTGCTGCCGGAAAATATAACGGTAAATGAAACGGATGTACCGCTGGTACAGAACCGGCAGGTGAACCGTCACCTTATGTATTACACCATGCGGCGCCCCGAAGTGATGGAGAAATGGCTTCAGCGTTCGGAAAAGTATTTTCCCATGATGAGACGGATCTTCAGGGAAGAGGGCGCGCCGGAAGAGCTGATTCACCTTTCGATGATTGAAAGCGGGCTGAATCCGCGGGCACGGAGCTGGGCATCCGCAGTGGGGATGTGGCAGTTTATCCGGGCGACGGGCTCCATGTATGGTTTGGAGGTCAACTTTTGGGTGGATGAACGACGAGATCCGGAGAAGGCAACGCGTGCGGCGGCCCGTCACCTGGTAGACCTGTATAATATCTGGGGCGACTGGCACCTGGCGATGGCCAATTATAATATTAGTCCACGCGGTTTGAAACGGGCAATTCGGGCTGGCGGCGGCATTGAGGATTACTGGGCTGCTTATGACTATCTGCCGCGCGAAACCCGCGGATATGTGCCCGGCTTTATCGCTGCCACGATGGTCGCTCACAATCCCGTCGAATTTGGATTCCAGACGGAATATGGCGAAAGCGAATACGATTACGAGACGGTTGAGGTAGATCCCTTGATGCCGCTGGATCAGCTGGCAAAAGCGGCCTCGATAACAACCGAGGAGCTCAAGGAATACAACCCTGAACTGCTGCGTTGGGCTACTCCCCCGGGGAGCAGATATTCGCTGAAACTGCCCGTTGGTACGAAAGAGGAGTTCCAGGAAAACTATGAGAATATCCCAAGGGAAGATCGCAACCGAAACATCGCTATGCACACGGTACAGCGGGGCGAAACGCTGGGACATATCGCCCGCAAGTATGGCACATCGGTCCGCGCGTTGTACGAGACCAATGACAACCTTTCGAATGTTATTTATCCGGGGCAAAAACTGGTTGTTCCCCTTGCGCCGGGCAGCAACGAGAAGCTGGCGGTGAATCGCCCGACCCATCAGCCGCGCAGCAGCAGCGCTTCGAACACGCGATCTCGGGCAAAGGCACCGGCCAACACCACCGCAGTTAGTTACAAGGTCAAAAAGGGGGATACCGTGGGCCATATTGCCGAGTGGTATGATGTGCGCGCCTGGCAGATCCGGGGATGGAACGGAATTTCAAATTATATCCACCCGGGACAAACGCTGACCGTTTATGTTCCTGAAAGCAAGGAAAACTATTACCGGCAGGTCAACGAAATGCCGTTTGATAAGAAGCAGAGCATTGAACGAGAGCAGCGTTCAGGCAAAGATGTGACCCAGCTGTACGCCTCTGCTGAAGGCTCCAGTTCAAATTCAGGTTCCAGTTCTGGGTCTACGGTGTATACGGTACGTCAAAACGATACGTTAATAGAGATAGCGAATTCATTTGGAGTGTCTGTGTCCCAAATCAGGCAGCTCAACAATATACAGGGATCGCAGATCTACGTGGGGCAGACTCTTCGCATTAAATAGAGTTAGAAACAACGAGTAGTGTGGTTTAATGAGTAAAAAAGCAAAAATTACGGCTGTTGCCGGCTCCCTTGTCCTTTTTCTGATGGTGGCCGGTGCGGCAAGGTTACCTGATGTTTACTTCCAGATAAAAAAGAATTTCACCATTTTCAGTGAGGTATTCCGCGAGGTGTCCCTCAATTATGTAGATGAGGTGAATCCCGAAAAGCTGATGCGCAAAGGGGTCGACGCGATGCTGGAATCGCTGGATCCCTATACTGTATTTATCGACGAGGCCCAGAACCAGGAACTTGATATCATTACCCGCGGAAATTATGGCGGGGTAGGACTTGAAGTTGGATTTAGAAGTAACAAAATAGTGGTAATCGCCCCGATGGAAGGGTACCCCGCCCATCGCAAGGGTATCCGTACCGGCGATGTCATTGTCAAGGTTAACGGCATTTCGGTAGAGAATTTATCTGCCGAGGAAGTTCAGAATATGACGCTTGGCGAACCTGGATCTACCGTCTCGCTGACGATAGAGCGCTATGGCAGTGATCAGCTGCTCAATTTTGAGCTCACACGAGAGCGGATTGATGTAAAAAATGTGGCCTACAGCGGCCTGGTGGGGAGCAGTAACGATGTGGGGTATATATTGTTAAGCCGGTTTTCACAAAATACTGCCGAAGAGGTCCGAACGGCGATAACCGAGTTGCAGGATAGGGCCGATCTCAAAGGGCTTATCCTGGACCTGCGGAACAATCCCGGGGGGCTGTTGAATGAGGCTGTCTCCACGGTTGACAAATTTTTGGAGCCGGGCGTCAAGGTGGTGGAAACGCGGGGACGCCTGAGCGAACATAACAGCACATACAGAACCGAAGAACCCGCAATGGTGGAGAAATTGCCGCTGGTAGTTCTGCAGAACGGCGGAAGCGCCAGCGCTTCTGAGATTGTGGCGGGGGCGCTGCAAGACCTGGACCGGGCGGTAATTATCGGTGAACAGAGTTTTGGCAAAGGGCTGGTGCAGGTAGTGAGGCCCCTTTCCTACAACAGCGCGTTAAAGATTACAACAGCAAAATATTATATCCCGAGCGGCCGCAGTATTCAGTCGGTAACCTACACCCATGATGAAAATAACTCCCAGATCAACATGCCGGACTCTGCCCGAAAAGCATTTCAGACCCGGAATGGCCGAACGGTGTACGACGGCCAGGGGATTGCTCCTGACCTTGAGGTCAGGGAAGATGCCCCCACCCTGCTTGAAACGGCCCTGTACCAAAACAGCCACTTTTTCTTTTTTGCCAACAAGTATGCAGCCAATCACAAATCGCTGGACGCACAAACCATTCCCGACTCCATTTTTGAGGAGTTCGAGGCTTACCTGGACGAAAACGATTTCAGTTATGAGACAAGAACGGAACAACATCTGGAAAAAGTGGAGGAACACTTTGCCAGTTTGGATGCCAGCAATGCCGTTGGCCAAAGCTTGAGTCAGCTGGAGCAGGCCCTTGACAATGAAAAGCAGGAAAATTTGCAGGAGCAAAAGGAGGAGATTAAACAGATTCTCTATCTGGAGCTTATCTCTCGTTACCGGGGGCAAAGCGGAAAGTACGAAGCGTCCGTTCAGTTTGATCCGTTTGTGGAAAGAGGGATCGAAGTAATACACAACGCCAATCGTTACCGACAAATACTGGCAATCAACCAATAGTTTTTGGGTAAGGCAGATTTACATATCCATACTACCGCCTCCGATGGCCGGTTATCTCCCGAAGAGGTCCCCGCGTTGGCTAGTGAAAACGGGCTGGAGGTGATCGCCATAACCGATCACGATACGATTGACGGTTATTTTCCGGCGTCTGAAGCCGGAGAGAGGATCGGGGTGGAGGTCCTTCCGGGCGTAGAACTCACCTGCGATTTTAACAGCCGGGAAAGTCACCTGCTTGCCTATTGTTTTGACCCGGAAGATCCCGACTTCCTGCAGCTGCTGGCCCATCACAAGAAAGCCCGCCTCGATCGTATCGAGTGGATCGTCGGCCAGTTAACCCAGCAGGGGCTGGATATCGACAAAAATGAGGTGCGAGCCGAAGCTGCCGGTGGAAATGTGGGGCGTCCGCATGTGGCGTCGGTACTCGTCAAAAAAGGCTATGTAGGCAGTGCCAAGGAGGCGTTTATCCGGTATCTGGGCAATCACGCGCTGGGACCTATCCAGAGCTATTACGTATCGCACGAAGAGGCAGTTGAACGGATCAAGGGGGCCGGAGGGGCCACCATCCTGGCGCATCCGGGCGTGCTGTACTCCCGGGAAGAGATTGAGCAATGGATTGATGCGGGTCTTGACGGCCTGGAGGTTGTTCATTCCAGCCACAACTACGATCAGCAGAAAAAATACCGGGAGATGGCCGAACAGCACAATTTGCTTATGACCGGCGGAAGCGATTATCACGGCGACGGGGAGGGTTACCTGCGTAATTTTGGCGTTATCACGACCAGCCTGGCACAGGTTGAAAAACTCAAGCAGATGACCCGGCAGCGAAAAAAAATATCAGTTTAAAAAGTAGATAGATGCCAGTTCAACAGATTGAAGCAGATATAACGGATAGCACCTGGAAAATAGGTATTGTAGCAGCACAGTGGAATTCGTTTGTAACCGACAAGATGTTGGCGGGGGCGCTGGACCTGCTGCGCAGCAAGGGCCTGGCGGAAGACCAACTTGTGGTGGCGCGTTGTCCCGGTTCTTTTGAAATACCGCTGACGGTAAAAAAGATGCTCACAAAAGTGGATGGCGTAATTGCCATCGGGGCGGTTATTCGCGGGGACACCCCCCATTTTGATTATGTTTGTGAGGCGGTAACCAGGGGACTTGCAGATCTTAATCTCTCATCCGGCAAGCCGGTGGGGTTCGGGATTCTCACCACAGATACCGTTGAACAGGCAACGAAACGGGCCGACGCGGAATCCCCGAAAGGGAATAAGGGAACGGAAGCAGCCCTGGCCGTACTGGAGATGCTTTCCATAACACAACAAATTGAGAGCTTATAAGTTATGATGCTTGAATAACCGAGGATAAAGCACTAATATAATGAGCTTTTAAATAACTCATTAGGATGTCATTGAAACCGATTCAGCTTACAGATACAGAACAGGATGTTGTGGATAAGCAAAAGCAGCAGGATCTTGTTGCTTCCGGGGAGATCCCCCGGCATGTAGCCATCATCATGGATGGGAACGGTCGATGGGCCAAAAGCAAGGGCAATATACGCGCCTATGGCCATAAGGCAGGGGTTGACTCCGTACGCGACATTACCGAAGCGTGTGCGCAGATGGGAGTTGAATACCTGACACTCTACGCCTTTTCCACTGAAAACTGGGGGCGGCCCAAAGCAGAGGTCAATGCGCTGATGCGTTTGCTGGTTAACTCACTCAGAAAAGAGGCCGAAAACCTCCATAAAAACAATATTAAGCTGGCCACGATCGGGCAAATTGAACGGTTTCCCCAAAGATGCCAGGATGAACTCAAGGAAGCAGCCGAGTTAACGTCCGACAATACCAGGCTCCACCTGTGCCTTGCGCTCAGTTATTCAGGCCGGTGGGATATCACCGAGGCCGTAAAAAAGCTGGCCCAGGAGGTTAAGGAGGGGAAGGTCGATCCCGAAGATATTGATGACGATCTAATTAGTTCACACCTGTCGACAGCTGAAATACCGGATCCCGATCTTATCATCCGGACCAGCGGAGAATACCGCATAAGCAACTTTTTGCTTTGGCAACTGGCTTATTCCGAGCTGTATATTACAGAAACTTACTGGCCGGATTTCCGCCGAAACGAGCTCTATAAAGCCATTAAGTCCTACCAGAGCCGTGAACGGAGATTCGGAACACTGGAAGGAAATAAATCACAAAAGAAAAAGGCCGGTTCCTACGTTTAGTACACTCAACTTAATTCAGAAGTCTAATCAGCGATCAAAGAAAATTGTGGTTCAACGCTTACTTACCAAAGCTTTACTGTTTTTATTTCCACTAGCATTTTTCGTTTTCACAACGGCCGCTTACGCACAGGATACAGGCAGCGACACGCTTGATATTGAAATAAGCAACCCGTTGGAGGCGACCCCCAGTCAATATGAAATACTGAGCCTTTCGGTGGAAGGGGTGAATACTGTTCGTCCTTCGTTTATTGAAAGTACCAGCGGCCTTGAGGTGGGATCGACCATCACCATCCCGGGTGAAGATATCTCCCAGGCGATGAGGCGCCTGAACAGGACCGGGTTGTTTTCTGATATTGAAATTAACCAGACGGGAACTACCGCCGATGGGATACACCTGCAGATAAAGGTGGTGGAGCAGCCGCGCCTTTCTGATTATGAAATACGCGGTGTGAAGCGGTCAGAGCGGAATGATCTTCGGGAACGCCTGAATCTACTCTCCGGTTTTGCCGTGACCCAATCGGCCAAAACACAGGCTGTTAATACGATTAAAAACTTCTATAAGGAGAAGGGACACTGGTTTACCGAAGTTGATATCTCCACGAGTACTGCGGATACGGTGCGAAACCGGGTGACCATGTATTTCGATATTGACCCGGGTGAACGGCTTGAGATCAAGGATATCCGGTTTGAAGGCAATGAAAACTACGACGAGAAGAAGCTCCGGAAAACACTGGATACGATCCAGGAGGATCGATGGTGGAAGATTTTTTCAAAAAAGCTGTTTAAGCAGGAAGACTACGAGGAGGCCAAAACCAACTTGCGGACCTTTTACCGGGAGAACGGGTTCCGTGATTTCTACATCGTGGAAGACTCGGTTTTCACCTACAACTACAAGGATGACAAGGAAGGAGTCGGGGTCTGGATCAAGGTCAGTGAGGGTCCCCAGTACAAAGTGCGGAATATCACGTGGGAAGGCAATACGGTGTATACCGATGAGCGCCTGACACAGGCACTGGGTTTCCAGAAAGGAGAGGTGTTTAACGAGACAAAATTCCAGGAGAACCTGCAGTTTACCCAGGGAAATACCGACGTCACCAGCCTCTACCACAATATCGGGTACCTGTTTTTTGATGTACAGCCCCAGATTGATGTGGTCGCCGAAGATTCACTCGATATCCATATGAATATTGTTGAGGATGAAATTGCCACCATCAATGAGGTTTCGTTCAGTGGTAATACCAAAACCCATGACGATGTGGTGCGCCGCACCCTGCGGACTATTCCGGGAGAAACATACAGCCGCCAGGCGATTGTGCGTACAGTCCGCGAGCTTGGGACCCTGGGTTATTTCCAGTCAGAAAATATAAATCCCGTCCCCCAACCCAATTACCAGGACAAGACGGTCGATATCAATTATGAGCTGGATGAGTCGCAGAGTACCGACAATTTTGAGTTTTCCGGGGGTTTTGGCGGACGTGGGATCGGACTGATTCTTTCGGCGCGGCTCAATTTCAACAACTTTTCAATGGGGCGGGCGCTGCGCGGAGAAGGGTTTAACCCGATCCCCTCGGGCGACGGCCAGAAATTGTCACTTGGGGTGCAGGTCACCGGTGGCGGTTATCAAAGCTACAGTTTTGGATTCCAGGAGCCGTGGCTCGGTGGCGAACCCCTCTCGCTGGGCGTCAACTTCAATTACAACCTGATCAAGTACCGGAACAGCGACCTGAGAAATGAGCTTTTTTCCGGAAGCGTCTCGCTCGGTAAACGCCTGAAGTGGCCGGACGATTATTTCACCCGCCGAACGGTCCTTTCGTACCAACTCTATGATGTGGCCGGTGGCGCATCGTTTCTTGCCGAGGGGACTTCCAGCATTTTGAGTATTACCCAGCAGATAGAACGAAATTCGCTGAACAATCCGATATCACCCACTTCCGGGTCAAAGTTGTTGTTCTCTGCCGAGGTAGCCCCGCCGCTGCCGTCATTTGCCCAATTCTACAAGCTTAAAACATCGTATCAGAACCACACGGCGCTTGCCGGAAAGCTGGTCTTTACCAATACGATTGAGTACGGATACCTGGGATACCTGGGTTCCGGGCAGCGCAGCAACTTCCAGCGATTTATGCTGGGGGGAACACAGATGCAGCAGCGACAGAGCTTTATCAATGACAACATTGATCTGCGCGGGTTTCCCGGCGGAAATAACGGGTCAATCACCCCACGTATTGACGGGCAAGAGGTCGGTGGCCGACTTTACAGCAAATATTCCCTGGAATTGAGATATCCTGCTGTGCAGGAAGACCAGGTCCAGGTGATCCCATACCTGTTTAGTGATGCCGGAAATGCATACCTGAATATCGAGGATTTTGCCCCGTTTGATCTGAAACGGGCAACTGGAGTGGGGGTACGGATATTTCTCCCCATTTTGGGACTGGTTGACTTGAGTTACGGCTATCGCCTGGATGGACTGCCGGGTACCAATCCCCCGATCGAGGCAGGCGAATGGGAGTTCTTGTTTAATATCGGAACGCCATTCTGATAAAGATGAAATGCTTAACGTCACATAACTGGAAGCTGCTCTGCCTGGCGGTTGTCGGCTGCCTGTCGGTGGGTACAGTTGCCGAGGCTCAGGAGCAGAAGATCGGGTATGTTAACACGGACACTATCCTGCAGCAGATGCCCGAATACAAAGGTATTGATCAAAAACTGCGTACCCTGAGCCAAAAATGGAAGAAGGAACTGGAACAGATGCAGAATGAGATCGAGCAGTTAAAACAGGATTTTTCCGACAGGGAAATACTATTTACTGAAGAGGTTCGTAACCAGCGGCAGCAGGAAATTCGCCGGCGGATACAGGAACGCCAGCAGTACCGTGAAGAGAAGTTTGGGGCCGAAGGTGAATACTTTCAACAACAAAAAGTACTGCTGGAACCGATACAGCGCAGGGTCTTTAGGGCAATAAACGTCGTCGCGGAACGTAATGGTTATGATTTCGTATTCGACCGGGCGGCAGATACAAGCATGCTCTATTTCAGGCAGGAATGGAATCTGAATGATGAAGTGCTGATGGAACTGGATATCAACACCGGCGCAAATCAGACGAGCAATTAAGAAAAATAGTTAGTATAATCACACGCCATTATAATCTGTAAACCCTTTACATTTATGTTTAGAAAGCTACTTGCTACAGCTTTTGTCCTTTTATTCGCATTTACACTTACAGCCGTAGGCCAGGATCTGAGTATCGGCTACATGAATCCACAGGAGGTGCTCAGTCAGCTTCCCGAACGGGCCGATATTGAACAGCAGCTAAACTCTTTTATCCAGGAAAAACGATCCGAGCTGGAGCAGGAGAGTACGGCCTTTCAGCAGGCGGTAAGCACCTACCAGCAGAATGCGGCCTCGATGTCGGAACAGGAACAGCAAAAAAGGGAAGAAGAGCTGGCAACCCGGGAGCAGGAGCTGATGGAGATGCAGCAAAGCATCCAGCAGCAGGTGCAACAGCGCCGTTCGGAACTGATGGCCCCCATTTACAACCGGATGGATCAGGCAATTGCCGCCACTGCTGAGGCTAATAATCTTGATTTTGTATTGAATGAGGCAACCGGCATGGGTGAAACTATTATCTATTATTCAGCCGATCAGAAGCTAAATGTTACCCAACAGGTTCTGGATCGTATGAATAGCGAATCAAATTAATTTAGAATCATATTAAAAGAGCAAGAAATTATGGTTAAGCGAGTACTTACAGTATTAGTTTTTTGTCTGGCATTTTCGGGGATGGCGCTCACGCAAAGCGCACAGGCCCAGGATAATCTTTCAATAGGCTATGTTGACCCGCAGGCTATCCTCAGCAAAATGCCGGAAATGAAGGCGGTGCAACAGCGCCTTCAAAATTTTGCGGATCGGAAACGCCAGGAGCTGCAGGATAAGCAGACCAATTTCCAGGAACAGGTTACCGCCTATCAGCAGAAATCGGCGGTCATTTCCGAAGAAGCTAAGCAAAAGGAAGAAGAACGACTTGGACAAATGCAGGCTGAACTGCAGCAGTTCCAAACACAGCTTCAACAGGAGATTCAACAGAAACAGCAAGAGCTTGTAGGTCCGCTGCTGCAGCAGATTGAAGAGGCTATCAATACGGTTGCTGAAGAACGGGACCTCACCTATGTACTGAATACCACCACGAGTAACGGGGATGTGATTATACTGTACGCTTCTCCTTCGGCCCGTGAAAATTATGATATCACCGATTCAGTTATGCAGCAGCTAGGCATTTAAGCTGATTACGGCATTGAAAAACAGTTGAAAAGTGAAGCCCTGAATATTGCGTTCAGGGCTTCACTTTTTTAGACGAGGGCTCTTCTATAAAACAACGGTTTTGCAAAGTCTCTTAGACAAAAGTGCCAGTGGATTGAACCGGTTCCAAAATGTTACTTCATCCGGCGCTTCCGGTTTTTGATATAGTCTTCAAAGATATATTCTCCAAGGTTGTCGAGAGAGGAGAAATAGGCGCGCCCTTTATTAGCCTCCGTCAGCTCGCGGACAAAATCCTGCAGGTAGGGATCACGGGCAATCATAAACGTGGTAATGGTGATATCGTCCCGGCGGCACTTCACCGCCTCATCAAGCACTTTATTGACAATTTTTCGGTCGAGACCGTAGCTGTTCTTGTATATTTGCCCGTTTTCAATGATACAGGAGGGTTTGCCATCTGTGATCATGAATACCTGCTTGTTGGTAAATTTCCGGCGGTGCAGGATATGACGGGCCAGCTCCAAGGCCTGCTTGGTGTTGGTATGGTAGGGTCCGACCTCCAGGTAGGGCAGGTCTTCAATACTGACCTCCCAGGCTTCATTGCCGAATGCGACAATGTCCAGTGAGTCTTTGGAGTAGTTTCTCATAATAAGCTCTGAGAGCGCCATCGCCACCTTCTTTGCCGGGGTGATGCGGTCTTCCCCGTAAAGCACCATTGAGTGGCTCAAATCGATAAGTAATACCGTTGCGGCCGAGCTGTAGTGGTCGGTATCATGGACCCGCAGGTCATCTTCATGCAGGTTGACCTGGTCGATGGAACTGTGCTTCAGCATGTTCATCATGGTGCCCACGCTGTCGATATTGCTCACGTCATCCCCCTGCTGCCAGGGGCGGGTTTCGGGCTGTCGTTCGCGCCCTGTGCCGGTGTAATTGGTTTTGTGACCGCCAAAACTGCCTTTTTTCAGATTATTGAAAATCTCCTCGAGCGAGCGCTGCCGCAGGCTGCGTTCCGTTTTCCGGGTTATGATCATCGTCTGCTGATTCTCATCCTCCCGAATATATCCGCGTTCCTTCATCTCATCCATGAAATCAGCAATGCCGTAGCCCTCCTCAAACTGGTCGGTAAGCCCGTATTCTTTGTCCAGTTCGGTCAGCCACCGCATGGCCTGCGCCACATCGCCACTGGCAATCGTTAGCAGCTCCTGGAATAGATCCCACAACGTATCGAAAGGGGATTTGCCTGTTCCACGACTGAAACGTTCGTCCCACTGTTGGTACTTGAAATACATAAATAGTTGCGATCTGGGTTAGGTTTGTCGAAGGTTTCAGAACCAGTAATTTTGTCCGGGATCAACGCATGAGTTAATTCAGAACCGCAGTTTATATCCTATTATAGGGATTTATAATCTGCATAAATTCCGAGATTGGACAAAATAACGGTTTTACAAAGTCTACTGCGTATATGTTAACCAGTGAACAGCCTAAAACATTCAATACCGGCGGTTTTGATATGTAATATTTACAACCAGATGGAGAACTTCAACGACAGTTACCGCCTGAGCCTGAATTAGAAAGGAGAAGCAGATGCCTGAATATTGTTGGGAATAAAGCCGCGTGAAGCGAGATCGGGAATATTTACTTTGTTACGGCAATTTCAACCCGGTCGACCAGCATACCGCCCGGGATGATCCCCCCCGGAACTCATGGAAAGTTCCAGTCGGTCGTTTTTGTTCACGGCAAGCTTGCCGGCGGACTGGTATTCGGTCCATGAAGAATCGGTGACGGTCACTGAAATACGTTTTCCCGTGCCGGTATTTGTTAGCACCACGTTCCCCCCGTTGACAAGGGTTTTACCCCACAGGCGGAGCTCCACCTCCAGGCTTTTGCCAATACCCGGTATCTCCAGTAACGCGTGCGGGTAGAGGCATCCTCCTGCAATATAGACCGATTTTTCTCCCCCGGCTGGTGGGGTCTCATTTCTTATGTTAAAAGCAGCGAAGCTTTGCCAGCCGGAGGTATCGGCTTTGCTCTCAAATGAGCTGAAGCACAGTTTATCTGCCGATCCGGAGTTGAAAGGGGAAAGCGTGTTCCCGCAACCGGCAAAGAGTGCGTATGTGCAGAGGATCAGCACGCCGGTAATAAATCGTTTCATCGGTAGCTCCGTTTAATTAATATTTTCAAGGGGATCGCCCTCCTCTCCCACAAACTGAACCGTTCCGTCGCTGTAGACGTCAAATACCCACACATGGGAATTTATGCACCCGGAGGGACAGTCGCCAAATCCGAGTGTGTAGTAGTAACGCAGGTGATTGCTGAAAAACAGGACATCAATTTCATTGCCGTCCGTTATGCCTTCTGAACCGGCATTGACGATGTAATCCAGCGTTTGGAACTGCCTGCCCACGGCAAATACATTGATCGCCTTGTCGGACTGAAGTTTTACTTCTGCATTGGGAGTGGATTCCACTGCCTGGTAGCTGACTGGCTCAAGATTATATTCCTCCATCAGCATATCGATCTGTTCATTGCCGGTATCCGGCGCACCATTTTTCCAGGCACCGATCCACGGTGCGGTTGTATCCACATGAACTACCACCTGGCGCGGATGGGAGGGCATCTGAGCATGGATTTGATAATCTTCGGTAACCTCATTCGCTTTGGGATGCCCGGAGGCAGCCACATGTACAAGTCCATTATAGATCCTGTCAATCAACGGGCTGGGTATGGCTGTTTCGGTTGAATCGGAATTGTTAACATATCGAATAGCCAGTTTTTCAGCATCCTGTCGGTAGGCCTGCTGCTGTTCTGCAGAGAGTGAATCCTCGGGTGCCGGTACAATTTCAGGTCCCTCCCGCCAGTGAATAGTATCCAGCCGGGAGTTGGTACTGTCCAGCAGGCCGTCGCACGTGCTGAGAACGCAGATAGTCAGAATGGATATGATAAAGCGGGTTGTTCTTGCGCTGTTCATGGCTTGCAGATGATTTTTGATTTTACTTTTCTTGTTTCTACTGCTAATACACTTTCAAATGGACAGTAACTATGCGTAAGGGAGTGGAGTGATTCTTGCAATGGGGGCTTAATATGCCAACTGTATACTGAGAGAGGGACTGAATCCAGGCATGTTCCGCTCACGGATGGTATAGTCCTGTGCTCCCGGACGTTCAGGCTGGAGACTCCAGTCGATGGTATTGGCACGATCCATCAGGTTGATCAGGTCGAGCCTGATCTCCAGGTCAAACTGGTTGAAGGAAGGGGCGTAAACCAGGGAGAGATCCAGCTGGTGAAAGGGGCTGAGGTGGTCTTTTTCTGGATTGTTGAACGAATATTCGCCATACGGTCCTCCCGTTTCATAGTAGAGAAAGTTGTAATAAGCCTGCCGGAATCCCCAGGACCTTCCCAGGATGCTTTGCCATTTCAGGACGGTTGAAAAGCCGGGCATGACGTGCCAGAGGGCACGAAATTGGAAACGGTGGGGCTCGTTCCAGGGTGCGGGCACCGCATGCCCGAATTGCGAATCCAGGTCGATGCGGCTAAAATTATAATCATAGCCGAGCAACAACTTGAGCCGGGCATCGGCCAGAGATTGATTGATACGAAGACCGGCGCCCAGTGATTTCATTTCGGTGGTTTCGGCAAAAGCATTAAATCCGGATCGGTCAACGGAAATTCCCTGCAGCAGGTTACGGTAAGAGACCGTGTAGGTCGTGGGTTGCCATTTATAGAATCCCTCGAGGTCCAGGCTGGTGCGGGTGCTGGGTTCAAGGTGCAGAGAACCGCTCAGATGCAACGCTTCCGGAATCTCGTCGGCTTCGGCATGGGACCATACGGAAAATGAGGGTACAAGGGAGGTTGGACCGGGATTGGTAATTTCATAATGGTTGATAAACTGCCGGTAGATGCCGCCGGAGAGCCGGGCCGACCAATACCCCATCTTTGTATCCGGACGGTCGTACTGCAGGCTGGCCCGGGGCTCAGCGTACAGCTCTTTTGCAGGTTGAAGCAGCGTTAACCGGTTTCCCGCCGTCAGCTTCCAGTATTCACCGAGTATCCAGTTTCCATTCAGGTATCCGCTGTAAAAATGCGACCGCTGATCTGAAATCGTCGGCAGGTAAAAAAGATCGCTCAGGTCCACCCGCGATTCAACAGCATCCAGCCGCAGGCCGCCCTCCAGGCTGAAGTTCGGGCTTACACTGTAGCTCCCGTCAGTTCGAAAGATAAAATGGTCAATATGGTTCGAATTTCGCTGGGTAGGTATCTGGTTTTGTTCTCCAGCCGCCTGGAAGGTGGAATATACATCGCCGGCAGCCAGGTTGAGTTCGGGGAGGCTGGGGTCCTCATTGGTTCCTATGCGATAGCGGTGGCTGAACCGGTTGGAGCTGAAACTGAGCTGGGACTGAAGGTCGAAACGTGAAGATATAAAATGTTCGTAGGTTAGCTGTCCCATCACGTTGTTCCAGCGATACGCATCCTGGGCATACAGGTATTCCGGAAGTTCTTCAGCCCGGGGTGCCTGCCGGAGCAGATCAGTACTGACAAAATTTTCTCCGACATAAAACGATGAGGAAAGGGTACGGTAGGCATCGATATTGTACTGTGATGCCAGGTGGAGGTCGTAAAACCGTACATCGGAATGGTGTTCTTCGGGCCGGTACAGGGTGGCGTCTTCGTCAGAATCGATAAGCAGGTTGGTAACAAGTGGATCGAGGGCATCCCACTTGCGGAGAGTCTGCTGGAGTATCGGCTCCTGGTACAGGTCCCAGTAATTCGTACGGGCTGCTGCCATGATATCCAGTGAAGAGGAATCGTTGTTACTGAAGTTCAGGCGGGTACCGGCTCGTGCATTCAGGCTCAGGGGATCAGCTTGTACCATGGCATCCGGCCCGGAATTATTGCCGATGCGATGCTGCAGGTCCACCAGTCCCGCAATCTGGCTGCCCTGCGATACTCCATATCCCGCTTTATGAAGCTCTACCTTGTTGATGGCATAGGGACTAAATGCACTGAACATTTTGCCAAAGCTGTATGGGTTGTAAACAGGAACTCCATCCAGCAGAATACGGTGTTCACTGCTCTGCCCGCCCTGCAGGTGCAGGTCGGTCATCGGCAGTCCGTACTGGACCCCGGGGAGCAGTGACAGGCTGTGGATGGTATTCTGAATGCGCCCGGTTGGCTCCCACTGCGAGTCGACAGCGATCGTTTCTCCCCCGTCGTGATTAAATGGCATCTGCGGAACGTGGCCCGTTACTATAATAGGGCTGAAATCCAGCGGCTTGGGACGCAGGGCCACTTTTTGCTGCGTATCCTGGTTTGGCCTGATCTCCACTGTTTTCTGGACAGGATGATAGCCGACGTAGCTGAAGATAATGTTATATGTTCCGGAAACCAGGCGATTCAGGGAAAAGTTGCCCGCCTGGCTGGTACTGGTGCCGCCGGATGCATCGGCGAGCATGACAGAAGCGCCGGGCAGGGGATCGCCGGTCTCGCTGTCTACGACCTTCCCGTAGTACGAACCGTAAGCCGGTTCTTCATTCACCGTCTGCACGATGACAACAGTGCCGGAAGAGAGTGTGAGGAAGTCGAGCGGGGTATCAGCGAGAATGGTCTTCAACAACTCGGGGACTGGTTGTGCCTGAATCCGTTCATATATGGTGACATCGTTGACGAGTTCCGGATCGTACACCAGGTCGATACCGGTCTCGCGGGCAATTTCATCGAGGGCAGCAGTCAGGGAAACGCCCCTGAACTCGAACGAGTAGTTCTTTTCCGGCCGCTCTTGCGCATGGAGGGTACTCCCTGCCCAAAAAAGGAGGAGAACGCAGAGACAGGTCCGTAAAAAGCTGCTTTTCATCTGTTAAAATCAGGGTGTTTTGTTTTGATCCTGGTTTTGAGATTCAGCATAACAGGATATACCAGAAATTGTTTTTTCCATCTTTCATAACCGGAATACCGCCAGGTTCAGTATACGCGAAATCCATTGGCGGTCTGCGCGTAGCGAAGTCCCTTAACCCGGCAGATATCCGCGAGTATGGGCTCAATATCTTTGGGATTTGCATAGTAGGTCGTTAACGTTTCATTGGCGACCTCCACGGCCTGAAGGTCAATAGCTACATCAAATCTGCGTTCAAGTTCCCGGAAGATGACGCCAAGCGTTTTATTGTTGAAGATCAATTTATTGTTCCGCCATCCCAGAAAGCGATCAACCGCCACCGATTCGGGAGGGGTGGGCCTGTTCCACCGTGCGGTGAACCTGCTTAACTGGCCCGGATTGATCGTAACGAAACTGTCGGGTTCTTCAGCGGGAAAAAACTGTACACTTCCTTCCGAAACTGTTACTTCGGTTTCTCCGCCCGGATCTTCGCTCCACGAACGGACGTTGAACTCGGTGCCGGTGACCTGGATAGTAGAGGTGGCGGTGTTGACGACGAATGGATGGTCACCGTCTTCAACAATAAAGTAGGCTTCGCCCTCCAAATCTATATCGCGATGTGTTATTCCGAACAAGCGGTTGTACGTGATGTGAGTTCCACTGTTTAAGTCAATGGTAGATCCATCCGGCAACACCACCGAGGCGAGTTCCCCGTACGGGGCAGAAGCAGTTTTGGGAAGGAACAGCCATCCGGCCCCGAGGGCAAGAAACAATACAGCCGCAGCTGCCATCCACCGCCAGGCAGGTGAAATAGATGAGCCGTTGTTTGGGCTGTCAGAACTGAAATCCGGCAGCCGTTCGTGAACGTTATTCAGTGCCTGTTCGGTTTCTTCCTCAGTTATAGCGGCGTATTCAGGGGCGGCCCGGGGACTCTCCTCCCATATTTTTTTTGCAAGGTCTTTCTTGTCAGCAGGAAACTGGTTAAGCAGTTTTTCCACTTCACGCTTGTTGGTTTTGTTATGTCCGGTGTGATCAGTCATAACTCATGCTTCGTTTACTTCTTGTTGATAAAGATCGCAGCGGCTTCGCAGATTGTCCAGGGCGGCTACGATATGATTGTTCACCGTGTTGGATGATATATTCATGACCCCGGCTATCTCTTCGTGGTCAAGCCCGTCAAACCGGCTCAGCTTAAACGCCTCGCGCTGGCGATCCGGCAGCTCCTCGATCCACTGTTTCAGAAGTTCCCATAACTGTTCGGAACGATCGTTTAACTGAATTTCTGTTTCGGTATCGGCCGGTGTATCATTCAACACCTCCAGTCCCACCGTCTCGTCTGAGTGATCGCGTATATAATTGAGAGCCTTGTTCCGCACGGTCCTGTAAATGTAGGCCTTGATCGACTGGCCCGGATCGATGTTTCGCCGTTTTTCCCACAACTTCACAAATGCATCCTGGACGATATCACTGGCTACGGTTTTACGTCTCGTATATCGCATGGCAAAATGGATAAGCCGGGGGTACATAGACCGGAAAAAGCGGTTGAAAGCCTCCTGGTCCGACTCGGAAATCCGTTTTGCCCAGATCTGTATTTGTTCTGCTGTCGGTTTTTCCATGTTCTTATTCTACTAGAGTTACACTTCCACAAGATAAACAACTATTGGCTTTGCTTTTTTAATGAGATATTTTCGGGAATATTTTTTAGGATGCCTGATAAGTAAAAAACTTCTGAAAATTTGACGGTTTTTTATAGTTTTTCGGCTAACCCAACATTCAAATACTGCAGAAAATATTATCTGAGCATGAATGCGAGACTGGAATATGAACAGCGATTATGGCAACAGGGCTATAGCCGGGTGATGGGACTTGATGAGGTGGGGCGGGGGTGTCTCTCCGGACCGGTGGCCGCGGCCGGCGTTATTTTTGAGTCCGGCACCGATATCGAGGGGATCAGGGACAGCAAGAACCTGGAGGAAGGCGAACGCAAGCGTCTTGCAGGCCTGATCAAGCAACGGGCCCTGTTCTGGACAGTAGAATACTGCAGTGTTGATGAGATCGATAAGCTGAATATTCTCTGGGCCTCCCTGAAAGCGATGCAAAAGTGTGTGGATGCCGCCCGCGAGAAACCGGATTATCTGCTTGTCGACGGCAACCGGTACGGCAGCAGCCTGATTCCTTACACCTGTCTCGTCAAGGGAGATGACCGGTCGGTTTCCATCGGTGCGGCCTCAATCCTGGCCAAAGTGCATCGCGATGAGCTGATGAAGCGCCTGCATCAGGATTTCCCGTACTATGGGTGGAAAACGAATGTCGGCTACCCAACGGTTCAGCACTACGAGGGGTTACAGGCATATGGAATTACTCAATATCACCGGCGCAGTTTTAACCTGAAGACTGACAAGGAATACAGAGAGAAGGACCAGTAGCAATGAGCAGACAAGGAACTTCTCAGCGATAAATGCTGAACTGCCGTTTGTACGTATCCAGGTTGACACAGATGGCGAGCATCAGCGTGTTTGCGAGGAAAGCGGATCCCCCGTAGCTGACAAACGGAAGCGGCAAGCCGATCACGGGAAGCAGGCCGGTGGCACTCCCGACATTGATAAAGAAGTGGATAAACAGGATGGTCGTTACCCCGACGATGACAAGCTGGGCAAAGGGGTGTTTATGACTGCCGGCCGCATTGAGCATCCGCAGCACCATACCGAGAAAAAGTAACACAACCAGGCTGGCCCCGATAAAACCAAACTCCTCTCCCACTACACAAAAGATAAAATCAGTCCACTGCTCGGGCAAAAAACGCCGCTGCGTTTGGGTTCCCTCCAGGAATCCCTTGCCATAGATGCCCCCCGATCCGATCGCCGTTTTCGCCTGAATTACATTCCATCCGGCACCCTGTGGGTCAAAGGAGGGATTCGTGAATGCGGCGATACGCGCCCGCTGATGCGGTTGCAGAACCTGGAACAGGGCTACCTGAACACCGATGACCATAAGCACCCCGCAGACAAAAGAGGCAAACGTCAGCCAGGTCCGTCGCTGAATGATAAAGATCGCAAGGGTTAAGACCACGGTGGCAATCAACCCCCAGTACCACTGAATGATACTCAAATAGCCGATAATAGCTGGAGAGATGATAAAAAGGGAAACCCCGTATGGCAGGCCCGACCAGAACAGCATGACTGGAATCAGCGCCATAAACACGACGGCCGTTCCCATATCATTCTGCAGGATGACCAGCACGGTTGGAATAAGAATGAGCAGTACGGCGATAAGTGCGTAACGCAGGTTCTCTGCTGAAATATTACGACGGCTTGTCAGGTAGTTTGCCACGGCCAGTATGGTCGCTACCTTCATAAATTCACTGACCTGGAGGTTCACCGGACCTACCTGCAACCAGCTTTTGGCGCCATTTATCTCCTGCCCGAACAGCAGGGTCAACACCATGAGGAAAAGGCCAAATCCATAAAGCAGGTACGAAAAATTCTGGAAAAACCGGGGAGAGAGGAACTGTATTCCTACAAGTATACAGATGGATATTCCGATCCAAACAAGCTGTTTGAAAAAATTATTTTGGATGAACTCGGGTAGAAACTGCGCAACAGGTCCCTGTGTGGCACTATATATGCCAATAAGGCCGATGGAGGTGAGGCCCAGCCAAAAGAGGACAAGCGACCAGCTGATGTCACGAATGTCATTCATTCTTCCTCCTCTTCACTGCTGCTGTTGTTGGTGTTCCGTGGTTCAAAGTTTTTGACATAGTCGTACACGTGGGTCCGTTCGATCTCTCCCTTCAGATATTGTTCAATAACCAGTGAGGCGATCGGGGCGGCTGAAATGGATCCATACCCGGCGTTTTCTACCAGTACGGCTACGACAATCTGTGGATTTTCGAGTGGTGCGAACGAGATAAACCAGCCGTGATCGCGCCCGTGCGGGTTTTGGGCCGTACCGGTTTTGCCGGCTACTTTAATACTGTCGAGATTGGCATACCAGCGCCCGCTGCCATCGGTAACCACTCGTCGCATGCCGTCCTTGACGATGTCAATTTCATGCTGGTCAACCCAGCTTATTTTTTTTCTGTCTGGATTCGAGTTGAACACCCGCCCTTCAGGCGTTTCGATTCTGCTGACCAGGTGCGGCTGAACGCGGTACCCGTCGTTGGCGATTCCGGAGGCGACCACCGCCATCTGGAGCGGGGAGGCTGCAATCGATCCCTGGCCTACGCCCAGGTTGATGATATCACCAATTCCCCATCTGTTTTCGCCAAAAACGCGATCCATGTAGCTGCTGTCAGGGAGAATACCGGCGGTTTCGTGCGGCAGGTCGATTCCGTTTATCCGGCCCAGGCCAAATTCGGTGGCAAGATCGTGCCACTGGTTCAGCCGTCCGTTGGAGGCTATTTTGTCCATCATCCAGAAGAAAAAAGTGTTGCTTGATTTTTCCAGGGCTTTCTCCACATCGTACATCCCGGGGTCGGCCAGATCACCGTACCGTCGCCCGCGATAGTAGTAGCCGGGATTATTGATCTCGGTTTCGGGAGTGATGATGCCCATCTCCATGCCGATCAACGCCATAAGGGGCTTAAAGGTCGATCCCGGGGGCTGCTTGCTGGAGATGGCCCGGTTGTAGAGCGGGTTGGTCGTATCGGTGTTGACTACCTGCCAGTAAGTGGAGTCAATACGCCCCGAAAGTCGCCGGATGCTGTACTGGGGAGAACTCACGAGAGAAAGAATTGCCCCGTTGTTGGGGTCCATGGCAACTACTCCTCCCTGCTTGCCCTCCATCAGGTCTTCAGCCAGCAGCTGAAGGCGGGCATCGAGCGTGGTGTGCAGGTCGTTGCCCTTTTCGGGAGCTTCGCTGATGTTTTCCTCGTTAAAGGGGCCGAGCGACTGTCCGAGCGCATTGATGCGAATGTATTCGACACCGAAGGATCCCCGCAGGCGTTCCTCGTATACCATCTCAAGACCGCTTTTCCCCACCTTGTCGCCGATGTGGTAATTATCAGAATCGAGATATTTCTGCTCCGAGACCTCCCGTAAATAGCCAAGCACATGCGAGGCCTTCATGCTGTCCACCGCGTAGTGACGCTTACTTTCGATCTGGTGCCCAATGCCGGGCAGACGCCAGATATTTTCCTGAATAAGCGAAAATTTCGGAAAGCTTATTTCGGTAAACAACCGGGATGAACGGTACCAGGAGTAGGCGCGGGCCTGTTCAATCCGGTTATTGACCTCTTCTTCCGGCAAGTCGAGCAGGTCTGCCAGCAGGGGCGTGTTTGATTGGTCATAATTGGCCGGCGTGATGGTAATGGAATAGATCGGTTCGTTGTCCACAATCAGTTGTCCATTCCGGTCGTAAATAAGCCCGCGGGCCGGATTGATAATCTCCTGCCGCAGGGAGTTATCGCGGCTCATCGGGCTGTACAGGTCATATTCTATGATCTGAAGCTGCACAAGACGTCCCAGGATAAGCACACCAAGCCCAAGCATTGCGATCTGCAATACGCGGATGGATGTTTCTTGTCTCTTTTCTCGTCGATGCCGCATCATGGGCAGAGTATTCTGCTACTTGTTATTGGGTTCTGAAAAGTTGTATTAAGCCTGCTACAAGGGTAGTGTAAACTGCGTTCCCCAGCCATTGTTGCCAGAAAAGGAATTCCGCAGAATAGCTTTCTACAATAACGCTCAATCCCACAAATATTATGTTGTGAAACAGTGAAGCAATAAACACAGTAAGAAAAATTTGTCCAATTAGCAGCCGTACTTTATCACTTTTTGGGATAAAGTTGTAAGCGGCAAAAGTTATCAGCGTTTTGGAAAACATATTTAGTCCCCACAAGTCCAGCAGGGCATCCTGGAACAGCCCCAGTGCAGCCGCCATGAAGAGGCAGGAGGTGCGATCGCGAACGGTAATCAGCCATAGGATATAGATGAGCACCAGGTCCGGCTGCATATTCCAGACCTTCAGGTGCCGGAACATAACGATTTGCAATCCCACAAAACCCAGGCCGATTCCAAAATCTTTAAGCCGTTCTGTATTCATTCAAACTGTTGCTGATATTCTTGATTGAGATTTTGAATAGTGGTATCCGGGGTGATTTTTATAATAAAACCCTCTGCTATGGAATGAAGGTTGACAAACGGCTCCACGAAAATTTTTTGTGTTTCCTTGCCCCGCTCCGGCTGGGTCTGGACCACCTTGCCGATCGGGATGTCCGGTGGAAACTGGTTGCTGTACCCCGAAGTTACCACCACTTCGCCCGTATCTACCGGTACCGTCTGGGGAACGAAGTTGAGCACCAGCTCATGAATGCTTTCTCCATTCCACGATACGATGCCGTAGGCCCCGGACTGCTGGAGCTTGGCGCTAGCCCGGAACAGCGTATTGTAGAAAGGCATCACCTGGGAGTAGTTCGGGGCTGTCAGTATGACCCGCCCCACCAGGCCGTCAGCAGAAACCATCGGCATGCCCATCTGTATGCCCTGGTTGGTACCGGCGTCTACAGTAATGGAATTGTTAATTTCATTGAGCTCTTTGCCCACAATGTGCACGGGATAGAGCTGGAGCTCGGTTTCCCGTTTCAGTTCCAGTAGTTCCCGGAGTTCCCGGTTCTGCTGGCCCGCCGCACGCAGCCGGCTCAACTCATCCAGCAAAAGAATATTTTGCTTGCGAAGGTAGGTATTGGTTTTCAGGGCCTGCCGGTATACCCGTATGTTGGAGAGCGGTTCTTCGAGGTAGCTGAACAGGGTGATGGAAACTTTGCGCAGGTTTTCGATGCCGCCCTGGTGGCGACTCACCATCAACACCAGGGACAGAACCAGCAGTACCGCTGTTATTAAATGGTCTTTAGCATCGGTTATTCGGGGTAATCGAAAGCGCATTCATTTCCGTTCATTATGACACTACTGTTCGATAATATTCCAGATCTTCAAGGATTGCACCGGTTCCGCGCACGACCGCGGTAAGCGGGTCTTCGGCAATGTGGACCGGTAGGTCGGTTGTCTCGATTATCAGTTTGTCCAGATTTTTAAGCAGGGCACCGCCGCCGGTAAGCATAATGCCACGGTCCAGGATATCTGCCGAGAGTTCGGGCGGGGTTTGCTCCAGCGATTTTGTGATCGACTCTACAATGGTATTGACCGATTCCTGGATCGCCTCCCGCACATCTTTTGATGTCACATGCCGGGTCCGGGGCACCCCGTTGACCAGGTCCCGACCTTTTGTTACCATCTCGAGTTCTTCCTCGAGCGGCGCGGCCGTACCGATTTCGCACTTAATATTTTCTGCAGTGCGTTCACCGATCAGCAGGTTGTGGTTGCGCCGGAAGTAGTTGATGATATCCTCGTTCAGTTCATCGCCGCCCAGACGCACCGACTGGGCATATACAATGCCGGAAAGGGCAATCACCGCAATTTCCGTGGTCCCCCCCCCGATATCGACAATCATATTTCCCACCGGTTCGTGAACGTTGAGCCCGATCCCGATGGCGGCGGCCATCGGTTCATCCACCAGGTAGACCTCCTTGGCCCCGGCGTGTTCGGCACTGTCTCGCACGGCGCGGCGCTCTACCTCGGTTATGCCGCTGGGCACGCACACCACCATCTGGCGGGTGCTGGAGTACCACTTCATTTTTACCTTCTTGATCATCCCGCGGATCATCTGTTCCGCCACTTCAAAATCGGCGATAACGCCGTCTCTGAGCGGCCGCACCGTCCGGATGTTTTTATGGGTTTTCTCATGCATCAGCCGTGCCTCGTGACCGGTGGCCACAGGCTCGTTCTGCATATTCAGGGCAACAATGGAGGGCTCGTTGAGCACAATCCCTTCACCGCGGGAATAGATAAGGGTATTAGCCGTCCCAAGGTCGATGGCAATATCGGTATAGAGCCAATCAAATAGTCCGTTTTTTTTATTTTTACTATTTTTTTGTGAGCTCTTCTTTGGCATGGACTCAATCATAGGCGTGATGAACAAACTACATTACAGTTACATAGAAAATCGCGTGATCGAAAATACAATATTGTGCAGCTATTTGCGAATAAATAGCGATAAATATATAAACAGATTTTTCCTTGTTTAAAAGAGGAATGCCGGGCTTTCAGTGCCTGAAATGGCGTTTTCCAGTAAATACCATGGCCAGGTTATGTTTGTTGGCCATTTTTATGACCTCCTCATCGCGGATGCTTCCTCCCGGCTGTATCACGGCGGTAGATCCGGCTTTTGCGGCGGCTTCAACACCATCTGCGAAAGGAAAAAACGCATCGGAGGCGATTACAGTATGTTCTGTTGAAAGTCCCTCTTCTTCGGCTTTGGCAATGGCAATTTCAGAGGCTTCCACCCGGCTGGTTTGGCCGGTTCCGATACCAATTGTCTGCTCTTTTCTGGCATAAACGATGGCGTTCGATTTCACATGTTTTACTACTTTCCACGCAAATAAAAGATCCCGGATTTCCTGCTCGGTGGGTTCCCGCTCGGTAACAACCTCGTAGTCTTCCATCCGCTCGGTCACAAAGTCAGGCTGCTGGCTGAGTGCTCCCCCGAAAATTGAACGAAAATGGCGGGTTTGTGTTCCGCGGACAGACTGTTTTAATCGAACAAGCCGTCGTTTCTTTTTCTGTCTCAACAGCGTTTCGGCCTCATCTGAAAAGGAGGGGGCGATTATTATTTCAGTAAAAATTTCATCGATTGCTTTGGCCGCTTCAATATCCAGGGGACGATTGACCACCACGATTCCTCCAAACGGGGATTTCGTATCGGTGGCGAAGGCTTTTTCCCAGGCGGTGGCCAGGTTTTGGCCGGTGGCCACACCGCAGGGTACCGTATGCTTGAAGATGGCACAAGTGGGTGCCGACTCCTCGAAATCGGCAATAAGGTTCAGGGCGCTGTCTAAATCCAGGTAGTTGTTGTAGCTGAGCTTTTTGCCGTGGAAGCAGTCGATAAATGCGGGCTGGTTACCGTAGACGGCTGCTTTTTGATGTGGGTTTTCGCCATACCGCAGTTCTTGATATTTGGGCAGGGAGATGTTCAACTGCGGGGGATTGTCCTCCTCAAACAACCGGTTGAAATAGTCGGCAATGTGGGCGTCGTAGTTCGCCGTATGGTTGAACGCCTCGCGGGCCAGCGCCTTGCGGAACTCAAAATCGACAGTATTGTGTTCCTTGAGCTGCCGGATAAAATGCTCGTACTGGCCGGGGGCTGTCAGCACCGACACATGGGCAAAATTTTTGGCCGCGGCGCGGATCATCGTCGGCCCGCCGATATCGATATTTTCGGTCGCTGTCGCCGGGCTGCAGTCCGGGTCGGCCACTGTCTCCTTAAACGGGTACAGGTTGACAACGACCAGTTCAATCGGCTTCACATTCAACTTTTTAAGTTCATCGAGATCAGGTTGGTAGCTCGTGCGTGCCAGCAGTCCGGCATGGACGCGGGGGTGCAGGGTCTTCACGCGGCCGTCGAGCGACTCGGGGAAGCCGGTCAGCTCAGAAATATCCGTTACGGGGATATCTGCCGATCGTATTTTACGGGCCGTTCCCCCGGTAGAGATCAGTTCAACTCCAGCCTCGTGCAACGTTTTGGCCAGAGGTATCAGTCCCGTTTTGTCGGATACCGACAACAGGGCCCGGTTGATGGTTAGGGGTTCTTCGGGTAGCTTGTCTAAGGGTTTTACCGCCACAACTTGGTTGTTTGTTAATGGTTGCTAGTTATTTGGTATTAGTTACAAGTGTGGGAGCTGTATTCGGGCAATCCCAATAACTAATAACAAATAACTGGCAACTAATTTACCAGGTCAGCAATTACGCGAGGCAGCAGCTTGTGTTCCTGCTCCAGCACGCGGGCAGCCAGTGTTTCGGCGTCGTCGGTCTCCCGTACGGGAACTTTAACCTGGTCGATAATGGGACCTTCATCATATTGCTCTGTAACATAGTGGACTGTACAGCCCGATTCTTTCTCGCCGTTTGCGAGGACCGCCTCATGCACGTTGCTCCCGTAAAAACCCTTGCCGCCGTATTTGGGAAGCAACGAGGGATGAATATTGATAACTTTTTCCGGGTATTGTTCTAATACCGCAGTTGGTACTTTCAGCATATAGCCCGCCAGAACGATCAGGTCCGTATCCCATCGTTCCAGGGTTTGAAGCAGTTTGGTTTCGTAAGCAGCGAGAGTATCAAAATCAGAAGGAATGAGGACCTCCGTGTCGATGTTGTGCTTCCGGGCTCGTTCCAGCGCCTGAATGCCTGGCTTGCTGGCAATAAGCCCATTGATACGGGCCTCAATACGACCCTCCTCAACAGCATCGATAATAGCCTGGAAATTGGTGCCTGAACCTGAGGCAAAAACAACAATATGATTCAACCTGAGATGATTTAAGAAAATTGTCGATCTAGTTGCGTGGCAAAGATAATGAAAAATAAAGGTCAACTATAATACAAATATTACTCTTTTTGGCTCCCCGCTCTAAAGATGTAATAGTTGTTGAAACTCCATCGGAACTGGTTAATAGTAATCTTGATAATGGTGGCGATCGGGATAGCGATGAGCATGCCCAGGATGCCGGCGGTTTCAGCGCCGATTAAAATGATAAAGAGGATGGCAACGGGGTGCATGTCGGCCGACCGGGAAAAGATCAGCGGCTGGAACACGGCGTTGTCCAGAATTTGAACGACTAAAATAGCAAGCACGCAGGGAAGGATGAGCGAGAAATCACCCACCTCGATGATGGATACGATGATAGAGAGAATATACCCGATAATGGGTCCAAAATAGGGGATGGAGTTGGCAATACCGATCGAAATACCGACGGAGAGCGCGTTATTGAGCTCGACGACCGACAAGGCTATATAGGATGAGGTGGCAACCAGAAAGCTTTGGAAGACAACGCTCCTGAAATAGTGTCCCAGCCGCGTCTCAATTTTATCGATGAGACTGAGGGTGGTTTCAAAATACTTGTTGGGCACAAATTGAAGAAGGTCGCGCCGGATTTTGCTGCCGTCTTTCAGGAAGAAAAATGTGGCAAACGGGATAACCAGGAACGCGGAAAAAAGATTGGTGAAAAGATCTATAATATTGCTGATCGCGGTGGGAAGTTCTCCCACGTCAAACAGCTCTTCGAGAATTTGGGTTACATTTTCGATCAGGAATCCTTCCGGCAGGAAGGTAAGGTTCTCGGTAAAGCGGCTTTCCACCTGGTTCAGGATATTTCGGATCGTCTCGATGTTGAGCTGATTGGCCAGTTGTACCATCTGGGTGGCAATGATCGGGATAACGGTGGTTGAAATCCACACCAGCAGCAGAATGACAGAGCTCAGGGTCAGGGTTATCGCCACGGTTCGATTCATGCCGGCGAACTGCATCCGGTTCACAATGGGATCCAGAATGTAGCTGAGAATCATCGCGATGATGGCGTAGGTCAGCAGGTTGCTGTAGTTGTACAACACCATTAAAACTGCCGCAAACGCCGCGGTTCCGAGCAGGAATTTTACGATTTTATCCAGTGTAAGGTTGTTCATGAATCCAACGATTCCATCAACATGTCGAGGTATTTAAAAATATGGTCTGATCGATACCCTTTTCTGTGTAAATAATCAAAAATTTTCTTCTTTCGCTTCCACGGATCCTCCTCGCGGAGAAACCGCCGGCTCTTTTTGTTGACCAGCTCAAGAAATACCTGCTGCAGGTCGATCCCCTCAAATGCCTTTTCAACGCTTTCTTGAGCCACATGTTTTGATATCCCTTTCTGGTAGAGTTTTGATGTTATCTTTGCCGGCCCCCAGTTGTTAAGCCGGCTTTTGTCGGAAGCGTATTTTTCGGCAAACGTGCGGTCGTTTACATACCCTTTTTCCTCCAGTTCATCAAGCACAGCGTGGATGATCCCGGGGGGATGCTCCTTTTTGGCCACCTTCTGGAAGAGCTCTTTGCGGGAGTAGTCGCGCCGGGCCAGCATCCGCATGCAGTATGATTTGACGGCATGCCGCCCCTCGGCCCGCTGGAGCTTCCTGAAGAGAGCGGGCGTCACTTCGAGTCCCTTCCGCAGCTTGTACTCCAGCAATGTCGATTCGGACACCCCGATCAGGAATCCTTCCTCGATAAACAGGGAATACCGCTCCCTGTTGTTTTTCTGCGTTACGATGGAAGTGATGGACGCCGGCAGCCGGTCGGAGTTGTCGGTACTCAATGGTTAAAGGGTGTGAATGATTAATCCTCGTCAGCGTCGGATTGGTCCTCGTCGGACGGTTCCCCATTTTCCTCGCTGCCCTCCTCGTCGGGGAGGAGCTCAGCACGGATCTTTGCCTCTATCTTTTTCGTGAGTTCCGGTTCATTCTCAAGGAAATCGGTGGCGTTGTCGGTACCTTGCCCGATCGGCTCGCCGTCATATCGATACCAGCTGCCCCGTTTTTCTATGATGTCAAGCTCGACGGCGAGATCAAGTATTTCGCCCAGCCGGGAGATCCCCTTGCCGTACATGATGTTGAATTCGACCACTTTGAAGGGGGGGGCGACCTTGTTTTTGACCACTTTAACCTTCGTGCGGTTGCCCACTACATCATCGCCCTGTTTCAGGGATCCGATTCTCCGTATGTCGAGACGGACGGAGGAATAAAATTTAAGCGCCCGTCCACCCGAGGTGGTTTCCGGGTTGCCAAACATGACCCCGATCTTTTCCCGAATCTGGTTGATAAAGATAACGGCTGTACGGGTTTTGTTGACAATTCCGGTGATTTTACGCAGCGCCTGCGACATCAGCCGTGCCTGCAGCCCGACGTGGGAATCTCCCATCTCCCCTTCCAGCTCGGCGCGCGGTACGAGGGCGGCCACCGAGTCGATGACGACAACATCCAGGGCGGCTGAACGAATCAGCGTTTCGGTGATTTCCAGGGCCTGTTCGCCGGAGTCGGGTTGTGAAACCAGCAGCTCATCCGTGTTGATCCCAAGATTTTTGGCATAGCGGGGGTCAAAGGCATGTTCGGCATCAACAAAGGCGGCGTATCCCCCCGTTTTTTGTGCTTCGGAAATGACATGGAGTGCCAGGGTCGTTTTTCCGCTGGCTTCGGGCCCGTAAATTTCGGTCACCCGCCCGCGAGGTATTCCCCCCACCCCCAGCGCGTAGTCAACCATAATTGACCCGGTTGATATGGTGGGTACGTTCTTGTTGGCTTCTTCTCCCAGCCGCATAATAGTGCCCTTGCCGTGTTGTTTTTCTATCTGGCCGATGGCCATCTCAAGGGCTTTCTCGCGATCGTTGTTCTTGTCAGACATAATGAAGATTTATAATTGTTGGCTTTTTATTCAATTTCGAACCGAAGATAAAAAATAAAGCTGACAACCCATTGTCACACCCAAAACAAATAGATCATCAATTTGCACCTGTTAGATTTCGAATAGCCCGTCCCCGATGTTTCGCTAACTGCTATTTGCCATAAAAATGTTCAATTTCTACTTGAAGCTTAAGAAGCCGGGAGCAGAAACTGCAGTTTGCGGTCTGCCTGGTCGCCCAAACCTCTCGGTGGAAGTTTTACCCCCACGAAGCGCCCAGCCGCCGGTATTTTGTCGGGATTGCTCCCTTAGCGCATCCCAAACCGCGGTTAATATATCCGTAAGGTCTCCTCAGCGTGAACAGCCGCATGGGTCAAACCGGCTTTCAACAGCTTTCTGCTACTTACTAGACCCTTTTACAGGCCGATCCTTACAATTTTTTACCGGATAGCGTAAAATGTTGGGCTTGTTCCCCAGATCAGAACGAGAGCCATGCCACAAGGAGTAGGTGCGTATTATCCGAACGAGGGCTTTGCTAAACCGTTGTTTTGGCCAAGCTTGGTATTTTCGTGAATTTGGAATTCTGACTTATAGCTAATAAGCCCCGGGTTCAAATTCGCTCAAGCGTTGATCTTGACCCAAATCCCTGGTTGTTCAAAGTCCTCCGAAAGGCAGAAGGAATTCGCTGGAGTTATAAAAGTTGAACAGTAATCCCTGAGCATCTCCGTTTTTTGCAAAGCCTTCAAAAAACTATATTTGTGCTCTCATCTCCCACAGGTCGGGAAATATCCGCTGGTGGAGGGTGCCTCTCAGGTATTCCACCCCGCTGGACCCGCCGGTTCCCTGCTTGTTTCCGATCGTTCGTTCCACCATTTTCACATGCCGATAGCGCCACTCCTGCATGCCCTCGTCAAAATCTACAAAACGTTCACAGAGCAGGGCTGTCTCCGGGTCGTTTTTCATTATGTGGAGCAATGTCTGCTGTATTTCCTGGTTCGCCTCATACAGCAGCCCCTGATCGTGAACTCGCTCAGGCTGTGGAATCCGATATCCCCGTTTTTCGAGATAGATGCAAAAACATTCCCACAAGGTGAGCTCACCCAGTCTTTTCTGCAGTCGTTCTAAATTTTTGGGCTCGTCTTTGTGGGCTTTGAGCATGTGGGGCGAGCGGAGTCCACACAGAATTTCGACTTCGCGGAACTGGGCCGACTGGAATCCGCTGGCATTTTGCAGGAACCCCCGGAAGCTTTCAAATTCCAGCGGGGTCATCGTCTCCAGTACATCTATCTGTGCAACCATGGTTTTAAGGATGGTAAGAACGCGGCTCATGGTTTTGGCAGAAGTCCACGTCTCTCCCTGCTTGAGCCGGGTCCTCAGTTTATCAAATTCGTGCAAAATCTGTTTGAACCACAATTCATACACCTGGTGGATGACGATGAAGAGCATCTCGTCGTGCTCCTCGGGTTGGGAGAGGGGCTGCTGCAGGTTGAGGAGCTCCTCAATCTTTAAATATTTTCCGTATGTGAGATTCATATTTAAATTTTTTATTCAGCTTGACCGAAAGTATAGGCAGAAATTAAGTTGATCTCTACAGCGCAGGAACTTTGTGGGAAATGATCAAAAATCATTAGATTTGGCAGTATAAAAAACGAAAACGAAACTTCTATTGATGAGCATTATTATAGCAGATAGCGGAGCCACCAAAACCGAGTGGTGTGTGTGGGAAGATGGTGAAAGCGATATTATTGCTACGGAGGGATTGAACCCCTACTACCATACCACCGACAGCATTCGGAATGTATTACGAGAAGAGGTAATCACCCAGATTGACGCAGAAGAGGGCGAAAAAATATTCTTTTACGGGGCGGGATGCGACTCTGAAGACAAAAAACAGGTAGTGCTGGAAGCTCTCCAACCCTTTTTTGAAGGAGCGGAAGTTGAAGTATATCATGACTTGTTGGGAGCAGCCCGTGCCTGTTTCCTCGACAAGCCCGGTATCGCCTGTATTCTGGGGACCGGCTCCAATTCCTGCCTGTATGACGGGGAGAAGATCGTGGAGCATATCCCCTCCCTGGCATTTATCCTGGGTGACGAGGGGAGTGCCGGGTATTTCGGAAAAAAAATAATTAACAGCTATTTTCGCTTTGAGTTACCCCCGGAGCTGGAAAAGGCGTTTGAAGAAAACTATAACACCTCGCTCGAATACATCACCAAGGGAGTTTATGACGGAGCTCAGAAAAGCCGGTTTATCGCTTCCTACGGAGCCTTTTTGGGAGAGCATTCCGACCATCCTTTTATCCAGGAAATGTTGCGCGAGGGATTTGAAAATTTTATCACCCGCATCCTGATGAACTACACCAACGCACAGGATTATGAGGTGCGTTTTATAGGGTCGGTGGGCCACGCCTACAAAGGTATGCTCACGGAAATACTGGAGTCCCATGGCATGAAGGCCGGCGGGTTTATCCAGAAACCGATGCAGCGGCTCATGGAATATCATACCCGGCGGGTTCATGATTGATACGCACTGCCACATCTACATGGAACATTTTGAGGAGGATTTGCTGCAGGTGCTCGACCGCGCCGCGGAAGCGGGGGTTCGCCGGATTTTGATGCCGGCCATCAATTTTGGTTCCCTCCCCAGGATGGATCAAATGGCGCATGAGAAGATCCGGTTCCACAAGATGGCGGGCATACATCCCACCGAAATAAATGAGGGCGTCTCAACAACCGAATCGGAATTGTCGGAGTATTGCAGCTCCGCAGATATTGTGGCGGTCGGGGAAACCGGGCTGGATTACCACTGGAGCAGGGCCTACAAGCAAGAACAACAGGAAAGCCTGAAACTGCATTGCCGGGTTGCAAAGAGCGTGGGAAAACCAGTTGTACTGCACAACCGGGAGAGCACGGGCGACCTGCTCGATATTATTGAACAGGAGCAGGATGGCAGCCTCACCGGCGTTTGGCACTGCTTTACCGGGTCGGCGGACGAAGGCAGGCGTGCGATGGATCTGGGTCTGTACCTGGGAATAGGAGGCGTATTCACTTTTAACAATGCCGGTGTTGATGAGGCGGTTGCTCGCCTTCCCCTTAAAAAGATGATCCTGGAGACCGATGCTCCCTATCTTTCTCCCGAGCCCAAACGGGGAAAACGCAATGAACCCGCTTTTGTCCGGTATACAGCACAGCGGTTGGCTGAGGTGATGAACCTGTCGCTCAACGAGGTCGACCGTCGCACCACGGAGAACGCGATGAAGCTCTTCAAACTCCAGGACGGTATTTATCTGTGATTTTTCACTCTGTCATATCGGCATCGAGCCTGGCATGTTTAAAAGGCAAGGTGCATTCCAGAACCGGGTTACGCCGGAGGAGATATTCCCAGTTTTGACAAGACCGGGAAACGCCTGACAAGCGGCTCGGGGACCTTAAGGAAGGTGTATTCATTTCTGAACGGCATGGAGGTCCGCAGCCTGTTGAACCGTTTCTTTTTGAGATCTATGGCCAGCCCGACCAGCTTGTTGAGGGCATCTGCATATTGCTGAACGGGGTGAACCTGCTGAAGTACCTGGGCTAGCGAAAGAGTTTCAATATCTTGTCCCTCAAAACAGACCGCTTCTTTAGAGTTTGTGAGCTTGTTGACGGGCAGATCAAGTGAAAAGTGCTCAATCATTTGATCGACCACCATCTTTGTGGCGCGGTATTTGGCCTGAACAGAATACCCCGCAATATGCGGAGTGGCGATAAAAGCGTTTTCAGCCACTTCGTTGTCAAAGTTCGGTTCGTTTTCCCACACATCGATGATCATGTCGTCGACGGTTCCGCTGCTTATTGCCCTCAGAAGGGCCTGCTCATCAACCACGCCTCCCCGGGAGGTATTGATCACCAGTTTAAATCGATGGTCTGCTAAATACTCATGGTTCAACCAGTGATAGGTGGAATGTACTCCGTGGTCATGCAGTGGAGTATGGAAGGTAAGAATAGATGCTTCCAGCAGCTCCACCAGCTCGGCCGATTTGAACGCCTTCTCCCGTTCAGCTCGTGGTGGATCAAACAGGATATGCTGCCAACCCAGATCATCGCACATCTGCTGCAGAACGGTGCCCACATGTCCCACGCCTACAATACCGATTATTTCCTGCTCCAGGTCGATATTGTTGCGATCGCTCCATATGATCAAGCTGGTAACCACATATTCAGCTACAGAGCGGGCATTGCACCCGGCGGAGTGGGCAAACCGGATTCCGTGAGCGGCCAAAAAATCGGTATCAACATGGTCGGTGCCGGCGGACCCGGTCCCCACAAATTTCAGTGTTGGAGGGGGCTCCCCAAGCGTGCCGGCATTAATCCCGGTAACGGTTCGGATTAACAGGGCGTCAACCTCGTCAAGGGGGGCGGGCAGTCCCTTCTCCGGATCATAAAACCGGAGATCTATTTCGTCGGGTACAATCTCTCTGGCTTTAAAGAGATGTTGATCTGCAAATACCGTAAGCACAAACAGGGATTTAGAGGTTGAAAGTTACCGTCAATATAGTTCACTTAAAGTCCACAAAAAATCAAGTCAAGACTAACAATGTCGTCACATAATTTCAATCCTGTTTCCCTGATTCGGAAAAAACGAGATGGAAGCAGTCTTTCGGCCGACGAAATTCATTACTTCATCAAAGAATTTACAAAAGACCAGCTTCCCGACTACCAGATGAGTGCCTTTCTGATGGCAGGGGTTATCCGCGGATTTGATGACCGTGAAGCCGCGGCCCTGACCGACGCGATGCTTCATTCCGGGAAGATCCTGGATTTGAGCGATATCCCCGGGAAAAAAGTTGACAAGCACTCTACCGGCGGTGTCGGCGATAAATTATCCCTGATTCTGGCCCCCATTGTGGCCAGCTGGGGTATCCCGGTACCGATGATCTCGGGCCGGGGATTGGGCCATACCGGTGGCACGCTTGACAAGCTGGAGTCGATTACGGGGTTTACCGTGGACCTGTCGCTGAAGCGATACCGGCATATTTTGGAAAAGATACACATGGTGATGGCGGGCCAGACCGAAGAGGTGGCCCCGGCCGACAAGCGGCTGTACGCTCTGCGTGATGTGACCGCCACGGTAGAGTCCATTCCGCTGATCGCCAGCAGTATTATGAGTAAAAAACTGGCCGAGGGGATCGATGCCCTGGTTCTGGATGTAAAATTCGGTTCCGGGGCGTTTATGACGGAGCTGGACGAGGCGATTGCACTGGCTGAGGCACTGATAGCAATCGGAGAGCGTTTTGACAAAGAGACCATCGCCTACCTTACCGATATGAATCAGCCGCTGGGCCGTGCCATCGGCAACTGGCTGGAGGTGGCAGAGTCGATTGACGCCCTGAAAGGCGAGGGCCAGGATGATGTGATGGAAATTACCCACACGCTGGCGGGTACGATGATCTGTCTGGCAGAAAAGGCCGACTCGATCGATGAAGGGGTGGAGATGAGCAGGGAAGCTGTTGCCAATGGACAGGCGTTTGAGAAGTTGCTGGCGTTGGTGAGGGAACAGGGGGGAGATACGGAACTGATCCGGCACCCGGAAAGATATGAGCAAGCGGACCACCGGTTTACGCTGAAGGCCGCCCGGGATGGATACATCCGCGAAATGGATGCGTATAAAATGGGCATGGCATCGCTGGAACTGGGGGCCGGCCGGCGCCGAAAAGAGGATTCGATCGACCCCTCTGCCGGTATCCTCCTGGAAAGGAAACGTGGAGATTATGTGAACAGCGGTGAAACAATTGCCCGCGGTTATACGAACAAGGAAGCTGTAGTCGAGTCGGTCTTACCCGTAATGGAAGAAGCGGTCTCGATAGGAGATGAACGCCCCGAAACTTCACGGCTGATACAGTACAGGGCAGATAGCCGCGGCGTTCACCCATTGAAATCCTGATTACTATTGCAATATCAACAAAATCACATAACTTATATCCATTATATTAGTTATAAAGTGTGAGAGGGTTTTGAAAAACCGGTAGTTTCAGTCAAAATATGCCGGTCCTGAACAAGACAACAGGTTTGCAAACCCTCAGTCGTTGGATAAGCAACCAACATAATGAATAACAGGGCAGGGCAAAGGTTAATAAAACAAAGAACACTATGTTTAAACGATTAGTCAGAGCATTAAAATCACTGTTTGGTGGATTTGTGAGCTCCATCGAGGATCCCAAGCTGATTCTCGAACAGAATATCCGTGATCTGAACGACCAGATTCCGCAGATGAATGAGAATATCTCCACGGTGAAGGCCAATATGATTATGCTGCAGAAGGAGGTCAAAAAGTATGAGAAGCAGATCCAGGACCTGACATCCAAAATAAAATCTGCGATCAACGCCGATCGGGACGATATCGCCGAAGGATATGCACTGCAGCTGGAAAAGGCCCGGGAGAATCTCCAGCATTCCAGGGAACAGCTCGAATTTGCCGAACAGGCCTACGAGAAGGCGCTGAAGGTGAAGAAAGCGTTTGTGCGTGAAAAAGATCGCAAAATCCAGGAAGCCAAAGAGGCGCTTCGGGCCAGCGAACGGGCCGAGTGGCAGTCGAAAGTGGCCGATGCCCTTGAGCAGTTCGAAGTGGGCGGGCTCGATCAGACCCACGATGAAATGCTGAACAGGCTCAATGAGGAAACGGCCAAGAATGAAGCACGCATGGAGCTGGCGCTCGACAGCATCGACACTGAGACGATGGAGATCGAGGCGAATGCCGAAAAGCTTCGGGCCAGTGAACTGGTAAAACAGTTTAAATCAGAGATGGGAAAAGGCGAGCCGGAAGTACAGGTGGATGAGGAAGCAACTGCTGACGGGCAGGTTGATATCGGGGAGAAGCAGGAGGAAAAGCAGTCTGAATCCTCAAAGACAGTCGGCAAGAAAGAAAAATCCAAATCGTAACCGGGCCAGAACCGATGTCCGAAGAAAGCCGGAAACAGCGCGAACGCCTGAAAGAGGAATACAAGCAGCACTACCGCAAAATGCGGGAGGCCAAAGAGCAGCTAAACCGCACCAGGCGCAAAAGAAATATCACGGAAGCCCTGCGCAACATGGATACGTCCGAGTTGATGGACTCGTTCGACGATTTGCTGTTTACGGTTAAAAGCAAGATCGCCAGCGTGGAAGCCCGGCTGGATGTGGCGATGGAGAGCCTGGCTGAGGATGAAAAGCAACACGGGGGCATGAGTGAACAGGAGCGCGATGAAGAGATGCAGAAAACGAAGGCCCGGGAAACCCTGAAGCAGGTAAAGCTTGAAATGGGAAAGCTGTACAATGAGATCGAGCGGCAGGCCGGCAACATGCATGTAGAGAAGACGGTGGGGTCGGCAAAGTCCCCGCCGGAAGATGATACTACCCAGAGCGAAAGCTGAGGCTTACAATATGGAAAAAGATGATTCGATAAACTACACACGGGAAGCGTTTTTACATCCCCTTAATATGGGGGGGCTGCTCGTGGCGGCGATTTCGGCTTTTGTCCTGGCGGACGTCGGACTGATCTCGAACCTGATACTGACCATGACGTTTGGTACCGAGTTGATGTACCTGGGGATTGTACCCCGACTGCCGCGATTCCGCAAAAATGTAAAATTGAAGAAGCTCCGGGAGCGAAATGCTGCTGCCGGGGACAAAACGGTATTCCGCGATCTGGATGAAAAAAGCAGGCGCCGGTTTTTGGTACTGAAGCACCTGGCCAAACTCACTAAAGAGAATTTTGACAAACTGCCCTACAGCTCCCAGGGGCTGCTGGAGAATATTCGCAAAAAGATTGAGGAACTGATTTCCAACTACCTCACCCTGCTCGACCTCCACAAGCGCTATCAGCTGTATATGAACACCTCGGTGGAAGAGGGACTGAAGAGGGAGGTGGAACAAGAGGAGGCGGAGATTGAAGGAGTGGAATCGGAGCGGCTGAAACGTACCAAGGCCCGTCGCATCAGGATATTAAAGAAGCGCCTGAAAAAGTTTGAAATCGCCAAGGAGAAATACCTGATCTGCGAGACCCACCTGGAGACGATCGAGGATGCGATACGATACATCTATGAGCAGTCGATGACCATGAGCAATCCCGAAGAGATCGGCTTTCAGCTTGACAATCTCCTCGAGGAGGTGGAGGAGACGTCCCAGATTATCGAGGACCTCGACAAGAATATTTTTCCCCTGTATTCGGATCTCGATGAAATGGATTTTGAAGAAGACATCAGTATCGACATTCCGGAGATCGAGAAGGATATTGAATCAACGGGCGGTACCTCCCGTGAAAGAATGCAGGAATAGAAAAGGCAAGGCTACATCATTGGCATGAATTATGAGTGATACCTACAAAACCCTACGTTTCGAGCTGGATGAACACGGAGTCGCCTACATAACGATTAACCGGCCCGATAAACTCAATGCCCTGAACGGCACGCTTCTCGATGAGCTGGGGCAGGTAATCAATAAAATCAAAGAGGACGATTCAACGCGGGGAGTTATTATTACCGGGTCCGGAGAAAAGGCGTTTGTCGCCGGTGCCGACATTCGGGAGCTGCGTGGACTGGATGAACAAAGCGGAAGGGAAAAATCTCTGAAAGGACAACAGGTATTCCAGTCTGTCGAAGAGATCCGAAAGCCGGTCATCGCCCTTGTAAATGGATATGCCCTGGGCGGAGGGGCTGAACTGGCGTTGGCGTGCCACATGCGGGTGGCAACCCGGAAGGCTGTTTTTGGGTTCCCGGAAGTTAGTCTGGGACTGATCCCCGGGTACGGGGGAACACAGCGCCTGCCGGGCATCGTTGGACGTGCCAAAGCCCTGGAACTGATATTAACCGGCAATCATATTTCCGCTGAAGAAGCCCACCGGCTGGGATTGGTCAATATGCTGGTGCCGGAGACCGAGGGGATGGGGAGCGCCCAAAATCTGATGAATGAGATTCTTGAAAATGGTCCACTTGCAGTAAGCGGGGCACTACAGGCGGTTTACCAGTCGGGTGCGGCCGGGGGATTCCAGTCCGAGGCTGAACTTTTTGGTTACCTCTGCAGCACCGAGGATGCAGAAGAGGGCACGACCGCATTTCTTGAAAAAAGATCCCCTGAATTCCAGGGAAAATGAACAGGATTAATATTTGTTCCTCCTGGTTGCCAATAACACTGTTTCTTCTGATTTTCTAATCCACCTGAATGATTGAACTACTGCTCATACTGGTAACGATACTGCTCAGCGGTTTTTTCTCCGGCTCTGAGATCGCATTCGTTTCGGCAAACCGATTGAAGCTGGAGATTGAATCTCGCAAAAAGTCGCTGGTCGGCCGGTCGGTCAACTACTTTATCCGGAATCCGGAAACATTTCTTACCACCACGCTGGTCGGCAATAATATTGTGAACGTTATTTATGCCACCCTGATGACGCTTTTCCTTGCGGCCCCGGTGTCAATGATCTATGAGAACTGGTTTGGCCATATTCCCTCACCAGCAATGATGCTGGCGATCCAGACCATCGTGGCTTCGGTTGTTATTATGCTGTTTGGAGAAATTTTGCCGAAGGCGCTTTTCCGGATCCATTCCGACTGGATCGTACGGCTGATTTCAGTTCCCCAGCAGATTTTCCACTGGCTGTTCAAGCCACTGATCGTTATTGCTGATATAGCGTCTGATGCTATTATCAGGACAATAAACCCGGAAATCGATCGCACGGGACAGGTATTCAGGCGGCAGGATATCGAACTCATTTTCAAGGAGCTGCGGGATGTGGGCGGCTCTGATCTCGACAGGGAGGATTCTGAAATACTGCATAATGTGCTGGAGCTCTCCAACAAACGGGTAAAGGAGTCGATGATACCCCGCACGGATATGGTGGCCATAGAAAAGAACACGAGCATTGAAGAGACACTGAAGGTGTTCATCTCTTCGGGCTTTTCAAAACTGCCTGTTTATGAAGAGACCATCGACGATATCGTGGGCGTAATCTTTGCTCATGATCTGTTTAACAATCCCGGCAGCCTTACCGAGATAATGCGCCCGATCAAGTTGATTCCGCCTTCCCAGCGGTCAAAAGACCTGTTATCCGAATTTCGCAAATCTAATCTTTCGGTGGCCGTTGTTATTGATGAATATGGGGGAACCGCCGGGATGGTAACCATTGAGGATCTGCTGGAAGAGGTGGTCGGGGATATCCAGGACGAGTATGATACCGAGGATCAGGTTATGAAGAGACTTTCTCCCAATACCTACGTGCTGAGTGGCAATGTGGAGATTGAGGATCTCCTGGAGGCCTATCCCGAGATCAACCTGCCGGAAGAAACGGCCGATTATGAAACTGTGGCGGGGTACATTATCAACGCTTTGGGCCGGATCCCGAAAGTGAACGAGGAGCTGCTGCTTGACGGCAATAAATTTATCATAAGCAAAGCCTCCCCAAGTCGCATAGAAAATGTAAAGCTGATCCTCGGCAGCGAACAGTGACGGTGAGCAATTGATAATTATTGCCGGCGTTCGGGGGGAGATGCAATATGGTATTTCGTACTGCGTATTGGATAAATCGTTGTTTCAGACAATAGTCCCATATACGCAATACGTTAAGTCAAACATTGACTATGTACTTAGAAATAAGCAGCCTCTGCTAACCAACAACGAGTTAACCAATAACGAATAACCAAGAATGTTTGAGCATTATCCGGAGTGGGCGCAGGAGTTCGCGCAAAAGTATTTGGGACGTACCATTAATCAGTTTATTCTTCACGGCAATGTTCATGATCTGGTACCTCTTGAGAGAAACGGAAAAACCGATTTTTTAAGGCTGAAATCGTTTCTCTCTGACGACTTCTTCGGGGCACGCGATTTTGTGATTTTTTACGATCGCTCCTCGGGTATCTATTTTCGGGACAAGGAGAGTCAAAAAGATTTTAACCGGGCCATTGCCGGTCGAGATTCTCTTGTGGGAACGGAATACGCCAAAAACCTGCCCAAAGATCCTGTTCGCGTGTTTTCAATTCTTGAGCAGTACTTGCGTGTACGGCTGGAAAACCAAAAGAGCATCGCCCTGATTGTAGATTATGCCGAAACAATCGTGCCGATGAATGAGGCGGGCTCATCGGGATCTGAAGATCGAAATTCCCTGGTCTACCTTTCTCGATGGGCGCACGACCCTCTTTTCCTGGCATCTGATTTTACGACAGTTCTGATTACGGAAAACATGACCGATCTCAACCGGACGCTCATCCAGAATCCCTATACCACCAATATCGGGATCGGCATACCGGACGAAAAACAGCGACTCACTTTTATTGAGTCGGAGACGGCCGGTGATGAGTATTCCACCGTTTCTGCTGTACCCCCTGGCGTGTTGGCCCGGCAAACGGCGGGACTAAATTTCATTAATATTCGCAGCATTATCTCAAATGCCAAGGAAAACAGGGAAAAGATCACCCATGAAGGGCTGACTGAAACCAAGAAAGAGCTAATTGAAGCAGAAGCTTACGGCCTGCTGGAATTTGTTGAAACTGCCTATGACCTTGATGATGTTGCAGGACATACCAAGGTTAAGAAGCATTTGCGCCAGGCGGTCACGGCTCTAAAGCGTGGGCGCCAGGATGTACTGCCGATGGGTTACCTTGTATGTGGACCCGTCGGCACCGGCAAAACCTTTATGGTGACCTGCTTCGCCAGTGAGGTCGGCATACCGATGGTGAAATTGAAAAATTTCCGCAGCCAGTGGCAGGGAGTGACCGAAGGGAACCTGGAAAAAATCCTAAACCTGTTGGAGGCGATGGCCCCTGTTGCGGTGATGATCGATGAAGCGGATGCCTACCTGGGGGATCGCGATTCGAGCGGAGACAGCGGCGTCTCCAGCCGCGTATTTTCGCAGATCGCTTCTTTTATGAGTGATACCAGCCACCGGGGCGAAATTATCTGGTTCCTGATGACGGCCCGACCCGACCTGATGCCGGTCGACCTGAAGCGCCAGGGAAGAGCCGAAGAGCACCTGGCCCTGTTTCACCCTTACACAGAAGAGGAGCGGGTGGAACTTTTTGAAGTAATGAGAAAAAAAACAGGAATTCAGCTAACCGAGGAGTACCTGCCCAAAATAATTAAAGACGGGCTTAAAACATTTTCCGGGGCCGATATGGAGGCGGCGTTGACCCGGGCGAAATTCCGCGCTGCCGCCGAAGGAGAGGAGCAGGTTACCCCTGAGATACTGGACGCCGCCCTGACCGATTTCCTCCCCCCGACATATCCCGAGGAGATCGAACTCCAGACATTGAGCGCCGTTATCGAGTGTACCTCAAAAGAGCTGTTGCCGGAACGCTACCAGGAGATGGACCGCGGCGAAATACTCGACAAGATTGAGACGCTAAAATACCGGATAGAATAGCCGTGCGGAGTGTGTCGATGAGCAATGAACAATGGCCGTTGGGAGCTGCAGCCAGCGTTGGGGAGAGTTCCCCCCCCCCTCCGCGTAATTCGTAATTGGATAAAGAATTATCAATCAGGTAAAATTGTACATAAATTCCTCTTGACACGGCTCTCAGAAACAAGCAGCATCTGCCAACAATCCCATTCATAATTCTGCGTTGCTCTTCTTATATTCCGCTTCATTTTACAAACAGGATCTTTACGGAAACCCATGGACGAAAAGTTAAAACAAATCCGGGATGCACTGGACCGGATCGACAAAAATATTATTGAATCGCTGGCCAAGCGGCAGGAAGTGATTCAGCAGGTTTCTTCGCTCAAAATTGAGGAGCAGGGAGCAATACGGGATCACGAGCGGGAAGAACAGCTGTTGCAGCGCATTACTAACCTGGCGCGGGAGCACGGCCTGGATCGGTACTTTGCCGAACAGCTTTATCGCGATATCCTGGATCACTCCGTTCGCTTTCAAACGCATTCGCTTGTAGACCACCAGAATAAAAAGGGAAAGCAGGAAAGTGTATCCGTGGCATACCAGGGTACCGAGGGGGCATTCAGCCACCAGGCGGCGTTCCGGCATTTTGAGGAGCGTTATTCCGAAGTTAAAAGTTATGGATATGATACCTTCAAGCAGGCCGCGGATTCGGTGATGAAGGGAGAGCACAATTATGCGATTCTCCCGATCGAGAATACCACCGCGGGGTCTATTAATGAAACCTACGATATCCTGGGAGAGGATAATCTGCATATCGTGGGTGAAGAGGTAATCCGGATTATCCATTGCCTGCTGGCACTGGAATCGATCCCTGTAGATCGTATCCGCCGCATTATGTCACACCCGCAGGCGATCGCCCAGTGCAGTAACTTCCTGGCCGGACTTCACCGCTGCAAAGTGGAATCGTATATCGATACGGCGATGGCTGCTAAAAAAGTGGTTGAGGACGGGGATCTTTCCCAGGCGGCGATCGCCGGGGCGCACGCCGCCGACCTTTACGGACTCCAGATCCTGGAGCGGGATATCGCCAATCAAAAAGAGAATTTTACGCGATTTGTGATCGTGGCTCCCGAACCGATACATTGCGATCCCCAGATTCCGTGCAAAACCTCCATGTTACTGGTTACCGGGCACCAGCAGGGAGACCTGGTGGGCTGCCTCAATATTTTGGCCGATCGCGGCATCAACATGGTGAAGCTGGAATCCCGTCCCAAGCCCAATGAGCCCTGGAAATACCAGTTCTACCTGGATATCGAAGGCAATATGGATCATCCCGATGTGGATGCCGCTCTTGATGAGCTACGGGATAAATCCAGTTCATTAAAAATACTTGGCTGCTACCCGACCCAGATGGGATGGCACTCGGATGAACAGGATTAGCAGGTGCACTTTCTGGGTCGGTGTTTGGTAAAAATATGCAGGGTAAACGGAGAAAGTTATGAAAGAGACTTTTGCAGAACCTGCTGTTGTGTTGAGAGGGGGTTGTACCATCGACTCTATTTATTGACCTTTAAACGGGAGTACAACTCCCTCTGAACGAGGAGTTGAGGATTTTGCAAAACCCTCGAAGAAACCGAAACTGTTTGGGACAGGGATAAAGTTAGGATTCGTCTCGTACGGTCACCTCTCCATCCTTCCACTCGAGCCGGGCAGCCCGGTCAGATTCAAATTCTGCAGCCTGTTTGATCCACCGGTCCTCTTGCCAGATTCGGGCATAGCCTTGCTCCAGCGGCAGGTTCGGATTCTTGTTTTCCATGCGGTAAACAAGATCGGTAAGCTGTTCTCTTTTCTTCATAAAGAGCATCTCCCGGCGGTGACTGAGGCGTGCGAGGAGACTATGTATATGCTCGCGATTGGTAACGACTTTTTGCTTGATAGCCAGCAGGGCATGTGACTTTACAAGTTGACGAACGCGCTCCTTCTGATCTTCAATGCGACCTGTAACCGATTCCCTTAGCGTGGTACTGAGATCGTCCACGAGCATCCGGTACTCGTTGATATCCGGGGTGGCGACGATGGCGGCCTGGGTCGGCGTGGCAGCCCGGGCGTCAGCCACGAAGTCGGAAATGCTGAAATCGACCTCGTGTCCCACCGCGCTGACTGTCGGTATCGTGCAGTTGAACAGAGCCCGGGCCACCGCTTCCTCGTTGAACGGCCAGAGGTCCTCTAGCGAACCACCCCCGCGCCCGACGATCAGAAGGTCCACATTTTGACGGCTGGAAAACCAGTTGATGGCTTTGACGAGCTCCGGCGCGGCGTTTACGCCCTGTACGCTGGCATGGTGAAGCAGAACCCGGGCCACCGGCCAGCGCCGTTCCAGGGTGTCGCGGATATCGTGAAAGGCAGCCCCGGTTTCGGAAGTGATGACGCCGATCCGCTGCGGAAATTTGGGAAGCGGCTTCTTGTGTTTCTCATCAAACAGGCCCTCTTCCTTTAACCGGGCTTTTAGTTTTTCGAACGCCTCCTGCAGGGCACCTAACCCCGCCTGTTTTACCGATCGCACGATAAGCTGGTACTTGCCGTGAGGAGGATACACCTGGATATCCCCGCCGGCAATGATCTGCTGGCCGTCGATGACCGGCTCCCCCCCGATGCGCCGGGCAACTCCCCGCCAGATGACGCACGAAAGCTGGGCATCCTCATCTTTCAGGGTAAAATAGGTGTGACCGTTGGCGCTGGTACTGGCGTTGCTGATCTCCCCTTCCACCTTGATATCCATAAAATTGCCCTCAAGCAGGGTTTTAATATCTTCGGTAAGCTCGGAAACCGAGAGTACAGACGGAGTAAAAAGATCGGATTGCGACATAGCGTGATTTCAAGAGACCAGCTCCCAGTAGTGGAGGAACATGAACTGTCAGATACTGAGTGCTGTACAGGTTAAAATTTAAATCGGGATATTTTTAAAATGATAATGATGCGACCAGAGGGTAGAATCCCATCCTGCAAGGCCGTTATTGAATTCACCTTAAAACACGTATATTTGCCAACAAAAATAAAGGAAAGTTTGCATGAGTGATACGCCCGATATTCTGTTTCAAAATGTTGTTCCGGTCAGCCGGCGCCACCGCGACCGCGAATCCCTGGATCTGCGTATCCGGGATGGCAAGATTGTTGAGATAGGGAAAAAACTGAATTCCAGTGAAAGTGAAGAAGTCCGAAATTTTGATGGCGCCTGCATTTCGCCTGGCTGGATAGACATGCACGTGCACTTTCGCGAACCGGGGTTTGAGCACAAGGAAACCATAGAAACCGGCTCCGCGGCAGCAGCTTTTGGCGGGTTTACGGAAGTAGCCTGCATGCCAAATACAAATCCCCCCATTCATACCCGCGATGTAGTGGAGTTTATTAAGAAAAAATCGGAGAACCTGCCGGTTGAAGTCCATCCGATAGGGTGTGTATCGAAAGAGCGGGAAGGAGATTCTATTGCTGAAATGGCGGACATGCAGGCGGGTGGCGCCGTGGCGTTCAGCGACGACGGCGATCCGGTTTCCAATGCACAGCTGATGCGTGTGGCGCTGGAATATTCCTCCATGCTGGGCATGCCGATCATCAATCACGAGGAGGATCTTAAACTGTCCCGGCCGGGACATATGCACGAGGGCAAAGTTTCTACCCGGCTTGGACTCGACGGGACACCCGGCATCGCCGAAGAAGTAATGATAGCCCGGGACCTGCTGCTGGCGGAGTTTACCGGCGGACATATTCATATTGCACATATCAGCACGGCCAAAGGGGTTGAACTGGTACGGCGGGCAAAGGCGGACGGCGTAAATGTAACGGCCGAGGTGTGTCCCCACCATTTTGACCTTACAGATGAGGAAATTGAAAAACGTGATTTCGATACCAACTGCAAGATGCATCCTCCGCTGCGCACCGCCAAAGATGTGGAAGCGATGATTGAAGGGCTGGCCGACGGCACCATCGATGCGATCTGTACCGACCATGCCCCCCACGCTATAGAAGAGAAAGAGGTGGAGTTTATCTATGCCCCGAACGGCATTATCGGTTTGGAAACCGCCTGGGGCGTATGCGTGCGCCGCCTGCTCAAGCCGGGCAAGCTTGAGCTGGATCAGCTACTGCGGAAACTGGTGGTCAATCCCCGCAAAATACTGAACCTGGATATTCCCAAAATTGAGGAAGGCGCGACTGCCAACCTGACAATCTTTAATACCGACCAGGAGTGGAAATTCGAGGAGCGGCATGTAAAATCGAAATCCGGGAATTCACCCTACCTGGGCAGCAAAATGACTGGACGTGCCGAAGCGATCTATAACAAAGGCCGTTTTGTTTTGAATACCCTTTAGCCCGGACCTCACCAAGAAATTTGTTTTTCAGCAAGGCGAAGGGCAAATGGCCGTGCAGGCGTACGTTGGTACGTTGAGCAGGTGATTTGTCCTTCAACGCAGCTGAAAGGCCCATTTCACAGCCTGTTACAGACTGTAATGATAATTTGGCAGTAAAAATGGGATAAGTTATGGTCATCCATGAGTTTACATGATTTCACCCAAAATAATCGTGAGAAATCCGGGTTAGAAAAGGCATCGGAGACGTGCCGGGATCCTGGGGCGGGCTCAACAACCGTTGGGCAACGCTCTCCCTAAATGCTACCCGCTGGCTAAACGGTCAGGAGCTTCAGCTGGAATGGATCTGCGACAACTGCGTTAGCTATTTTTTAGATATAAATGAAAGTATTGGATACGCTTGGAATTTGATGTGATCTTCCATGATTGGTACTGAATACCGCTTGTCATATGAATTTTCTGTACGCCGGAAAAATAAACCGGTCTGTTTGCAGGTAAACGGGGCTCCGTTGGCCAGGCATCTTGCTGTATTGGGATTGCTCCTGTTTTTCTTTTTTTTAAACGGGTTTTCGCAGGATCGGCATATCAACGGGGCGGAGGGCATCCCGGATGCCCGGTTTGGTGAAATTCCGGATTCCCTGTTTGCCCTGGAGGCGTATCAGCAGGACCCTTCGGCGCCCTACTTTTATGCCTACAAGGACGTGAATATTACGTTCGAAGAGGATGAAAAATCCATTGTAGCCACACTCGACTATCACATTCGGATCAAAGTGTTTGACGCCCGGGCCACGCAGGCGTCCATTATTGCGATTCCATACTATTTCAAAGATGGAGTAGAAGCCGTTGAACAGATTGAAGGCTACACCCACACGCCGGATGGAGACCAGTTGCCCCTGCAGGAGGAGCAAATCCGCACTATCAATCTCAATACCCGGTATAATGTGAAGGAGTTCACGATGCCGGGGGTGACCGACGGTTCGGTCATTGAATATACCTATAAAAAGAAGAGACGTTATATAGAGGAGTTGCCGGACTTCTACCTTGCTCACCAGGTGCCAACTGCATTTGCCAAGGCGACCATTCAGAATCCCGAATATTTGCGCTACGAAGTGGTTCCCGTCGACTTTGACGGGGAGATTCACCATGTAAGACAGCGTATTGACACCAGTTCCGTGCCCAAAGTGTTTTCACTGCCGCGCCCAAATCCGCTGGTACTGGATCACTGGATCGCCCGCGACGTTCCGGGAGTTGAACAAGAGGCGTTTATCTCCTCCATCGATGACTACCGGGGAAAACTCAAATTCCAGTTGAAGGAGTTCGGTATTCCGAGACAGCGCCTGGAGAACAGCTGGGAAATTGTCGTAGCGCAGCTGCGGCGAAACCAAAATCCCTGGTCGGTAATAGAAAAGGACGAACAGGCCCGTAAGGCGGGCAAACAGATTGCGGATGAGTTTGAAACACCGGTACTGGCACAGGACAGTATCTTCCGGTACCTGAACAGTATGGCCCGGTTTAGCGATAGCAGGGGGGCGTTCAGCGAGATGCGGAGCGACAGCGTGCTGGGCGGAGCACTGGTGAGCCAACCGGCCATAAATCAAACATTGACAGCTATGCTGCGGGGAGCAGGGATTGATGCGTGGCCGCTGCTTATCTCTACCCGGCAGTATGGCCGGATCAACCGATCATTTCCCTCCTATTACCAGTTCAACGGAATGCTTGCCTATTCCGAAATTGACGGAGAAGGCTATTTTATGGATGCGAGTTATTCCCACAGCCATCCAAACCTGCTGCCGGTGGAAACCTATAATGAAACCGGCCTGCTCCTGAAGAAGGAATCGTATGATTGGATTGAACTCAGGCCGGAATTCAGCATATTTTCCATTAATACAAACCTGGATGCTGAACTCGATCCGCAGGGCAATCTCAGGGGTACGATTACGACGAAACATGTGGGGTATCCCGCACGACTGATTCGTGAAAAGGCGGCAGGGGGGGCAGGGTATGATCAGATTTTGCGGGAGGCGATGTTCGAGGGATATCCCGATGTAGCGCTGGAAGACGTACGGATACAAAATTTGCAACAGTACAAGGATACGGTTAAGATAATTGCGAATGTTGCAATCAGGGGATACGCTACCAGCTACACGGATGGCCTAGACTACCGGCCACTGGTTGTGGGTTCGCTGATGAGCAATCCCTTCGGTGATGAAGAGCGGGATCTGCCCGTCACGCTTGATGCCCCGGAGAGGCTGGATCTCTCCTTTCGAATCAAGCTTCCGGACGGGTATACCCTGGGAGAAGGAACCCAGAACCGCTCGATACAGCTGTCAGGGGCCGAACTGATGGAGTCATACCAGTCGCTGGGGCAGTGGGTCCGCTACGGGTATGAGATTGATATAGCGCGCAAGCAGTTTGAGCCGGAGCTATATCCCCAGTTGCTGGACCTGTATGAGCGATGGGTGAAACTGAGCAATATGACTTGGCAGATTAAACGGAATTGAAAGTTGCGTATTTCGTATTCCGTAATGCGTATTACTTTTGCCTGTATCCACCTACCAGCGCAGGCATCTGCTCGTGATAGTCTATACCATATGGGACACGATCGGGGCCCTCGCGCCGGTTCAAGAAGAGGCTCTTTCAAATACGCAGTACGCAATACGAAATATATTGCTCTGACATTTATCTTGGAATCAGCCAATCACTAATAACCAATAACTAATCACAAATAACTAAAATGCTTCTGGCGTTTGAAACTGCTACCAACGTATGCTCCGTGGCCTTCAAAGACGATGGCGGTCAAATCCATGAGAAACGGATTGAGAAACGCGGTGCTCATTCAGAACAACTGTTCCTGTTTCTGGAGGAGCTGATGAAGGAGCAGGGATTTGCCGTTTCGGACCTGAAAGCGGTACTGGTAAGCGAGGGACCGGGTTCCTACACGGGGCTGAGGATCAGCGCCAGTGCGGTAAAGGGGCTGCTGTTTGGTACCGAAATTCCGCTGTATGCCATCAACACGCTGGCCGGGTTTGCGCAGTCGGTGTTTGATCAGGGAATAAAATCCGAAACCATTCATTCAGTCATTGATGCACGGCGGGTACACCTGTACCACCAGGCTTTTGCTGTTGAAGAAGATGGCTTGCAGGCAGAGACCGAGGTAGAAATTAAGCCGATTGAGCAGGTACAGGAGATGATAAAACCGGGTGATACCGTCGTAGGAACAGGGACTAAGCGCATTGATGAAGAGGTCTTGAAAAATGCTTCCGTTTTCGGTCCTGAACAGATTACCGCTCGGGCGCTCATTACACTTTACAATAATTCCGGCCAGGGCTCTCCTTTCATTACCCGAGCCGATCCCGAGAGCTACGATCCCAAATACTACACTTCTCGGCAGGCAAAAAAATAGGCTTGCGCCAGTAGTTTTTTATGCTCGGGAGTAAAGCCAAGAAAAGAGGTCAAAAGCCAGCTAAAATAAACCGTTTCAGCTTCGGTGCAGAATCGTTATTTTGGGCTTTCATTTGAACTAAAATAATGATGCATGGCTTGGTTTAAACGAAAAGACAAAAACATCCAGACCGAACAGCGCAAGGAGATGCCGGAAGGTGTCTGGGTAAAAGTACCGACCACCGGCGAAACGGTTCACCGGCGCGAGCTGGAGGAGAACCTGTGGGTCGATCCCATGAGCGGGTATCATTTCCGGGTAGGCAGCGAAGAGTATTTTTCGTTCCTGTTTGATGACGGGGAGTTTGAAGAAATCGGGCAGGAGATACAGCCTGCCGATCCCCTGGAGTTCGAAGATCGAAAAAAGTACAGCGATCGCTTGAAAGAATACCAGGATAAGACGGGTCATTCCGATGCTCTCCGTGTAGGAATAGGCCGGATGAATGAGCTGGAGGTGGTGATCGCCTGCATGGATTTTGACTTTATTGGCGGCAGCATGGGGTCGGTTGTGGGAGAACGTATAGCACGGGCGATTGATCATGCCCGCGAAAATGAAATACCGCTGATCATTATTTCACAATCAGGCGGTGCCCGCATGATGGAAAGCGTACTCAGTCTGATGCAGATGGCCAAAACCTCTGCCAAGCTTGCACAACTGGAAGAGGCGGGCGTTCCCTATATATCCGTCATGACCAATCCCACTACCGGGGGGGTTACGGCCAGTTTTGCCATGCTGGGGGATTTCAATATCGCCGAGCCCGGGGCGCTTATCGGGTTCGCAGGCCCGCGCGTTATTCGTCAAACCATTGGTCGCGATCTGCCCGAGGGGTTTCAGACTTCAGAATATCTGCTTGAACACGGATTTCTGGATTTTATCGTTAAACGTACACAGATGAAATCGAAGCTCACCAAACTGTTAAAAATCGTCACACACAAATTCGAAGAATAAAACGTTGTCAACCTGCAGGGAGGTATGCAGGGACAGCTGGTTTCCAGGAGTACGGCTCCGCTGCAATGCCATCTCCCGTTGGCAGCAACGGTCACCGGTAGTGTGACAATAAGTTCTTTACTCAAATTAGTTAAATTTATGAAGAATATTTTACTGCTTTCTGTACTTTTTTCCTGGGCATTTGTCAGCGGACCGGCAGTTGCTCAGCAAACGAAGCAACTGGAATTTGATCATATCTTTGACGGAACCTTTGAGCCGGAATCTGTTCGCAATGTAAACTGGATGCGGGACGGACAGTTTTACACTACGCTTGTGCGGACGGAGAGAGACCTGGAGCTCCGGAAATACGATATTACCTCCGGAGAATACGAGGTTATCGTAACAAGTTCAGAACTCGAAAACGACGGGCGGAATCACCCGATTATCATCCAGGATTACCAGTTTTCCGCTGACGAATCCAAGCTCATGATTAAGACGGACGTTGAGCAGATCTGGCGGCGCAGTACAAAAGAGAACTATTTTGTATATGACCTGCAGACCGGCGAACTCCAGAAGTTGACCCGTTCGGAAAAAAAACAGCAGTATGCTCAGCTTTCGCCGGAAGGGGACAAAGCCGCGTTTGTCATTGATAACAACCTGTATTGGGTGAATTTGAATACCGGCGAAGAAACCCCGATTACAACCGACGGGGAGAAGGGTAAAATAATAAACGGGGCTGCCGACTGGGTTTACGAAGAGGAATTCGGATTTGCCAAAGCATGGTTTTGGTCGCCCGACGGGTCAAAAATCGCCTTCTATCGTTTTGATGAAACAGACGTCAAGGAGTTTTTTATGACCGACTGGGGCCCGCTGTATCCCAAGCTTACTGAATTTAAATATCCCAAGGCGGGTGAGCAAAATTCTGTTGTCAAAATAGGAGTATACGATCTCGCATCCGCCCGCACCACCTGGATGGATATCGACAGCGATCGTGATCAGTACATTCCCCGGGTAAACTGGACACAGAGTTCTGAGACACTGGCTATACGCCGCATGAACCGGATGCAGAATCGCCAGGAGCTCATACTTGCAGATGCGGAAACCGGTGAAACGGAAATTATCAAGACTGAACGAAGTGAAACCTGGATTGATGTCAATGATGATCTGACCTTCCTGGAAAACGGCAAACAGTTTATCTACGCAAGTGAAGAGTCGGGCTACAACCATCTGTACCTGTACAGTATGGAGGGAGAGTTGATACGCCAGATAACACAAGGAGACTGGGAGGTCACTAATTTTTTGGGTTTTAACGAGGAGAACCGGCAACTTTATTATATAAGCACGGAAGAGTCGCCGCTGGAACGGCATTTTTACAGCATCAGCATTACGGGGGAGAACAAAAGGAAGCTGAGTGACGGAGATAACTGGAATTCGGTGAATATGAGCCGCGATTATAAATATTATATCGAGACCTCATCAGGTCCCGCGGACCCGCCCCGCTACACCCTGCACAGGGGGGATGGCAGGCAGGTAAGAGTGCTGCAGGACAACGCCCCCCTCTACAGCCAGTGGGAGGAATACAACATGCCCCGGAAAGAGTTTTTCGGGATTTCTCTCCCGCAGGCTGAACTTAATGCCTACATGCTGAAACCGCACGATTTTGATCCCTCCAGGAAATATCCGGTGCTGGTATATGTGTACGGGGGACCGGGCAGCCAGACAGTGGACAAAGAGTTTGGAACAGGGCAGCGTCCCATGTGGCATCGCTACCTGACTACGAAGGGATATATCATCCTCAGTATCGACAACCGGGGTACCGGTGGCCGGGGGCGCGACTTTGAGAAACAGGTGTATAAAAAACTGGGGCAGTATGAAGTCACAGATCAGATTGATGCCATCGAGTATGTTATCGACCGGTATGAATATGTGGATCCCGACCGCATTGGTATTTGGGGATGGAGTTACGGCGGCTACATGTCGACCCTGTTGATGGCCGAAGGCAGCGATCTATACAAGGCCGGTATCGCCGTGGCCCCGGTTACGCACTGGCGTTTTTATGATACGATCTACACCGAGCGGTTTATGCAGACCCCCGATATGAACCCCGATGGATATCAGGAGGGTTCACCCATCTACAAGGTCGATAATATCAAAGGTGAATACCTGCTCGTTCACGGCACCGGCGATGACAACGTCCATTTCCAAAACAGTATTGAGCTGGTAAATCAACTTGTCGAGGCGGGAGTACAGTTTGAATCGATGTTCTACCCGGATCGAAACCACGGGATTTACGGAGGCAATACCCGGCGCCATCTCTACCGGATGATGACCGATTTCATCCTCGAAGAGTTGTAGAAACTCAAATCCCGGACAGGGAACATCGAACATTTAATCTACTTGTTCATAATATTTCAATCGATATTGCCATGCGCTTTGCCGATTACGCCAAAATTTATTTAACAGCGGGAAGTGGAGGGGATGGTTCTGTTCACTTCCGGCGGGAAAAGTATGTACCTCGCGGAGGACCGGATGGCGGCGACGGCGGCGACGGCGGCGACATCATCCTGCAGGGAAATGAACAGCTCAACACATTGCTCGACCTGCGCTACCGAAAATTTGTGAAGGCCGGTCATGGCGAAAATGGAAAATCCAGCAAGAAGCGGGGCAAAGACGGGGAGGATGAGCTCCTGGAAGTTCCGCTCGGCAGCGTGATTTATGACGCCGATACCCGTGAACGACTGGGCGAAATAACGGAACACGAGCAGCAGATGGTAGTGGCCCGCGGAGGCAAGGGGGGGCGGGGGAACTGGCATTTTCGCAGTTCGACCAACCAGACGCCCAACAAGGCGGAGGATGGAAGACCGGGCGAAGAGCGAACGATTGAAATTGAGCTTAAACTGCTTGCTGACGTGGGCTTGGTGGGATTTCCCAACGCCGGTAAAAGCACCTTGCTCTCAGCCATGTCAGGGGCAAAGCCGAAGATCGATTCCTATCCCTTTACTACGCTTGAACCAAACCTGGGAGTTATCACGCTGGCTGACTACCGTACGTTTGTCATGGCCGATATTCCCGGGATCATCGAAGAGGCACACGACGGGCGCGGGCTGGGAATCCAGTTTTTGCGTCATATTGAGCGTAACAGCCTGCTCCTTTTTATGGTCAGCTGCCAGCAGGATGTGGAATATGAATATAACGCGTTGCTTAACGAACTGGAGGCCTACCGTTCGGATCTGCTGGATAAACCCCGCATTCTGGCAATCACGAAGATGGATCTGAAGGAAAATTATGAGCTGGAAGAGGAGATAGACCTCGATATTCCCACGGTTGAAATTTCGGCTGCAACAGGGTACCATATGGAAGAACTTAAAGAACTCATCTGGGAGCAACTGAAATCTACCATTGGAGACAACGAATCAACATCTTAGAGAGCTTGTCGCATTAAATCTGATACCGAACCTGGGTGCCCAGCGCATTCGGGCGCTGCTGAAGGCGGTGGACCAACCGCAGGATGTATTCCGGCTCAGCCGTACCCAGCTTACGTCCGTTTATGGTATCGGGGAGGCTACAGCCAACCAGATCCTGGCCTTTGATGACTGGAAAGAAGCCGACCGAATCATAGAGAAGACGCAGCACGCCGACTTTTCTTTACTTACCATCGCCGACGAAGCCTACCCCAAGCTCCTGAAACAGATCTACGATCCCCCCATCCTGCTCTGGGTTCGGGGAGATGCAGCAGTTCTCGACACTGATGCGATCGCAATAGTGGGCACCCGCAGCGCCTCGGACTACGGGAAGGATATCGCCAGGGACCTGGCCGGCGAGCTCGTTGCCGCCGGACTCACGGTGGTAAGCGGCTTGGCATATGGAATTGATGCGGCTTCTCACCGTGGTACACTGGTGGCCGGGGGCCGAACTATTGCTGTACTGGGTTCCGGGATTGACAATATCTATCCCTCCAAAAATATTCGGCTTGCTTTTGAGATGGCCGAACAGGGCGGGGCGGTTATTACCGAGTTCCCCCCCGGTACCGAGCCGGATGCGGGAAATTTCCCGGTTCGCAACCGCATCGTCAGCGGGTTGACACTGGGGACGGTGGTGGTCGAGTCCGGATTGAAAGGCGGAAGTATGATCACCGCCTCTTCGGCCCTGGACCAAAACCGGGAGGTCTTTGTGGTACCCCACTCTCTTCGCTCCAAAACGGGGATCGGCTGCAACCATCTAATAAAAACCGGGCAGGGCAAGCTGATTCAAACGGTGGATGATATTTTATACGAGATCGATATCCACCGGAAAAATCCGGTACAAAATGATCATGAGCCCGCCGAGCGAAGATGGAAGCGTAAAGAGCTGGATTCGTTGTCGGTTTCCATATGTGAACTGCTGGAGGAATCCCCAAAACATGTCGATGAGCTGGCGGAGCGGCTCGGCAGGTCCACCCACCAACTGCTGCCAAAATTGCTTGAGCTGGAGATACAGGAGTGCGTACGCCAAACCGCGGGTAAAAATTTTGAGTTGCGGTAAACTATTGATAAAATTGCCGGACTTTCAGGAACCCTCACGAGGCCGAGAAGCCCGTGCCAGGCTGAACAGTGAACGGCTATTCAATTCGTCTTTTAAATTAGGAGATAGAAAAGGTATTTTGGGAGCCCAATGTTTAGAGTACAAAACACTATATTATCGGAAGATATCGCTACGGCAAAGTTCGCCTGCAACATAAGCAGATGCAGGGGAGCGTGTTGCGTAGTGGGGGATGCGGGCGCCCCGGTTGACAAAAAAGAGATACCCGTGCTAAAAAAAGCGTATCGACGGTTGAAAGACCGGCTCCGACCGGAGGCAGTGCAGGCGGTGGAGGAGCAGGGACTTGTGCAGGGGGATAAGAAGCACGGTTATGAACTCAGCTGCGTGGATGACGGCGAGTGCATTTTTGTGACCTTTGATCCGCATGGCAATGCGAAATGTGCCATACAGGAAGCCTATTACAAGGATGAGTTTTCCTGGGAAAAACCGCTGAGCTGTCATCTGTTCCCGATTCGTCTGAAACGTTTAGTTGACCTGGATTATGCGAATTTTACCTATTTCCCCAGTCTCTGCAGCGCCGGGTGCGACCGTGGAAAGAAGGAGGGCATATGGCTGTCCGACTTCCTGGAAAAGCCGCTGATCCGACGGTACGGGGAAGAGTGGTACAGCGAGTTCCTTGAAGCATGCAACAAGATCAGAGTTAATAATGAAACGGTTGACGTATGATTAAAACCGGCCAGAGCCAACAGTTAAGTCAAAAACAGTCGCAGCAACAGCGGCTATCTCCGCAGCAGATCCAGTACATCAAGCTCCTGCAACTGCCCACTATTGCCCTGGAGCAGCGCATCAAGGAGGAGATGGAGATGAATCCGGTGCTTGAGGAAGCCGAACCGGAGGAGCTGCAGACCGATGAGCGGCTGGATTCGCCCGAAGACTGGGAAGAGCAAAAAGAGAAAAGCGATGAGCTTGATCCGGTGGACCAAAATGAGGAGGTCGACTGGGAAGAATTTATGCACAATACGGAGTACGAAGGGGAGAACTACGGCGGGTATTCCGGGTCCGGGGCCAATGAGGAGTGGCGCGACCTGCCTAACCCCTACCACGAGTCGCTGCTGGAAGAGCTGGAACAGCAGGTAGGCCTGCTCAATTTGAATGAAAATGAAAAACTGATTGCCGACCAGATCCTCGGCTCTCTCGACCATGACGGCTATTTCCGCCGGGAATTGGAAGCGGTGGTCGATAATATAGCCTTCAACGAGGGGGTGCTGGTTTCAGAAGAGGAGATCGAAAAAGTGCGAAAACAGATCCAGCGGCTTGATCCGCCGGGCATCGCCTCAACCGATCTGCGGGATTGTCTGCTGGTGCAGCTGGAGATGATGGAGGATGAATCGAGCGGCAGAAAAATCGCGATCAAGATGCTCGAAAATCACTGGAAATTGTTTGAAAAAAAACATTTCAGCAAGCTGAAAAAGAAACTCAATATCGGGGATGAACAGCTGAAAGAGGCTTTCGACTGTATCAAGGGGCTCGATCCCAAACCGGGCGGGGGAGGTACGGAAGTAGAGGATACCCAGAATTATATCGAACCGGATTTTGAGGTTCGCTACCAGCCGATGACGGATGAAGAGGGAAAAGAGACCGGGGAGGGAGATTTTATTATCAAGCTGAACGACCGGAATGTACCGGCCCTTCGGATATCTCCCCGCTACAAAAAAATGTGGGATGACCTCAAAAAAAAGAACAAGAAGGAAGCAAATGAAAGCGTAAAAGAGACAAAAAACTTCATAAAAGACAAGATCGATTCGGCCCAATGGTTTATCGATTCTATCCGCCAGCGCCAGAATACGCTTATGAATACGATGAAGACGATCGTAGCCCTGCAGGAGGAGTTTTTTAAGCACGGGGAGGGGCTGAAACCGATGATTTTGAAAGATATCGCTGAACGGGTAAACCTGGATATTTCGACGATATCGCGGGTGGTGAACGGAAAGTATGTACAAACCAATTTTGGGGTGTTTGAGTTAAAATATTTTTTCAGTGAAGGACTTGAGACGGAAAGCGGGGAAGAGGTTTCGAATCGCGAAGTAAAAAATGCCCTTCAGCAGATCATTGACAATGAGAATAAACAGAAACCACTGAGCGATCAGGCTATCGCCGACAAGCTGAAAAAAGAGGGATACAAAGTGGCCCGGCGGACGGTGAGTAAATACCGGGAACAGCTGAATATTCCTGTTGCCCGCCTTCGCAAGCAGATTATGTGATTACGTAATGGCGATCGCCAGGTCCATGATATTTAGCAGATAGCTGTTGGTGAAGATCGCAGACAGCGCTATTGCCAGTAGCAACGTATACAGCCCGATGGTGCCCATCGCGTAGAGCCCCCTGTAACTATTGACGTTCTGCCCGGCATCGTACGCCGTAACCGGGAAATCGAGCAGCAGCACCACGGTAAAGAGAATAAAAAAGATGGAAAGCAGGTAAGCGTTGGCGCCTGCCATCAGCATAGTAACAATGATCGTGGTTATAACGAGGTTCAGGTGAAAAGGCCAGGAATACAAAATGGAGATCTGGCTCAAATAATTGATGCTGCGGTTGGCAAAATAGAGCCACAGTATGGATACGGTCTGAAACAGGAACGCAGTGATCAGTCCAAGCACAAAAAAGGAGAAGTATTCGTTGCCAAACAGCGAAAGTGTGGGAAAATAGTGGTAGAAAACCTCTAGCCCGGCTCTGGAAAAAAAGGTGCTTGCCGCACAATAAAGGAAAATTCCACTCAGTATCGAGTGCTGGATAAGAAGCAAAAGGCTGGGAACAACAGACCGTATATGGCGCTTGATAACATCCTCAATGAAGAACCTGTGACTGTGAAAAAAACGGAATAGCGAGCGCCGGTACGTCGGCATAAAACTGTAGTTCAGGGCAACCGTACCCCATACCAGTACCAGTATCAGGACGATAATGCTGTGGGAATGGCCGGAGGGCATACGTTCCCGGGGCAGGGGAAATACCGCATCCTGGAAGGTGGCGTGTTCGACCAGTATTTGCTGAACCGGTTGATGAACCTCAACAAAATTCAATAGCCAGCCGGAGTCAAAAAAAAGGATCGCATCGGGGGTGTCCCGTGTAGTCTGGAAAAACCATTTCAGGGGAGCCATTTTTGATGCCAGTGAGGGAGAGGGATGATACAGGTATGCGCCAGAGGCCGGAAGGCGGTAGTCAGGGGATGAGGACGAGGTAAAACCGGCATCCACATTCACCCTGGTCAGGGTAAAGTCAAACAACGTGCTTGTGGGGTGGCCGACGGCGTTCCACTCTTTGTAGTAAAGGGGCACTGAAAGCGTGGAGGAAAGCTCGGCCGTAAAAGGTTTAACGGCTTCGGAAAATGATGGGTCGTGTGTCTGTCCATAAGCAAAGGCCCCGATCGCTTCCACCTGTTTCCCCTGGTAGTGCGTAAGGAAGCGCTGGTAAATCTGCGCGAGGGCGGAATCTGTTCGCGCAAACGTTTCAACCACCGGATACTGGACCGGGACCTGGATAAAAACGCTGAAATTACGCTGCTGGATCTCTTTCCACAGTGCGTCGGAGACCAGTTCGTCCAGCTCCAGATAGGTTATTTTCAGGTCCTTAAAGTCGTCAAGCTGGTTCAGGGCTTCGCCGGTGTCTTCCGGCACATCCCAGACTACGCCAAACGTGCGCTGTGCAGTGACGGGGCGGGGCAATACAAGTAGAAACGCCAAAAGCGTGAGTGCAACCGGAATTCTGCTCATAAGTGAAATGCAGAAACGCGAAAATGAAAGTTTACTTGATTTCTATGGTACCGGTCAGCTCTATGGGCAGTTCACGTGTTTCTTTGAAGTTGGTCAACACAACGTTGGAACGTGTTTTATGGACGCCGCTCCACGACTGTATTTTGGATAACAGCTTTTCAAAAGATTCGGTGTTCCAGGTTCGTATTTTCAGGATGTGGGAACCATCACCAGTGATGGAGTAGCACTCCAGGATTTCAGGTTCTTCAATAGCTTTTTCGACAAACTTTGGATAATTGTCGGAGCCATCCACCTCAACAAACACAAACGCGGTAATATCAAATTCAAAACGGCGTGAATTGAGCACGGCATGATACCCCTCGATAAGTTCGCGTTCTTCCAGTTTCCTCATCCGTTCGGAAACAGAGGGAACCGAAAGATGCACGATCTCCGACAGCTTGTTCCGCTGCGCTCTTGCATCTTTTTGAAGGTGCTTCAGAATCTTGATATCAATTTCGTCTAAGGTATGCGCCATTTTATAAATCCGACCCTTATTTATCTATGAACTATTTAATTTAACTTAAATTATTTAGGTAGGCAACCCAATATATGATGGTAGAATTTAAAATATATTTGTTGAAATGCCAACCTGTTGCAAACTAAAAATTGGTTCATTACTTGGCAAAACTCTTTTATCTTTGACGAGAAGAAAATTTAAATTCAAATGTTAATTGTATGCTTGACATAGCGTTTATTCGAGAACATGCCGATGTGGTTAAGGAAGGAATGAAAAACAAGGGGGAAGAAGCGGTGGAGGTGGTCGATGAGCTTCTTGAAGCCGATAAGAACTGGCGCTCGCTGGTCAAAAGCGTGGATGACCTCCGAAACGAAAGTAATACAAAGGCGAAGGAGATTGGCCAGCTGATGGGTTCGGGCCGGAAAGAGGAAGCCCGGGAGATTATTGAGTACACCAGCAAACTAAAGGAGAAGATCAAGCGAAAGGAGGAGGATCTGAATCGGCTCAGGGATAAATGCGATGAGCTGCTGTTGCAGATCCCAAACGTCCCTCATAAATCAGTGCCCGTGGGAGCGACGGAAGAGGACAATGAAATTTACAAAACCTGGGGAGATCCGGCAGAGGAGGCATGGCGAAGTCCCCACTGGGAGCTCGCGGAAGATTCCGGGTGGGTCGATTTTGAACGCGGAGCCAAGGTAACGGGCGCAGGCTTCCCGTTTTATATCGGGCCGATTGCCCGCCTGCAGCGTGCGCTGATCAACTATTTTTTGGATAAAGCTGCCGAACAGGGATTTATCGAAATTCAGCCGCCTTTCTTCGTAAATGAGGATTCCGCCCGCGGTACCGGACAGATTCCCGATAAAGAGGATATGATGTACGAGATACCCCGCGACGAATTTTTTCTGATTCCGACTGCCGAGGTACCGGTTACCAATTTTCACCGGGATGAGATAATACCGAAAGACAAGCTCCCGATATACTATGTAGCGTACACCCCGTGCTGGAGACGCGAGGCCGGCTCTTATGGAAAGGATGTGCGGGGATTGAACCGGCTGCATCAATTTGACAAGGTAGAGCTGGTAAAAATTGTACAGCCCGAAAATTCCTATGACGAGCTGGAGACCCTCCGGGAGTATGCGGAATCCCTGCTTGAAGAGCTTGACCTGCCCTATCGAACCCTGCTGATGTGCACCGGCGATATGGGCTTTACGCAATCCAAAAAGTATGATCTTGAAGTCTGGAGTCCGGGTCAGCAGCGCTGGCTGGAGGTAAGCTCCTGTTCCAACTTTGTGGATTACCAGGCCCGCCGCATGCAGCTTCGGTTTCGCAACGAGCAGGGGAATACCCAGATCCTGCATACGCTCAACGGCTCGGGACTGGCGTTGCCGCGGGTCGTTTCAGCCATTTTGGAAACTTATCAAGATCAGGACGGGAATATCAGAGTACCCGAAGTGCTTCAGCCCCATATGGGTGCGAAAATGATATAGAGCAGGATTACAGGGGTGGCAACTCATGTCAATTGCAATAATACGGGAACTGTCATGAAACTGCGACTTTTGATACTTGCTTTGCCGCTGATGGCGCTTCAGGCCTGTGCCCCAGTTTATATTCCCAGTGCCCGGCACACCCATCAACTGGATCATAAAGGAGAATTAAGTGGTGCGGCTTTTGTGGGTACCAACGGCATCGATCTGCAGGGAGCGTATGCGGTTTCAGACCGTTTTGGTATTGCAGGAGCCGCGTCTTTCGGCGATAATGAGGAAGAGGGAAACGAAGATTACCACGAGCATTCCTACGGGGAGATTGCCGTGGAATATTTTCGCGTGATCGGAAATATCGGTCGATTTGAACTGCTGGGAGGAGCCGGACTGGGATCCGCAACCTCGGTCGACAATTATGCTTTTGCCGGTACAGATCGGGCGGTTCAGGCTACAGGCAGATATAACAAGCTGTTCCTGCAGTCCAATATCGGGCTGGAGACCGCCTGGGTTGAAACAGGGCTGGCGCTGAGGTTGGGACAGGTCAGGTTTACCGAGTTTGAAACATCTGCCACCACCTACGAAGAGGCGGAGGCCGGCACTTTTTTCGAACCTGCCCTTTATGCCCGGCTGGGCTGGAAAAATATCAAGATAGAGGGACAGTTGGGAACCGCCGATCTACTGCAGGAGGAGGTGGCGTTTGACTATCGCCCGGCGCTGGTTTCGCTGGGCATACATCTTAACTTGTCCACCCTGAAGTAACGGATCGGGAAACATCCCGCAAATTGCCGGTGGATCATCTGTTTCAGGAAGCAGCTGCGTACAGTTCCTGTTCCTTGAAGTTGAGTAGCAGTTCCAGGATCGGCTGCATCTCCTTTTCTTCCATAATCGCTCCCCGAAGTTTACGGCTGTTGCGGACCCCTTTTAAGTACTGCCCGTAATGCTTTTTCATGATGATAACGCCGTATCGTTCTCCGTGGTGTTCTACGGAACGCCGCAACTGTTCAGCCGCCAGTTCGATGCGCTCCTCCACCGGGGGCGGAGGCAGCCGTTCGCCGGTTTCAAGGTAATGGCGGGTCTGTTCAAAAATCCAGGGGCTGCCGATGGCCCCGCGCCCGATCATCACGCCGTCGACCCCGGTTTCGTCAAACATCCGCTTGGCATCCTCCGGGGATGTTACATCGCCGTTGCCAATAATTGGAATCTCGAGTCCCGGCGTATCCTTCAGCTTTTTCAACCAGTTCCAGCGTGCTTCTCCCTTGTATTTCTGGTTCCGCGTGCGGGCATGAACCGTCAGCGCCTTGACGCCCAGCTTCTGCAGCATCAGGGCCACCTCCCGGATACGGATTGTTCGGTCGTCCCAGCCAAGGCGCGTTTTTACAGTCACCGGCTTGTCTTGCACCGCATCTACTACGCTGCCCGCCATCCGTTCCATCAGCGCCAGGTCTTTAAGGCAGCCGGCCCCGGCTCCTTTTTTGGCAATTTTGTACACCGGGCATCCGAAGTTGATATCGACCAGGTCGGGGTTGTTCGCTTCGGCTTTTTGGGCTGCGCCTTCCATCGCTTCCTCGCGGCTGCCGAAAATCTGAATTCCGAAGGGACGTTCCTCTTCTCTGAAATCCATTTTTTGCTTCGCCCCATTTACATCGCGAACGATAGCTTCAGAACTGATAAATTCCGTATAGACAATGCTGGCCCCTCTTCGCCGGCACATCAGCCGAAAGGGGGAGTCCGTTACATCTTCCATGGGGGCCAACAGCAGTGGTTTTTCGCCCAAATCTATGGGACCGATTTTCATATTCTATGCTTTTCAAGGGTTAAAAATGCAAGGTGAAAATATAGGAAAATTTAGTCTCAAGGTCGATGGGAATTATCCCCGGGACGCCGGATTTGTCCCTTGCTGGATGAAGTGGCTTCCAGGCTGCACTCTACTGTTGTCAGCACGCTTTACGCGGATGCCGCGAGCGGTCGATTCCCATGGCAGGAGAACGGAATTCCCGGAAACCTTTTTAGTCATTTCTAGACAGATCACTTATATTGGGCTCCTAGTAATTCATAAACCATTATACCAATTAAATTAGGAGTTATTACTATGGCACTTGCTGCTAAAAGCATTGAAGAGATGCTTGGAAATGAGGCGGATGACCTGTTAAATCATTCTTGCGAGACCATTTCAAAAGAAAATTTACACCTGCCCGGCCCGGATTTTGTAGACCAGGTCTGGATCGATTCGGATCGGAATCCTCGCGTATTGCGGAACCTGCAGACCCTGTTTGACAACGGGCGCCTCGGGGGAACCGGTTACCTCTCAATTTTGCCCGTGGACCAGGGGGTTGAGCATTCCGGGGGCGCGTCTTTTGCTCCGAATCCGGCCTACTTTGATCCTGAAAATATCGTAAAGCTTGCAATTGAAGGCGGCTGCAATGCCGTGGCCTCAACATACGGAGTGCTTGGTGCCGTGGCTCGCAAGTATGCCCACAAAATTCCGTTCGTGGTCAAGATCAACCACAACGAGCTGATGACCTACCCGAATACCTATGACCAGATTATGTTTGGCAGCATTGATGAAGCGTTTAACATGGGGGCTGTTGCAGTGGGTGCCACGATCTATTTTGGTTCAGAAGAGTCCAGCCGCCAGATACAGGAAGTTGCCAAAGCGTTTGAGTATGCGCATGAGCTCGGCCTGGCCACCATTCTCTGGTGCTACACCCGAAACTCCGCCTTCAATGTAGACGGCACCGACTACCACGCCTCGGCCGATCTTACCGGTCAGGCCAACCATCTCGGGGTCACGATCCAGGCGGATATCATCAAGCAGAAACAGCCGGTGAACAACGGCGGGTACAAGGCACTTAATATCGGGGATTCCTCCTATGGCAAGCTTGATGAAAGCATTTATACCGAACTGGCTTCCGATCATCCCATCGACCTTACCCGTTACCAGGTAGCCAACTGCTATATGGGCCGGGCAGGGCTGATCAACTCGGGTGGTGGTTCCGGTGAAAACGATTTTGCCCAGGCCGTGCGCACGGCAGTAATCAACAAGCGTGCCGGCGGAATGGGATTAATCAGCGGGCGCAAGGCATTCCAGCGGCCGATGGATGAAGGAGTCAAGATCCTGAACTTTATCCAGGATGTATATCTTGACGACAACATCACTGTGGCCTGATCAGCTTGATCCGTTTAAAGCCTTATGGAGATCGCTTTCCATAAGGCTTTTTTATTAAGAGAGCTTTGAAAACCGGGAACTTTGTCCAAAGTCAACTCCTGAGTAAAATCGAAATCGCGGTTTTCAGTCCATGGATTGAGGTTTTTAATTCGCGGAAATACTGAAATGGGCAGAACAACGGCTTCAAAAACTTCTTTTGGTAATGTACTGTACGCCTTGACACAGCCAGTTAGACTTATTCAATGTAGCGCGCTACCTTTGGTTACCAAATGCGGTTCGTACCGGTATTACAAATGATTAACTTTTGAGTGATAACACAGAACATATACAAGAGGATCCAAAGAGCTTCTTCTCCAAGCGATATTTATTCATCTCCATTGGGTTAAGTATTCTTGGGATGGGGGTCGTGATTTACCTGACATACACCCCGGGTGTGTTGGAACATCTGAGGCCGAAGCGTATGCCGGGACTGGTCATCGCCGTGATTGTTTCCCTGCTGAGGGTCTGGTTTTCAGCTGCCAAAATCCGGTTTTTGGCGGAAGACCAGCTAAACTGGATGCAGTCATTCCGGGTGATCCTGAGCTGGGATTTTACCTCTTCCGTCACTCCCTCAACGATTGGGGGCGCTCCGGTGGCTACCTATGCCATGACCAAAGAAGGGCTGAAAGCCGGCCAGTCCACGGCCATTATTTTGTACGGCGTGCTGCTGGATCAGCTGTGGTTCGCGATGGCGATTCCCATATTGCTTATCGCAGGCCTCTATTACGAAGTGGTCCCGGAAAATATCGGGATGGTGGGCGACATTTCGATGCTGCTGCTCTACGCGGGGCTGCTTACTTATGCAGGACTGCTCGCCTACGGGGTGTTAAAAAATCCCACTGCACTCAAAAAGGTGGTAAATGCGGTTTTTCGTCTCCCCTTCCTGCGGAAATGGAAAGAAAAGGTGAAGGAAGAGGCGGAACACCTGGAGGAGTATTCCCACGAGCTGCGAAAGAAGCCGGCTTCTTTTCTGCTGAAAGCTTTTTTTCTCTCCACCATGTCGTGGCTGTGCCGCATCGCACTGCCAACGATTGTGATACTGAGTCTGCTTCCCGCAGACGAAATATTATCGCTATTGCGAAGCCTGGCGATGAATCTCGCTTTTCTTATCATGCCCACCCCGGGCGGTAGTGGTGGTGTGGAGGGGCTTTTCGCAATTTTTCAGGGCCCGTTGATTGATCGAAAAGCATTCATCGGGCTGGCCGTTTTTGCATGGAGAATTATCAGCTACTACATAAGTATAGGACTCGGGATGATGGCAACCACGTGGTATATAAACCAGTCTGTGGTACAGAAAATGGAGGATAAAACCGAGCCCAGAAGCGACTCGGATGTAATCGGAGAGATAAAATAAACAGCACCAAAGTTGCCGAAAAACAGAATTGAATACGTTTGCAGTGAATGCGGGCACACATCAACAAAATGGCTGGGGAACTGCCCCTCCTGCGGTAGTTGGCATACGTTTAAAGAGTTTACCGTAGAGCGGGAAAAAAAGTCCGACAAATCTCACAAGGGCAAGGTCGAGGGACTTGAAGATGCCGGAGCTCCCAAATCACTTGACGATATTGAGCTCAATGAGGAAGCCCGTTTTGCCAGCAATATTGCTGAGCTGGACCGGGTTCTCGGCGGCGGTTTTGTCCCGGGCTCTTTTGTCTTGATTGGGGGAGATCCCGGCATCGGGAAAAGTACACTGGCACTGCAGATAAGCAAATCGAATCCCGGCCTCAAGATCCTGTACTGCGCGGGGGAGGAATCTGCCGGGCAAATCAAGCAGCGGGCCCGACGCCTCGGGGTCGACTCTGAAAACCTGTTCATTTACAACGAAACGGATGTGAGCAACATCCTGAAAGAGGCCCGAAAGATGGAGCCGGACCTGCTGATTGTGGATTCCATACAAACCGTTTATCGCACCGAGTTGACCAGCATGGCGGGCAGCATCCAGCAGGTGAAAGAGTGCGCCGCCCTGTTCCAGCAGCTGGCCAAAAAGCAGGAGATCACCACCCTGTTGATCGGGCATGTAACCAAGGAGGGTACGCTGGCAGGTCCGCGCGTACTGGAGCATATGGTGGATACGGTACTCCAGTTCGAGGGGGATCAAAACTATACGTACCGGTTACTTCGCAGTATAAAAAACCGGTTTGGTCCGGCCCAGGAGGTCGGGGTTTTTGAGATGAATGAAAACGGGCTTACCGATATCCTGAATCCCTCCCAGCTTTTCCTGTCTGACTATAACAACAAGGTAAGCGGCAATGCCGTAGTCTGTACTATCGAGGGCTCCAGGCCTCTTCTTATTGAAGTACAGGCACTGGTCACGCCCAGCAACTACGGGACTCCGCAACGTACGGCAAGCGGTTTCGACCATCGGCGTCTTTCGTTATTGCTGGCAGTCCTCGAAAAGCGGGGAGGCTACCAGTTTTCGGGCCAGGATGTTTATCTTAATGTGGCCGGCGGAATTAAGTTGAGCGACACCGCCGGCGACCTGGGGGTGATTTGTGCACTGGTTTCCAGTTTTTTGGACAAACCGATTTCCAGTGAGTTGGTGTTCCTGGGAGAGGTGGGACTTGGGTCAGAAATTCGGGCGGTACCCAAGCTGGAGCAACGCCTGGGAGAGATCGAGAAAATGGGTTTTGAAGGGGCAGTTATCCCGCGCGCCAACAATATCAACAAGAAAAAAAAGAGTTCAATTGCACTGGAAGGCGTTCAATATTTTAGCGAAGCCATAAAAAAAGCCCTGTAGCAAGGCCACAGGGCTTAACGTTGGTAGTGTAGTACAGAAACGTCAGTAATTGTTACGTTCTCGTCGTTTCTGTTCACGAATGCTTCTTTTCAGCGCTTCACGACGTTCCTCGGAAGGTTTCGTATACTGTTGATTTTCTTTGTATTCATTCAGTATCCGGGAACGTGTTACCAGCTTCTTAAACCGGTTAATCGCGCGGTCAATGCTTTCGTTGTCTTTTACGTTTACTCCAACCATTTACTAATTCACCTGCCTTATAAAGTTTTCTTTCCAAATTAGACCTTAAATATAAGCATTATCTGCCAAAGTGTAATATCTATTTTCTTACAAAATGTGGTGGATGGCTCGGGAAAACAGTCGGAAAAACGACTACGACTGAAATCCAGTTTACCGGTACCCGAAATTACGGATCATATTCGGGTTTTCTCGCCACTTGTCCCGCACTTTAACATGAAGATCGAGGAACACTTTTTTGCCGATAAAATCCTGGATTTTTTGCCGCGCGTTTTTGCCCAGCTCTTTGATCGCCTTCCCGCCCTTGCCGATTAAAATGCCTTTTTGAGAGTTTCTGTTGACAATGATTTCCGCATTGATGTAGTCCAGCTCGTCCCGCTCATCGTATTGTATCACATCCACGGTGCAGGAGTACGGGATCTCCTGTTCAAACTGCATGAAAAGCTGCTCGCGGATCAGCTCGGCCACGAAAAAGCGTACCGGCTGTTCGCTGAGCATATCCTTCGGATAATAGGGCGGGCCCGGCTTCAGGTTTTGGTAGATGACCTCCATCAGCTCCGGCACGCCCTCCCCGGTGAGGGCAGAGATATAGACGGTATTGGCAAACTGGTAGGACTCCTGCAGGGATGCCACCATCTCCTGTTCCCGCTCGCGGCTGCTGATGTCCATTTTGTTGACAACCAGCACAATCGGTTTGTTCATGGTTTTGAATATGTCAAAGGCGTAGTCGGGCATGCGGTCTTCTCCGGCCTCCACCAAAAAGAGGATGATATCGGCATCGCTGCGTGCCCGGTCTACAAAGCTCATCATCGCTTTTTGCAGCTCGTAGCGCGGGTGGATGATGCCGGGGGTATCCAGGAAGATGATCTGCAGATTTTCTTCCGAATGGATCCCTATGATCTGGTGACGCGTGGTCTGCGGCTTGGGAGTGGTAATCGATATTTTGCTGCCCAGAATCTGGTTCATCAGGGTTGATTTCCCCGCGTTGGGCTTGCCAACAATGGCCACGTAGCCGGACTTGTGTTCCTCCTTGTTTGGATTCTCAGTCATTTATCTCCGTGGATGAAAATTCGAAATTTGAAATCATCTAAAGCTGAAATTTAATCGTTGTATTTGTTCATGATATTGAGAAACGCCTTTACCGTGTTCTCTAATCCGTTAAAAACAGCTGTTGAAACCAGGGCGTGCCCGATGCTTACATCATGTAGGTGGGGCACGGTTTTGACTAGTGCTTCAAGATTGTCGAGGTTTAATCCATGCCCGGCATTTACCTTCATCCCCAGGTTATGTGCGCGTTTAGCCGCCTCTTTCAGCCGCTGCAGCTCATGGTTTCGGGCCTCGTCGGTTCGCGCATTTGCATAGGTACCGGTGTGGAGCTCCACGGCGTCGCTGCCCAGTTCGGCCGCATCGTCAATATCTTCCGGGTTGGGATCAATAAACAGGCTTACTTCAATATCGGTATCCCTGTAACGGGGAAATACCCGGTTTCTGAAATCCTCAAACACGGTATCCATGCTCAGTCCGCCTTCGGTTGTCAGCTCTTCACGACTCTCGGGGACCAGCGTCACCAGGTGCGGGTCTACGTCGATACTTGTCTCTATCATCTCCTTGGTAGCCGCCATTTCAAAATCCAGGATGCCCCGGACCGACTCCTTCAGCCGGTAAACATCCGCTTCCCTGATGTGTCGGCGGTCTTTTCTAAGGTGAAAAACAATTCCGGCGGCCCCGGCCTCTTCGCATACGTGGGCCGCTTTCACAGGGTCGGGATATCCCTCTCCCCGGGCGTTTCGGAGTGTAGCTACATGGTCGATATTAACCAAAAGTCGCATATTGGTTACTTGTTAAGCATTTTCGGGTTGTGTTTCATTCTCTAAATATAGATCATTTAGAGGACAAAATAGACAGCCACGGCAACACTTTCTAATGAGGCATCTGATCATATACATAGTGATAACCACCCTGTTGACGGCTTGTGGTATTTCAACCCGACGTGCCACACACTCTTCGGGCAGTAGTTCCTCTTCTCCCGTGGCCTATTCCGTCAATAAATACAGTGAGACCCGGGTTTCATTAAAGCAGGCCTACCGCGACTGGAAGGGAACGCCTTACCTGCTGGGCGGCCGGTCGGCTTCCGGGGTAGACTGCTCCTCTTTTGTCAGCATTATTTTTGATGAGTATTTCGGCATCGACCTGCCGATGCATACGCAGCGATTACTAAACCGGGGCGAAGGCATCCGGCGACGCTCGGTACGCACCGGCGATCTTATCTTTTTTAAAACCGGTAGGCGAACCTTTCATGTGGGGATTCTTGTGGAAGATGGAGAGTTCCTGCATGCCTCGACCTCCCAGGGGGTGACGCTGAGCAGCCTGTATGACAGCTACTGGGCCAACCGCTACCTTGGGGCTCGCCGCGTAATGTAAGGTGGGGAAATATTTGTTATAACGGTAAAGCTAAAAAACGGGAGACTTTCCAAACTTTTTCAGAAGTCAAACGCAACGTAAACTCCTGCCAGGTTAAATATTGACGAGATCTTACATCTGATATCCTGTGGATAGCCGGTGACGTATCATTTTCAAGAAACCTTTGCAGAACCTGCTATTTTGAGGGAGGTAGTTGTACTACCGACCCTGGTGCCCTTTTAACGGGAGTACAACGCCCTCAGAACGAGGAGTTGAGGGTTTTGCAAAGCCCTCTTTTAAGTAACGAAAAATGAAAAGCACCGGGTGGCAAACCCGGTGCTTTAAAACTGGCAGCGAATGCTTATCCAGTGGGAGTAAGTTCAACGGTTAGCTTGGAATCGTCAGTAACCGTCACTGTTTTCTTCCAGGTTTGATACCCATCGGCAGAGATTTTGAATGTGTGGGGATCGTTCTCAATTTCTTCAAATACCAGTTGTCCCTCCTGATTGGTGGTATGCGGGGAATAGATTCCCAGGATTTGAATGTTGGCATTCATTAAAGCTTCCCCGGATTCAGCATCCACCACATTCAGCGTCAGCTTGTATTTTTCGGTATCTGAGTTGTTCTCCTGCGCATAGCTGGTGGAGAAACTCAAACTGAAGATAAGCGCCAAAATAGTGGTAAAAAATGTTGCCTTGTTAAAGTTAAACATAACAATAACCTGTATTTGTTAGGTTGATGGTTAAATATTCAGTGAATGCTACGTCTATTCTTATGGGAAAATTGCAGATTTGTTCCGTTAAGGACCAAATCCGGGAAAATTGTTACGTTTCACACTAAAAAGTACCAGACTTCTGCACTATCGTAAACTGAGGCAACAGTTACATCGCATCACTTTAAAGCAAATGCAGAGAACAATTTTGAGAGGCTGATTGAAAATGATAAAGCAGGGAACCGATAAGAGGGCTAAGCAACACCGTAATTAAACGTATTGAGAAGAGATGGCAATATTGCCAGTATATTGAATGGGTGTAAATAATAAGCCCTTGCAAGTCAACGACTTGCAAGGGCCAGAGTGCCCAAGAGAGGACTCGAACCTCCACGACCAAGATGGTCACATGCTCCTGAAGCATGCGCGTCTACCAATTCCGCCACTTGGGCTTGACAATAAAGAAAGTGCAATTGAAACAGGATGTGAGCAATTCCTGAAGCATAAAATTTCTATTCAACCCTCCAGCTGCTCAACTACTTACGGCACCATTTCAATTGGAGTGCAAATATAGGGATCTTGCGGGGGTAAATTCAATAGAGAATTTATTTAATTTTATGGCCTCGCCAAACAGCCCGGTGGAGTTGCGCAGATGCCAGATACATAATTCGTGGTATGTAATGCGAGAACAGGTATCCTCCTCTTTATTTATCACGCAGTACCCAAAATACTGTATTTCCAAAAAATGACTTTGAAACGAAATCTAAAACCAATAGTCTCTGCCATCTAGTCACTGGTCCTGTATATCGTCCAGCTGCGTACGCCCTCGCTGGTTTGGGCAATCAGTTCCTTGTAGCCATCCCCGTCCAGGTCGGTAACCACAGGATACTGCATGCCGCTAGTAGGAAGCGAATAGAGGCGCTCCCCGTCACGTACCTGCCAGGCATACAGCCGTCCGAAACTGGCAAGGCCGATAATCTCATCCGTGCCGTCACCATTGATATCGGTGATAAATGGGGAGAAATTTTGGGCCGCCGGCTGCCCCATGCTTGCCGTAAACCGCAGTTGTCCCTGTTCATTGATCAAAAAGAGGGAGCCGTTGCTGCTCATGGTCAGGATCATATCTTCGGAGACAGTCCGATCCTCGTCTATCTGTACAGAAGCAGAATGGAGGGAGGGCGTACCGGAGAGGGCACTGTTGGAGACATACACAGCCTGCAGTTCGTCCGTCTCCGTCCGGTTGCTGTACACGTCAACGGAGTCGGGAAACAGCGGCTCCCCGCCCACCGCGTAGAGATATCCATCGGCGGCCCCTCCCAGGATGTTCCCCTTGTGCAGCACGGGTGAACCGTTCAGGGAAGCATTAACGAACTTGGGAAAGTCGGCCTTGGGAGAGCCATCCTGGTTCCAGGCATGAACGGCGTTTTCCGAGAATGCCACTACCCCGATTCCACCCCTGAAAAGCTCAACGGCCGGTTTGCTGCGGATCACGGCATTGGTAGTTACCGGCCATCCGCTGATGTTTTCTCCGCGTCCGTCGAGCGCGTGAAGCTGCCGGTTGGCGGTGGCCACTACCGCTTCGGGCAAACCGTTTTGGTCGATATCGGTTACGGTGAGAGGCGTAGTGATAGTCTCGGTAAGCTCAAACGGAAATTTTGGGAGAGTAGATCCGGTGTCGTTCCACCCGTAGATTTTGTTGCCCGCCGCTAGCAATATCACCTGCTGGTTGGTGCCATACCAGTCATATACCACGGGAGAGCCGACGGGTTCATCGTTCCCGGTACTGGCCTGCATCACGGTAGTACCATCAGAGGCCAGGGCGTACACGCTGCCCGAAGTGGTGGCAAATATGATTTCATTGCGTGCACTGCCCCTCAGGTCGGAAAGGACCGGCGCCCCGGATAGTTCAGCGCCCCCGGTGGGAAACAACCACTGCTCTTCATAGGGAATATCGCTCTGTTGGCGTGTATAGGTGCGCATTTCAAATGCCAGCTGCTGCTCTTCTTGCAGCTGGAATGAGGCTGTCAGCTGATTGAATTGGGAGGTAATGGCATTCACATAGGTTCCCGGATCAAGATAGGTGCTGATGAAATCGTAGAAATCACTGTTGGCAAAAAGGTAGCCGCTCACCTCTTCGGGCAGATTGCTTCGTATGTCCATGTAATTCTGATCATAGTAGATCACCCGCCTTCGGTTGCGGTCAGATTCAACGATCTCTGCCAGTCCTTTCCGTTTTGATATGACGACCGCATCACCGGTGATATTCAGGTAGAAATCGGTGTAATTGCAGAGCTCGGAGCCGATCAGGCTTCCCAGTACCTGACTTTGAATAAAATAGGTGTCATCGGATTTTTGTATAAATTGCCGCGAGACGAGGTCATCGAGCTGGCCGGCGAGATCTGCGGGGTCCCGCAATTTGCGTAAAAACAGGTATTCCCCGGTAGAAAGAAATCCCGATTCGGTATAGGTAACAATGGAGAATTCGGCGTTCAGGGTTGCGGCAAGCGCGGAATACGGTCCACTTTCCGCCATTAAAAGGGAATCCAGCCGGGTGCTGTTGGGAACGGAATCCGGAGGAACCGTACGGGGGGGGAGACGAAAGATACCGAATGACGAGGCGTTGCCCGAAATATACCGGTCGAGCGAGATGGGAGCATTTTGGGATGAGAAAGCGTCGACCAACCCCGTCCGGTCATCTTCAGCCAGGGGAATATTCCCGGTAAAGCGGTACTGGCTGTTCTCCTCTTCGTCAGAAAGGGTTTCCAGATCAAGTACAACAGGCCCGGTTCCGCGGAAGGCTCCCTTGATGGACGGCCGATATTCAACTTTTGCGAGTTGCTCAATCCAGCGGTCCAGGGATGGAGTGTTCAATACCAGTGAGGAGGGCCGAAGCTCTGCAGGGTCAAGCTGGATGGATGGTACCCGGCCCAGGTATGCGCGGATAGCATCTTCAATTCCCAGGCTCGATTCTGAGAGAATCAACAGGCCGTGTAGCTGGCTGGCATAGATCACGCGGTTTTTGACGTGGAGTGTATAGATGACCTGCTGGTGAAAATTGTACCTGTTTTGGGTGAAATCCTTGTAAAACGTTTGGTGAAGGTTTTTTGCAAATTGGTCGGGAGCCTGGATCAGCCATACGGGTTGTAACTGATCATCTGCGCCCGGATAGAGTGCAAGGGCGTTGACCCGGAGGTTGACGGTGGGGTAGGAGTCGATTTCGGAAACAAGCTGAAGAGCCGAGGAGGTGATGTCATCCACAAACGGGGTATAGTCCTGCTCAAGCATCTCACGGGGAGAAAGTTCTTCAGAGGGAATAATAACGGCAGGCGTCGTTTGCGGAATCGATGTTACCCAGTGCTTTTCCGGGAGGCCCTGGCACGAAAGCAGTACGAGCGTCAACACTGTGCAAAGAACAGGAAGAACAAACTTCTTCATAAAAAATGGAATTGAAAATTCAGTGAAATAATGTTAGGGAATAGGATGTTTTATTTTATAGCTTATACCAACAACGAAAAAAAGTTTCGAAACTGTTACTTGCAAATCAGACAGCTCAAAAGTAATAATTTTAAAACTAAATGAATTTTTTGAATCCCTTTTTTTTGCTGGGGGCCTTGTCGGTGGCTATTCCCGTAGTCATACACCTCATTAACCTAAGGCGCCCGCAGAAGGTCTCATTTTCAACGCTCGCCTTTTTTGAAGAGCTGCAGAAAAGTACCATTCGCAAGATTCGGATCAAACAGTACATTTTGCTGGCCCTGCGCGTGCTGGCCGTGTTAATGCTGGCCCTGGCTTTGGCGAGACCGCTGCTGAGTCCCACACTGGGAGGTGCATCGGACGCCAATGAACCCAAGCTCGCTGTTTTGTTGATGGATAACAGTCCCAGTATGAACCGTATTGGGGCGGAGGGACCTTTTTTTGAGCAGGCCCGGGAAGTGGCAAAGCAGGTTGTCGAGCAGTCAAAGAGTGACGACCGGTTTATTGTTACGGGTACAAACCATTCAGAACAGGGCGCGCAGATGGTGAATGGGGCGCGTGCGCTGGACCTGATTGAGGAGATTTCTGTGACGAATACGGGTAACCAGATCAATCATGCTATTGAGATGGTGGCCAATCAGCTCAAGAATTCGGCGATGCAGCACGCCGTTATCTACCTGATCACTGATGCCCAGAAAAGCCAGCTGGACGACTTGAAGGAGCTGGATGACCTGCAACTGGATGAAAGCAGGCGGGTGGGACTGCAGATTATAACCCTCGGGGCCTCCAGCCAGCCCAATGTTGCTGTTGCGGATTTAGAGCTTCAGTCGCGGATGCTCAGCCAGGGAACCCCTGTTACCTTGCAGGTGGAGGTGCGTAATTATGGAGATGCGGGAGCTGCAAACCAGTTCGTTTCCCTGGAAGTGGAGGGCCGCATGGTGGGCCAGTATGAGGTTAACCTGGATCCGGGGGAAACAAGACAGCTCGGTTTTGAAATTGTACCTCAAAATGTGGGGGATATTGCGGGAAAAGTTGTGATTGAAGGGGATGAGATCAGCTACGACAATGAGCGCTATTTTGTGCTGAGGATTCCTGAGACCCGAACGGTGTTGTTAATCAGCGATTCGGAAGATGAGGCTTCGGAGTTTGTCTCCTACCTGCGCCCGGCGCTGGAGGCAGCCCGGCGCGCCAATACCCAGATTGAGTTTACCCGCCAACAACCGGAGGAAGTAGACCAGTCAACCTGGCTGCAGAATGATGTGATTATCCTGGACGGGCTGGAGGAGATTCCCGAATACTGGAGCGAGGACTTGCAGCGATATGTGCAAAACGGGAAGGGACTGCTCTTTTTACCGTCAGAGCAGGGAAGTATTGAAAACTATAACCGCTTCCTGGGATTGTTTAATGCCGGCCGGTTTACTGGAATTCGCGGTGAGTATGCCAGTTTTAAGCCGGTGGGCAGAGTAGCCGGGCTGGTAGAGGGGCACCCGATCCTGGAAGGGATGTTCGAGAAAGAGGAGGATGAGCAGATACAGGTAGATCTTCCCGAACTGTTTTATTATTACGAGCTGGAGCAGGCTTCCGGCACCGGAACGTATACCATACTTTCATCTACGACGGAGGATGAAATTTTGGTTGAACAACGTTTTGGCGACGGGCGGCTGTTGGTTTCAACGCTGGGTGCCGATCCCGGATGGTCCAATTTCCCGGTAAACGCGCTTTTTGCGCCGATCTACTTCCGGTCGGTACTGTATGCCTCGGCTTCTGAACAGGGCGGGCTCAACAGCCATGAGCTGGGCAGCACATTCGCCTGGAACGGGGTGTTGGCCAACCCATCCGTGGAATTATCACTAAATGACTTCACATACAAGCCGGAAGTGCAAAATATACCCAACGGTGTTTCCGTTCAATACACAGGAAGGGAATGGAATCCGGGTCTCCTCAAGATAAGCGCGGGTGATCAGCAGCGCCTGGTTGCCGTAAATCAAGAGGTGGCAGAGTCCGATTTTCAGTCATTATCAGAAGAAGAACTTGAAAATTTTTCCGAAATCCCCGTAACTATAACCACCGTATTGAATACGAATGAGCTCTCGCAAGACAACCTGGTTGCCGAGTTGCAGTCCGCCGGTATGGGGCGGGAAATCTGGAGTTGGTTTATCTGGGCTGCATTGGCACTGTTGGTCGCCGAAACACTCATTTCAAAGCTCTACAGGGCAGAGTCCATAACATGAACGAATCATCACTACCTGTCGAACCGGGATTTTTTATTATCCTGCTGGTTGCCACTTTTGCCTTTTCGGCAACAGTCATGGCTGCAGCCACTTTGTTGAATAAGTATCGACTGCGCAATGTACGGTTGAGCTGGAATGCAGGAAAGCTGAACGGGTATCCCCTGTTTTCAACCCTCTTTCTTTTTTTCAGCCTGGGACTTTTCGCCCTGGCATTCCACACGGGATCGGCCACGCACTGGGTGGGCTTTTTGCTCTATGTCTGGATGAGCGGCGGCTGGTTTGTCAACAGTTACCTGGCTTCAAAGCGGTATATTACCGACAACGGCATTGTCAAAAATATTAATGACCCTTCCCAGTCTGTGCAGTGGTACCAAATTCGGGACTACCTGGAACAGGATCAGGATCGATATCAGAAATATATATTTTTATACAAGGAGGATGAAGTAGACCAGGACACCCAGTTTGTCAGGCTGGAGCTGGATGTACCCAAAAAACATCTCGAGGACTTCCATAAACTGCTGGCGCATAAACTCGGAAGACAGATAAATTGTTATAATACAGCCAGCTTTGATCTGGAACAGTTTGATTTGAAGTGATACCTTATGTTACATTGACAAAAACGTTACTCACACCTGCATATTTTTGTTAGAAGACTTAAAAAAATCCGACATAATACAAGAACGGTCCCTCTTGGTGGGCGTATATGGCCCGGAAACGCCAAAAGTGGTAGCTGAGGAATATATCGAAGAGCTTGGCATGCTTACCAAAACGGCGGGAGGCATACCGATTGATACTATCCTGCAGAACAGGACCCATCCCGACCCCTCTACCTATATCGGTAAAGGGAAGTTAAGCACCATCCGGCGGATGGTGGGCGAACATGACCTGGAAACTATTATTTTTGATGACGATCTTTCTCCCACACAGATCCGCAACGTGGAGAGGGAAACAGAAGCAAAGGTGCTTGACCGCAGTGGACTGATTCTCGATATTTTTGCCACGCGGGCGCAAACTTCTGCGGCAAAAACCCAGGTTGAGCTCGCCCAGCTGCAATATTTGTTGCCCCGCCTTACCCGGTTTTGGACCCACCTTTCGCGGCAGCAGGGGGGGATCGGCACAAGGGGACCGGGAGAAACCCAGATTGAAACGGACCGCCGGCTGATCGACAAACGCATTACCACGCTGAAAGACAAGCTCGACAAGCTGGACCAGCAGCGCCAGACGCAGCGAAAAGGTCGCTCCGGAATGATTCGCGTTTCCCTGGTAGGATATACCAATGCCGGCAAGTCAACGCTGATGAATACCCTGACCGATACGGAAGTCCTGGCCGAAGACCGGCTGTTTGCCACCCTCGACTCCACCGTGCGCCGCTGTAATATCGGTCACCACGAGGTTTTGATATCCGATACGGTTGGCTTTATAAGGAAGCTGCCCCACAACCTGATTGAAAGCTTCAAGTCCACCCTCGACGAGGTGCGCGAGTCCGATATTCTTATTCACCTGGTAGACGCTTCGGCGCTGATGATCGAGGATTATATTGAAGTGGTCCGGGATACACTCGAAGACCTGGATGCGAAGGACAAAAAGGGAATCCTGGCTTTTAACAAAATTGACAAACTGCAGCCCCACCGAATTGCAGAGCTTAAATCTGCCTACCCGGATGCCATATTTGTGTCGGCGGAACGGGGTATCGGCATCGGAAAGCTCAAAGAGCAGATTGAAGTCCTGATCGAAGAAGACTACATCAAAAAAACGATGAAAATTCCCGCCGCAAAATATGAAGGAGTGGCGTTTCTGCATCGTGAAGCCCATATTCATTCTAAAGAATATGTGGGAGCAAACGTGAAGATAACCTTCAGCATTTCAAAAAAAGATTTTATGCGGCTGGAAAACTTGTTGGATAATATTGACTCTCCCGAATCAGTTGTTTAAATAGAAGTAGATAGTTCCATTAACCAACGATGCAGATATGCAGGCAGCAGATATACTTAACACCGATATAGCTCCACTCAGCGGGCAAGATACCATTACCGATGCTTTACAGCAGATGCAGGAGCTGGAGATCGACTGCCTGCCGGTTGTGGACCCGACGACAAAAAAATTGATCGGCCAGGTTCGCGGTTCGCAGTTGCGGGAAAAGGAAGATCCGCAGGCCACCATTGCAACCCTGGAGCTGGATGAACCGGTGAAGGTGTTCAGCCGCCAGCATATTTTTGAGGCGGCCCGGCTGATGCTGCAGTATGAGCTGCAGCTGCTCCCGGTCGTTGACGAGGAGATCACGTTTCTCGGGACGATAGAAAAGCAGCATATCCTGCAAACGCTTCCCGATATAATGAATCTGGTGACGAACGGCGCGATACTGACCATACAGCTGGAAAGGGTCGATTTTTCACTGTCCGAAATTATCCATTTGATCGAAGTGGAGGGGGCCAAAATCCTGGCTCTTTCCGTGGAGCGTCCAAAATCTGAGGGTGGAACGTTCAGAATTTCCATCAAGATCAATCTGAGAGATGCCTCCCGCATAACGTCGGCGCTGCGCCGCCATGATTATGATGTGATTGTTGACGATATCAGCAGAGATGTATTCGGGTTCGATATGGAAAACCGGGCCGATGAATTACTTAAATATATTGATATGTAGGTTATTCACTTCTTTTTGGATTGATTCCTCTTTAAATCTGGGAACATTTTTCGTATAGTTGGTATATTTTATACAAAACCATAAAGCAAAAGGCACCAAAATCTGAATGATCTCGATCCGGAATGTTTGTTACTTCTCCATCCTTCTGTTCATCTTGTTTCCGGTCATTGTATCAGGTCAGCAGAAATCGGACTCTCCTGAAGCCCTGTATCAAAAAGGGATAACCCTGTTTGACAGGGGCTTGTATGACGACTCGGCTGACCTGCTTGCACAGTTTGGTGAAAAATATCACGGCCATGAATTGCGAAAATCGGCCGAATTCTATCGTATCCGTGCGCAGGCCCGCCTCGATCCCGCCTCGAAAAAACACAATTATGAGCAGTATATACAGGAGTATCCCAATACCGAATTTGCCCGAAAGCTGCTGTTTGAACTTGCCAGCGCATCTGAAGCAGACAGCAATTATACAGAAGCATTACGGTATTATGAGCGTTCGCTGCAGCATAAGCCGCACGACCGGCAGGGTGCACAGATTCACTACTGGCTTGCGGAAACTTCGGTGCTAAACGGGAATAACCATCAGGCCCGCAACTACTTTTTGAGGCTTGCCGACCGGTATCCCGAGTCGGAGTGGGCGCCAAAAGCACTCTATTCGCGTGGCAGGCTTTATCTGAGTGACAGCAAATTTGATTCCTCCTCCATCGCTTTTGAGGTGCTCAAAGACCGCTACCCCAACCACGAGATGACCCGCCGTATCGGTACGGCCCTGGGAGAATCCTATTACCAGCAGGGAAAATATAAAGAGGCGATAACCGCTCTTGACAACGCCATGGCCTACCTCGAGGATGAGCTGCGTTCAAAGGCGGTCTACCTGATTGCGGAAAGCCACAACTACCTGAATAATTTTGATGAGGCCTCAAAATATTATCTCCAGTATATCAACATGAACAAAGGGACAGATCGGGTGCGCATTGCCCATTATGGTCTCGGGTGGATATACCACAAGCAGCAGATTTATCACTGGGCGGCCGACTCCTTCAGCAAGGCGGCGCAGGGAGATGACGAAACGGCCCGCAAGGCGCTCTATTACAAGGCGGTAAATGAAAAACTGGGCGGGCGGTACGACCAGGCGATCGAGACTTTCCGCAACTTCGGATCACAGTACAACGAAGGTCTCTGGGTAGAGGAGGCGTATTACGAGTGGGCTGTAACAGCTTACGAGATGGGAATCTATGCCGAGGCGATTGAAACGCTGCTCACCATTGTCCGCAATGACGATGACCTGGACTGGGCGGGAAAGGTGTATACCCTGCTAGGGGAGGCATATTATGCCAATAAAGAATATACCCGCGCCCTGCAGGCATTTGAGGAGGCCGAACAACTTACCGATATCGAGGACAACGTAAAACGCCAGGCGCGGTTCCAGAAAGCATGGGTACAATATCGCAACCAGGCGTATCAGCAGGCTCAGCCGGTGTTTGAGAGTATCTACAACGAAGCCCCGAACAGCGATCTCGGTAAAGAGGCCCTTTTCTGGAGTGCCGACTGCTACTACCAGATGGGACAGTACGGGTCGGCCAGCGACCGGTTTTCGGCCTTTGTAAATCGATACCCGGACCATGAGCTGAACGGGGCCGCACGCTATTCCCTGGGGTGGAGCTATTTTAACAACGGCGCGTACCAGAACGCCATCGACCCCTTTACCCGGTTCCTGGAGGAGTATGATCCGCCACCCATTGCACTTTACCCGTATGACACGGATGCGATATTGCGGCTGGGCGACTCCTACTACGCGTCCCACCAGTACGATGAGGCCATTGAAACCTACAAACGGGCGATCGGGGCCGAGCCCGGAGGAGATTATGCGATGTTCCAGGTGGCCAACAGCTATTACCGGGCCAACCAAACGTATGAAGCGGTGACCACCTTTCGCCGGCTTCTCCGTATATATCCCTATACCCAGCTCCGGGAGCAGGCGCAGTACAATATCGCCTATATCTACCTGAATACCGGGAATTATACCCAGGCGATTGATGAGTTTCAGGCCGCTATTAACAAGTACCCGAATACCAGCTGGGCGGCCCGCTCCCAGTATAATATCGGTGATGCATACTACAACGCCGGGGATTACGAAAAAGCGATAGCCGCGTATAAAAAAGTATTGGAGGACTATCCCCAAAGCGATTACCTGATCGAGGCGATCAACGGCATACAATACGCCCAGCTCTCATCGGGACAGCAGGATTCGAGTTCGGCGATTCTGGAGAGCTTCCTCGACGATCACCCCCAGTCGTCAACGGCAGATCGACTTCGTTACCGGCAAGCCGAAAACCTGTTTCAGTCGGGAGATTACACCGGCGCCATAGAGGAGTTTCGCCAGTATATCCGGATTACCAATAATCAGAACCTGCTGCCCGAGGCTCATTTCAGCCTGGCCAATGCGTATGAACAGACCGGAGAGATTCAAAATGCGATCGACTCATACAGGGCGATTATAGAAAATTATTCCGACTCTGAACAGATGGGCTCAGCACTGGTTGCATTGGCCCGCATCTACTACGAGCGCGGCGAGTATTCCACCTCCTTTCAGTACTACGAGCAGTTGTTGAATGAACGATCGGATTTCAGCATGGAAGCACACGTCGGCATGGGGCGGTCGCAGTTGGCCATGGGTAATGTGGATGCGGCGCGCAAGCATTATGAGGCGGCTCTTGAAGTAAATAACGACTATGACCCGGCAAAGGTGGGGCTGGGTAAAGTGGAGCTCCAGCAGGGGAATTACTCGGAGGCCCGCGATCTGCTGGGGCTCGTGGCTGAATCCAACACCACGGAAATCGGGGCGGAAGCGCAGTACCTGCTTGGCTATGTGGCTCAGCAGCAGCAAAATTTCAAGCAGGCGCTGGAAGCTTATTCCAACGTCAGCGTGCTGTACGAGGCGTTTGATGAATGGGTCGTCAAAGCGATGCTGAGAAGTGCGGAATGTTATATTCAACTGGGCAATACCGGAGAGGCGCGAAGCACGCTCAACGCCATCATGGAGAATTATACGGGAACCCCGGAAGCAGAAAAAGCTAAACAGATGCTCAACGCAAACTAAACAGATGGATCAGAAGGTTTTACCGGCAGCACAACTCAAGGGCACGATTGCTCCTCCTCCAGACAAATCAATCTCTCACCGGTCGGTTATGTTTGCCGCCCTGCACCAGGGGGTCTCCACGATCGAAAACTTTTCGGAAGCGGCCGATCCCCACAGCACCGTTAGCTGCTTTCGTTCGCTGGGCGTGGAGATTGAGCAGCACCGTTCAACACTAACAGTGCACGGGGTGGGACGAGATGGATTCCGGGACCCACAGCAAGATCTGGACTGTGGAAATTCAGGCACCACCATGCGGCTGCTGTCGGGAATACTGGCCGGCGCAGGTCTCAGCTGTACGCTGGTGGGCGATGAGTCGCTCTCCGCCCGGACGATGCGCCGCATTATTGATCCGCTGGAGAAGATGGGAGCCAGGATTAAAGCCCGCCAGGATGACTACGCCCCGCTGAGTATCAGCCGCCCGGGATCCCTCATCCCACTACGTTTCGAATTGCCGATTCCCAGTGCCCAGCTTAAATCATGTGTACTGCTGGCCGGCCTTTTTGGAAAAGAGCCCACGCAGGTTATTGAGCGGATCCCGAGCAGGGATCATACCGAACGCCTGCTGGAGCTGGGTATTGAACAGGCGGGGAATACACGCATTATTTCCAGCAGCAGGCAGGATGTGATCCCGGAACAGAGTTACACCATTCCGGGAGACTTTTCGGCGGCGGCGTTTTGGCTGGCGGCGGGAGCTATACATCCCCGGGCAGAGATTGAGCTCCCGGGTACGGGGCTTAATCCCACGCGCACCGCTTTTTTGGATATCCTTCGGGAGATGGGAGCCAACATCAGGATTGAGCAGGAGCGCCGGGCAGGCCAGGAGCCTGTGGGCGACATAACGGTGGCCGGCAGCGAGCTCAAGCCGATTACCATCTCTTCCGAACGCGTGCCCAACTGTATCGATGAGCTGCCGATACTGGCTGTTGCCATGCTTTTTGCGGATGGGGTCTCCCGTATATCGGGCGCTGAAGAGCTGCGACACAAAGAGACGGATCGCCTTAATGCGGTGGCAGAGATATTGGAAAATGCCGGGGCCGACTTTACGGAATACGAGGACGGTCTCGAAATCAACGGCAGTCCGGACTTCACTCCTCGTCCGGCCCGTTACAACAGCTACCACGATCACCGCATTGCAATGGCGGCCGGCGTACTGTCCCTGCTTGCCGACAGCCCAAGTACGGTACTCGGAGCCGAGTGTACGGCCATCTCCTATCCCTCCTTCTGGGATGACCTGCAATTCCTGACGAATTGAGCTCACCGCCCGTTATTCGTCCGCAATTCTGACAAATACCGCGGCCTCATTTCTTTTTAATGTCAATACGTCATAAAACGGGGATTCCTCTATCCCTTGGCATTGTGATTGCTCATAATATTGTGAAACTGAACAAGCGGAAAAGCTTATGAGTGAATTTGTAATTGATATTGAAAGACAATTGAGCAAGCTGGGAAAGGATATTCAGGATTTTGTGGAGCGGATCGTCCCGCTGGAAGACCAGGGGCATGATTTCACTCCCGCGTGTGACATCATAGAAAGTGAAGAGCAGGTTAAAATTCTGCTGGACCTTCCCGGTTTGTCGAAGAAGGAGATCCATATTGCGTTGAAAGAGCATGTGTTAACGGTCAAAGGCGAACGGGCTGACCAGCTTTCGGAGGAGGAATCCTACCGGAGGCAGGAACGCAAATCCGGAGTGTTTTCCCGGTCATTTGCGCTGCCTGAGAACGTCAACACCGCCGAGACTGAAGCACAGCTCAGGAATGGAGTGTTAAGTATTACACTGCCGAAATCGGAAGTTCTCAATGACACGCAATCGATTCCGATTAAATGAGGAAATCTTTACCGGTACTACACAAAAAGAAATTGAATACCTGTTTGAAGAAAATTAAACACATAACCAAAAAGGAACATTAATATTATGGGAAAAATCATAGGAATTGACTTAGGTACCACCAACTCCTGCGTAGCCGTGATGGAGGGCAATGAACCCACGGTTATCCAGAACTCCGAAGGTGGGCGTACGACTCCCTCTGTCGTTGCCTTCTCCAAAGAAGGAGAGCGGTTGGTCGGTGCCCCTGCAAAGCGTCAGGCGATTACGAATCCTGATAAAACGATCTCTTCAATCAAGCGGTTTATGGGCCGATTTTACGATGAGGTGAAGGAGGAAGCCAAGCAGGCCTCCTACCAAATCGTAAAAGGCGAAAACAATACGGCCCGCGTCAAAATTGAAGACCGAACATACGCCCCGCAGGAAATTTCTGCGATGGTGCTGCAAAAGATGAAGCAGACTGCCGAGGAATACCTCGGAGAAAAGGTGACCGATGCCGTTATTACGGTGCCGGCCTACTTCAACGATGCGCAGCGTAAGGCCACCCAGGAGGCGGGTGAAATTGCCGGTTTCAATGTAAAACGTATTATCAACGAACCGACGGCCGCTTCACTGGCATACGGCCTTGACAAAAAAGATCAGGATCAAACAATCGTTGTTTATGACCTCGGTGGAGGTACCTTCGACGTGTCGGTCCTTGAGCTGGGTGACGGCGTTTTTGAAGTGAAGTCCACGCACGGCGATACCCACCTGGGCGGCGACGACTTCGACTCCCGCCTGATCGACCATCTGGCCAAAGAGTTCAAAAAGGATGAGGGCATCGATCTGCGTGAGGATCCGATGGCGATGCAGCGGCTGAAAGATGCGGCTGAAAAAGCCAAAATTGAGCTGTCCAGCTCGCAGAAAACGAATGTGAATCTGCCGTTTATTACCGCCACGGATTCGGGTCCCAAGCACCTGAATATCGATATCACGCGCGCCCAGTTTGAGCAGCTGATCGACGATCTGATTCAGAAAACAATCGATCCCTGCAAAAAATCTCTTGATGATGCAGGTCTTACGAAAGACGAGATAGACCAGGTTATCCTGGTTGGCGGATCGACAAGGATTCCGAAGATCCAGGAGGTCGTCAAGGAGTTCTTTGGCAAAGATCCGAGCAAGGGTGTCAACCCCGACGAAGTGGTTGCGATCGGAGCGGCCATCCAGGGAGGCGTAATGTCAGGCGATGTCGACGATGTGGTACTGCTTGACGTGACCCCGCTTACCCTCGGTATCGAAACGCTCGGGGGCGTATCCACAAAGCTGATCGAGGCCAATACCACCATCCCGACCAGCAAAACCGAGACCTTCTCCACAGCTGCTGACAACCAGACCAGCGTGGAGATCCACGTGTTGCAGGGTGAACGTGCCAAGGCGCAAGACAACCGCACCCTCGGCCGGTTCCACCTGGATGGAATTCCTCCGGCCCCGCGCGGTGTCCCGCAGATTGAGGTAACCTTCGATATCGATGCCAACGGTGTGCTGAATGTAAGCGCCAAGGACAAGGGCACGGGCAAAGAGCAGAGCATCCGTATCGAATCGTCTTCCGGACTCTCTGAAGAGGAGATCGAAAAGATGAAAAAAGATGCGGAAGAGCATGCCAAAGAGGATGAGCGAATCAGAGAAAAAACTGAAAAGCTCAATGAAGCGGATAACCTCGTCTTTTCAACCCGAAAGCAGCTTGACGAGCACAAAGACAAAATCTCTGACGAAAACAAAGAGAAGATCAAAGAAGCAGCCGACAAGGTAGAAAAGGTTCGGCAGGAAGAGAACATGGAAGAGCTCGAATCGGCCATGGAGCATCTCAACGAAGTTTGGAATGAAGCCTCCCAGGAGATCTATCAGGCCGCGCAACAGGCCGCAGGAGGACCTGGAGCTGCCGGAGCCGCAGGGGCTGCCGGCGGTCCGGGCAACGGTCAAAAGGGACAGGCTGAGGATTCCGATGAAGGAGAAGACGCGGTTGACGCCGATTTCGAGGTGGTCGACGAAGACGAAGACGATAAGTAAGCGACTAATATTTAATGAAGATTTAGCCCTGAATTTCGGCGTCCGCCGGGATTCGGGGCTTTTTATTTTATTGCGTACCGTGTATTTTGGCGAGCCTTTAAGCAATACGCAATACGCAATACGCAATACGTAACACACATGATTATTCTCGGTATTGAATCCTCCTGCGATGAGACCGCGGCCGCCGTTTATACTTCTGATGGCCTCAAATCCAATGTTATCGCCTCACAAACAGTTCATGAGCAGTATGGCGGGGTTGTCCCCGAGCTGGCCTCGCGGGCCCACCATAAGACGATATGGCGGACCGTACAGCAAGCCCTGGACGAGGCAGACATCTCATTGGATGAGATAGAAGCTGTTGCCGTGACCCGGGGACCCGGTCTGATGGGGGCGTTGCTGGTGGGGCTCTGCTTTTCCAAGGGCCTGGCACTTGCAAGGGGGATGAGGCTGATCGGTGTTAATCACATGGATGCGCATATCTATGCGAACTTCATTGAACAGAAGCCCAAGTATCCTTTTGTAGCCCTGACTGTCTCCGGAGGACATACGCACCTGGTGCATGTGACCGCGCCTTTCGAGCACCGCATGCTGGGTAAAACCCGCGATGATGCCGCCGGTGAAGCGTTTGATAAAATTGGGAAAATTCTGGGTCTCCCTTACCCGGCGGGGCCGGTGATCGATGAAAAGGCCAAAGAAGGCGATCCATCATTTCATGATTTTCCGCAGGCGATGCTGGACGGTGGATTGGAATTCAGTTTTTCCGGCCTGAAAACTTCTGTATTGTATTATCTCCAGGAGAAGGATGACCGCTTTGTGAACGAACATCTGAACGATATCTGTGCCAGTGTCTCCCACGCGATCACAGAAGTATTGGTGAAAAAGCTTTCCCGGGCGGTGGAAGCGACCGGGGTGAAAACGGTTTTACTGGCCGGGGGGGTGTCTGCAAACTCCATGCTGCGGGAGAAAACCGGGCATTTGGCCAGGGAAAAAGAGCTGAACATACATATCCCCCGGATCGAATACTGTACCGACAACGCGGCAATGATAGCCATAACTGGAGCAATGCTGGCAGAGCGCGGTAAATTTTCGGATATGAATTTAAAACCATTCGCGCAATTAAGGTAGTCGTGGGTCTTGGGTGGTGAGTGAAACCCATGACCCATGACCCAAGACCCAAGACCCAAGACCCATGACCTACTGAAACTGCTTTGAGGCCTCGACCGCCAATCCGTCTACGTAATTGTTTCGATCGTCGTCGGCATGTCCCTTGACTTTGGTCCATTTGACCTCGTGGGGTTCCATCGCTTTGAGCATCTCTTTCCACAAGTCCTGGTTCTCCACCGGCTTCTTATTGGCTTTTCGCCATCCCCGTTTCTGCCAGCTGTCAATCCAGCCCTGTTTAAAGGCGTTGATAATAAGGGCACTGTCGCTTCGGATTTCCACTTTGCACGGTTTGGTGAGGGCCTTGAGCGCCTCGATAATGGCCCGCATCTCCATCCGGTTATTGGTAGTATCAGGTTCGCCTCCCGAGAGCTCCTTCTCCTTGCCGTTCCAGTTGAGCAGAGCGCCCCAGCCCCCCGGGCCCGGGTTCCCGCTGCAGGCGCCGTCAGTATAAATTAATACAAAAGGTTTTTTGGGGTCAGGCATATCGTTCCGTTATGGGAGTTAGCTGTTCTCGGTATGAAGTGACCTTTTCCAGCACGGCTTCTTGCCAGTTCGTACTGTCGCCGCCCGCAAAAAGGATGCTGCGACTGGAGGACACCAAGGGGATGCCGGAGTGATCTTTCAGTACTGATACGAGCTCCCCGACTGTGCCGCCCTGTGTACCGACACCGGGAATCAGCAGTGGAGAGGTGCGGTGTTGGGAGAGCACAGATTCAAGATGCGCGGGCTGGGTAGCCCCGACTACAAGTCCCAATGCCGTTTTGCTGTTGGATTGGTGTCGCTCGAGGTTGGCAGCGATATATTCCGCCATTGAACGATATCCCGCGAATGGTTTTTCCAGGAAGTCCGCAGCACCGGGATTGGAGGTGAGCGTCAAGGCATAGATCGCTTTTTCCGGGTAGTTGAAATAGGATTCAAGTGTTTCAAAACCCATGAGGGGATTCAGCGTTATGGCGTCCACATCCCAGTGGTCGAAGTATGCTGTTTTGTAGTTGGCGGCAGTGGAGCCGATATCGCCACGTTTGGCATCGGCGATGACGATTTTATTTGTGGGAATATATTCCAGAACCTGCGAAAAGGTCTCCAGCCCCTGCCTGCCAAGAGCTTCAAAAAAAGCAAGGTTGGGTTTGTATGCAGCGCAGTAGGGATGAGTGATATCTATAACTTTTTTCAAGAAATAGGTCACGCGCTCGTTTTGATCCGGGAACTCCTCCGCCAGGTGCGAGGGCAAAAGGTGGAGATGGGGATCAAGCCCGACACAAAGGGTAGAACCGGCCGCCCCGATCGACTGCCTTATTTTATCGCTGAATGTTGCCATAATTCTGATATTAAATTCCAGTAGAAGGTACAAATACTGTGCTACGAATTCGAGTTGTATTTACCTTGTGGTGGCTACTGCTTTCAAGGATGAACAGTTCGTACGCAGTCTCTGGTCATCTAAAATATCTTCCTGAAGTTCGCATTAATTAATACAGGTGTAATCATTATATTCAGCCCTCTATGAAAGAAGAACTGCAGAAAACAGCGAATTGGTTTGAAGAGTGGTTCGACAGCCCACTATATGAAAAGCTGTATGCAAACCGTGATGAAGAGGAGGCTAAACAGCTGATCGACCTGCTGGAAAAAACGCTCAATTTGAGCGGGTGTTCCGAAATACTGGATCTGGGCTGCGGCCGGGGACGTCATGCAATCAGCCTGGCTCAGCGGGGCTACAGGGTCTCGGCAATTGACCTGTCTGAAGAGGCGATAAAAACGGCTCGTGAGAAAACGAAGCGCATGGGGCTGAAGATCCGGTTTGAGGTCCGCGATATGCGCAACCCACTGCCCCGGAAGTTTGATGCGATCGTAAACCTTTTCACCACCTTTGGCTATTTTGCAAGGGATGAGGAAAATACCCGCGTGCTGGACAGCGTCACCGAGATGCTGGATCCCGGCGGAATGTTCGTGTTGGATTATATGAATTCAAACAAGGTGAAAAAGACGTTCCAGCCAACAGATCATGGACGGTTCCGGGATATCAGTTTTAAAGTGCACCGGTATATCAGCCGCGGATCGATTATCAAGGATATTGAGTTTTCCGGGGGACCCATCAAGGGAAAGAAACAGTATTCTGAGCGAGTTAAGCTTTATGAACTGGACTGGTTTAAAAAGGAATTTGAGAAGCGAAACTTACAGATCGATCACCTGTACGGCGATTATCACGGCCACAGGTTCGATCCTGAAAGCAGTCCCCGCCTGATGATTGTGAGTCACCTGGAATAAGCGAAATGGTTTTACGAGAGAGAGCCGGGAAAACGAAATAATGTTGGAGAGATCTTTGCAGGACCTGCTGTGTTGTTGGGAGCTGGTTGTACCACCGAGCGTATTGACCTTTAAACGGGAGTGCAACTCCCTCAGAACAAGGAATTCAGTCTTTTGCAAGGCCCTCTCGGAATCGGTCGATTTTTAAAAGGTTGAATTATCGGTTCCTGCGCTCCGGGATAGGTTACAAAACCGTCTCAGCTGAAACCTCCTCGACTCCATGGGGAGGTTTGTCAAGCGTCCACGTCTCAAAATAAAACTTCCGTTCTGAACCGATCCGCTTGTTATTGATGCTGAAAAAGCGGAAGGTGCTGTTTACCAGCCCCCGGAGAGGATAGAATAGCTTTTCATAGATATTTTCCCGCGAAAAAAGATGCAGGTCAAATCCATGGTGCGCTTTCTCCTTATAGAGAACCAGCAAGCCTGCTTCCAACACCTGGCTCAGCTCTTCCTTGAAATGCCCCACGTTTGAGTTGCGGTCTACGTGCAGGTCCGGCGGGTTGAAATCGGTTTCAGGCTTAGGACTGATCAGGATAGCCTCACCGATGGAAATTCGCTGAAGGGCTTCTCCAAGACTGGAGTTTGTACCGTATGCCGTGATAAAGTACAGGTCGTGGAAAGCATCCTCCAGGCAGAGCAGAAGCTCGTTATAATTGCTGAGCGTGTTCAGGCCAAATTTCTCCTCTTTGAGCACAGTACCGGTGAAATAGAATTTGGAGTAGGTGGGATCCGGAGTCATAAAATCTTCAATAGAGATTCCTGTTTCGGGATTCTTTGCGGTATGTCGTTCTCTCAGGTTGTCAAGTCGGAGATCGTGTTCGAAAAAAAGCTTGAAAATGTCAGCCATAACGTTGTTAAACCAGTTAGATATTTTGATGTGTCTGCAGATTCCAAAATACGAAATACAAGGTACGCGGTAAATCAAATAAAAAAGCCTCGCCGCGGTAACGCGACGAGGCGATAAAAACAGGTATATTTTCAACTTAGATCATGGTTGCGATAACGAGAGCCACAACAGACATGAGCTTGATGAGAATATTCAGGGAGGGGCCGGAAGTATCCTTGAAGGGATCGCCGACAGTATCGCCTACAACGGCGGCTTTGTGAGCTTCCGAACCTTTTCCAAGTATTTCCCCATTGTGTTCAAAGCCTTCTTCAATCATCTTCTTGGCGTTGTCCCAGGCGCCGCCGGCATTAGACTGGAACAGGGCCATCAGTACGCCCGCGGCGGTAACACCGGCCAGCAGTCCGCCAAGCATCTCAGGTCCTCCCAGAAACCCGAATGCCACGGGAACTGCAACGGCAAGTACGCCGGGAGCGACCATCTCGCGAATAGAGGCAGTTGTGGAAATGGCGACGCATTTCTCATATTCCGCCTTGCCGTCTGCCGCTTCAAACGCTTTGCGGTCTTCCTCTGGCCAGTTTTCCAGTTTTTCACCTTTGTTGTTGTTCATGGCATCAAGGCCGGCGCGTAATTCGGGAATATCGTTGAACTGGCGGCGGACCTCCTCAATCATCGACATGGCTGCCCGGCCCACTGCGTTCATGGAGAGGGCGGAAAACAGGAATGGGAGCATCGCTCCGATAAAGAGGGAAGCCATGACATACGGGTTGGTAACGCTGATTGATATGTTCGCACCCGGATTTACCGCTTCGTAGGAAGTGATAAAAGCTGCAAAAAGAGCAAGTGCCGTAAGGGCTGCAGATCCAATAGCGAATCCTTTACCGATAGCCGCCGTGGTGTTGCCAACGGCATCAAGTTTGTCGGTACGTTCGCGCACTTCGCCCGGCAGTTCAGACATTTCTGCAATTCCCCCGGCGTTGTCGGAGATCGGGCCGTAGGCATCTACAGCGAGCTGGATCCCGGTGTTGGAGAGCATTCCCACAGCAGCAATAGCAATTCCGTAGAGACCGGCCAGGTGGTAAGCACCAATAATGGCAGTTGCGATAATGACGATCGGAATAGCGGTTGACATCATGCCAACGCCTACCCCGGAAATAATGTTGGTTGCCGCCCCCGTGGACGACTGCCGAACGATGGAGGTGACGGGTCCGGTGCCGGTACCGGTGTAGTGTTCAGTGATAAGCCCGATGAGGAGTCCGGCCGCGAGACCGAAAATGGTGGCCCAAAAGACGCCACCGGGAGTATACTCAATTCCGTTAAACGTCCAGCTGCCTGGCAGCATCCAGTGTATGAGCAGGTACGAAGCCACCAGCATGACAGCGGCGGAAACAAATTCTCCGATATTTAGTGCCTTTTGGGGATCGCCGCCCTCTTTGACCCGTACGAAAAACGTTCCGAGGATGGAAGTCAGTATACCGACTCCGGCAAGAACCAGCGGTAGAAGAACGGCGTTGAGTCCTCCAAAGGTGTTGGCGCTTGCAAAGCCGTCCAGTCCAATAAATGCCGCGCCCAGAACCATGGCGCCAATAATAGAGCCGACATACGATTCAAACAGGTCAGCGCCCATTCCTGCAACGTCCCCTACATTATCCCCAACGTTGTCTGCAATAGTGGCGGGGTTCAGGGGATGATCCTCGGGAATTCCTGCTTCAACTTTACCGACAAGGTCTGCACCAACATCTGCCGCCTTGGTGTAGATACCGCCGCCAACACGAGCAAAAAGAGCGATGGAAGAGGCCCCGAAAGAGAACCCGGTAACAACCGCCAGCACCTTGTTGACAGTGGCAGCATTTCCGATGCCGAACATATCGCCAAAAACAAGAAACAGCACGCCAAGGCCGAGAACGCCCAAACCAACAACGCCAAGACCCATGACCGAACCACCGGCAAATGCGATATTAAGGCCCTGTCCCAGGCTGTTACGGGCGGCATTTGTTGTTCGCACATTAGCTTTGGTCGCCACTCTCATGCCTATGAATCCGGCCAGGCCCGAACAGAAAGCTCCCACAACAAATGAAACTGCAATCAGCCAGTGAGAGGTTTCAGGATTTGCAGTTACACCCAGCAGGATGGCTACGCAGATTACAAAAATGGACAGTACTTTGTACTCGGCCTTGAGAAACGCCATGGCGCCCCGCTGAATGTGAGCACTTATTTTTGACATTTTTTCGGTACCGGGATCCTGTTTCCCTACCCAGGAAGACTTCAGGTAGGTATATAACAGCGCAATGATCCCTGCTGCAGGTACTAAATAGGTTATGAGTGTATTCATGTTTACGGTTTAGGTTTCTGGTAGTTAGCGTTGTTAAGATTTAGTTATAGTTATTCATCGCAGTATCTATGCCATACTCTACAAATGTAAGCACGGCATCGCAAGCTCGATCCAGCGTGTCATCCATAAGTTGCCGCTCTTCATCTGAAAACTTCGAGAGTACATATCCCACCTGGTTACCGTTGCGGAAGTCGTCTCCTATGCCGATCCGGAGGCGTGGAAACTGCTTGGTTCCAACCTTGTTGATGACGTCCTTGATTCCATTATGTCCGCCGGCACTGCCCCCGGGACGTATTCGAATGGCACCTACAGGCAGGTTCAGGTCATCGTAACACACCAGACATTCGGAGATCTCAGTTTTATACCAGTTGAGTACCTGAACAACAGCGTCTCCGCTTTTATTCATGTAGGTGGTCGGTTTTACCAGCCGTAATTTGTGTCCGTGATAATGAGTGTCCCCGATATGAAAAGGGCCCTTCCCAGGCCCCAGGCTGACAGAAAGGCGATCGGACAGCCTGTCAATAACCTCATACCCGATATTGTGACGGGTGCCGGCGTACTTTCTGCCGGGATTACCTAAGCCAACAATTACGGGCATGGGGTCAACATATAGTTATTTAGTACAGGTGATGGATACGTTTTATTCAATATCCTCTTCTTCGCCATCCTCTTCTTCGCCTTCTGCGGGCTCTTCACCCTCTTCAAGCTCGCCTTCAACAGGTTCTTCACCTTCTTCAAGCTCTTCTTCAGCAGGCTCTTCGGTAACGAGTGTAGATGTAAGCAGGGCTTCGGATTTCGGAGGTACGACGGTCACAATTGTTCGGCTGCCCTCGTCGAGAGCTTCAATGCCCTCGAGCTCCAGGTCCTGTACGTGGACCGAATCGCCAATAGCCAGTTCCGTGATATCCACGCTGTATTCACCCGGTATTCTGTCGGGATAGGTGCGAATTCTGAGGATATGCATCGGCTGGAATACGCGGCCTCCCCCATCCGTAACCCCGATGGCGGTCCCCGTCAGCCTGAGGGGGACGCTGAGGGTTACCTTGTGGTCGTCGTCGAGCACATAAAAATCGGCGTGAACGGCCCGATCCGAGACCGGGTGGAAATCGGTGGTTTTGAGGAGTGTTCGGTACGTCGTGCCATCGATTTCAAGTTCGATGATTTGACGCTTTCTGTTGGAAAGAATTTTTTCGAGCTCAAGTTCATCAATAGAGAAATGGACATTCTCTTCAACTTCAGGTCCGTAGAGGACGGCAGGAACTCTCATAGAATCGCGGAGGGCATCTGCCACTTTACGTCCGGTTTCTCTTACTTTTCCCTTTAGGGTAACTACTTCTGGCGTAATCATAATTTTAACAATTGAATTTAATCATCAAATAGAACACTAATGCTGTCGTTGGTGTGAATACGCTGTATCGCCTCGGCAAAAATTCCTGCGACACTCAACACCCGGATTTTATCCGATGGGCGCTGCAGCGGTACGGTATCCGTAACCAGCAACTCGTCAATAGGTGAATCATCAATCCGCTGGTACGCGGGCCCCGACAATATGGGATGCGTACACGTGGCGATAATGTTTAACGCCCCTCGTTCTTTTAACGCTGCGGCGGCGTTGGTCAAAGTGCCGGCCGTATCAATCAGATCATCTACAATCAATACATTTTTGCCTTCCACTTCACCAACGATATTCATCACCTCTGCCACATTCTGCTTTGGGCGCCGTTTGTCGATGAATGCCAGTCGCGCTCCAATGCGTTTGGCATACGACCGGGACATCTTCAGGCTCCCGACGTCCGGGGCTACCACCACCAGGTTTTCAATCGGGTTTTCCCTGAAGTAGTCAATAAACAATCGGCTTGCATACAGGTGATCCATCGGTATGTCAAAAAAACCCTGGATCTGCGCTGCGTGCAGGTCCATCGTTAACACGCGGTCGGCCCCGGCTTCGGTCAGCAGGTTTGCCATCAGCTTGGAGGCGATGGAGACCCGCGGGCGATCTTTCCGGTCTTGCCGGGCATACCCGAAATAGGGGATGACAGCCGTTACCCGCTTGGCCGAAGCCCGCTTGGCTGCATCGAGCATCATCAATAATTCAATAATATTGTCGCCCGGCGGAGGCGTAGATTGAACCACGAAAATATCTTCGCCGCGTATGCTCTGCTCGTATTTAACATAAAGTTCTCCGTCCGAAAACGGCTTGATGGTAACTTCTCCAAGCGTAGTGCCATAATGTTCCGCAATAGCCCGAGCTAGCGCCAGGTTGCTGCGTCCGGCAAATATGGCTAGAGGTGTGTCCAACGAGGCAAAGCATTCAGTGGTTCAAAATAAAAGAAAAAGGATGGCTTTACAGTCATCCTTTCTAAGAGTTTAATATTACCCTTGTTGCCCGGGGAGGATTCGAACCCCCACTGACGGTACCAAAAACCGCTGTCCTGCCATTAGACGACCGGGCAATGTCGTTTTCGAGAGATTCAGATGATATGAATTTACCGATTTGGAATCAAGAAGAAATTATTTCTTTTAATACTTTGCACTGGCTACACCTGCGGGGTTTGCAATACTGTTTGAGCTGAAATACGGCTCCGAGTCGTTGCTTGTAAAGATCCGGCGGAAAATCTGATTGTGCGAAAAGCTTGAACAGGGTGGAGGGAACCTGTGCGCGGTGATTCATCCAAAGTTCAAAGGCGCGTTGTTTCAGGCGGTCAATATGAAAGAGGGTTCCCAGCAGCCACAGGGCGGGCAGGTAGACGATGCCGTACAGGATGTCACTTCGTTGCCGGCCGATTCCTGTTTCGGTGTCAACCGTGTTGAGTAGCCTCTCCCATCGGTCGCTCGGGGTTCCCTTGAACCACGCATCCAGCGGCTCATGGTGAATTGTCCCCATCAGCGTGGCCGCTTGTTGCAACCGAATTTTGGGACGGTTGGCGGGCCGGACGCCCTTGTAGCTCCAGCGCGCGGCGGAGCGGGCAGATCCGAACCCACCGAATTGCAAGGCCAGGAACTGTAGCTCTTCTACCGCCGGGAACGTCTCCTCCTGTAACACATGATTGTAAAGGCGGCGGCCGACGCGGAGCATCGGTTCCCGGTTCAGGGAGATACCGAGCCCGTCAAACAATCCGAGAGAAAATACTTTTTTCCAGGCTGTTGCAGGGGCTAAATCCGGGTCATAAAAGTTCAGGAGGGCATCGGCCTTGGTTTCAAAATATTCGCGATGAGCCTTCCTGAATTGCTGTTCCAGTGCTTCCCGGGAAATATAGCGGAGCTGTCCGGCACACGGCAGCCGGTCGGGCTGACGGAAGGCGGCGAGCAGCTCTTCCAGGTTTTCCGGCAGGTGGGGGCGGAGATGCAGCAGAAAGGGAGCGGAGCCGTCTTGGCGGTATGTCCTTTTCCCGTCGGGATTTTGATATACGACATGGAGAATTACCTGGTTGTATCCGGGATCGTGCTGATGCCCGTGTCTCCGCCAGTCGGCGACTGACCAGTGAAATTCGATATCGCCGTGCCAGCGGAGATCGCCGATCTGCAGGCGCGCCTCCTTAAAATCAGGTCCGCCAGAGGAGTTCAGTCTTCCCGGTTCAAGAATGGTAACAGGCTGTCCGCATGTAGTTTCCAGGTTGCCGGCATCAAAATGGAGAGTCTGCCAAATCCAGTGGAGCAGGTGCTCATGGTATTTCTCTTCAAGATCTTTCATCTGTGATTTTTAATAGCCGAGATCCAGCTGGTCTGTTGCAGCATACAGGTCTGGTACGCGGTTGTGATACCCGCGTTTCACACGGTTTCGCAGCTTGCGGAGCTGCCGTTTGAGGGTGTGCTGCTTTTTGTTGTTCGTCCGGCGTGGAGACCATTCTGAGACGTGTTGGATCAGCCACTGCCGGTTCTGTCGCCCGTTTCTTGGAGCCATAAGAAGGCCAAGTCCCACCCCTCCGATAAATGAGCTGGCGGCAACGAGAAACAGCCTCATGCTTTTTTTCTCTTTCATCGCTGATAGTCCTCTCTTTTCATTTTTGCAGGGAATAAAATTTAATAAACCTGAGATCGTTCTCTAAACCTTGAACGTGATTTTTCCGGAGTTTAGTACTCGTAAAGCAGGTTATAAATTCATATTTTAGACGTTATTTTCAAGATATAATTTTTTTATGTCAGATAGTTCTGAGTTAATTTATATGGATAGCGATCGGGTAGGTCGTACGCTCAAACGGATGGCCTATCAGGTTTCAGAAGACAATCGACAGGACCGGGATATTTGCCTCTTTGGAATCGGTTCCCGCGGTTTTGCCGTCGCCTCTCGACTGAACGCTTACCTTGCTGATATTTACGGCACTGAATTTGTTCTCACACGGCTGGAACCCCAAAAAACACTTTCCGGCAAGAAGATCTCCCCCCGCCGGTTGAGGGAGTGCTACCTCTTGGTTGTAGATGATGTGATCTTCAGCGGGCATACCATGTTTACCACGCTCAACCATATCTATGATTTTTTCAGTTTTGATGAAATACATACTGCCGTTCTCGTAGACCGGGGGCATCGCAGGTTTCCGATCCAGGCCCAGTTTGTAGGGCTGGAACTGTCAACAAAATTGAAGGAACATGTCTCTGTCGTGGTTCAACAGGAAAAGGTGGAAAAAGTGGTACTGCAGATGGGGTAAGGCCGAACTTCATCATTGTAACCAAATAACACGATTTTTGTAAAGTTTTCATGCATTTTAAGCTGTCTCTATTTTTAATCCCGATACTGTTGTGTATCCTTGTCAGGAGTGGATTTGGCCAGAGCGACCGTGACTACGTGGATATGATCTATTCTACTTCGGCGGAAAGCGATGTAATACTGCAAGACACGACCAACGGCTGGGGCTTCAACTGGGTTGGAGGACTGAATGGATCACAGGCTTCATATCGAAACTGGAGCCAGGGTGGGGTCAACACCATCAGTGTAACAGCGTCTACTCTTTTTGACCTGAAATACCGCAAAGAACGATTTGGCTACCAGCTTGTGACCAACTTTAAATACGGGCAGGCGCGGATCGAGGACGAGGGTACCCGGAAAACCGATGACAGGATCGCCATCGCAAATAAATTTAGTTACCGGTTCCGGGATGAGCGGTTTAATGTATTTGGAAACATCAATTTTACTACCCAGTTTGACAGGGGATATGATTACGGGGAAGATCCCAAATTGCTGCTCTCAAGGTTTTTGGCCCCGGCCTACCTGTCGCAGGTGTTCGGCCTGGGATTTCACCCCGCAGATTATTTCTCTGCAGAGGGGGGCGTAGCGATGAAGGAGACCATTGTGCGGGATAAAACCCTGTCTGAACGATATGGCCTGGAAAGGGGAGAAAAATTCCGGTTTGAGCCCGGATATTCATTAATATTCAATTTCGAGAAAAAAATTGTAAGTAATGTAAGGCTAAACAGTACGCTGGAGACCTTCACCAACCTGAAGGAGAATGTGAGAAAAACAGATATTAATTTTTCAAACGAAATAGTCGGAAAGATCAACGACTACCTTAATACGACCTTCCAGTTTGTGTTGGTCTATGACGAAGATTTCTCCAGGGAGGTTCAGCTCAAACAGGTTCTTTCCGTGGGATTTTCCTACAGCATTCTTTGAACGATCCGTAGATTGCAGGTTGTGGCTCATGGGTCAACATCAAACTCAATACCCTGTGCCAGTGGCATCTCATCACTCCAGTTGATGGTATTGGTTTGCCGGCGCATGTAGGCTTTCCATGCATCCGATCCCGATTCGCGTCCGCCACCGGTATCCTTTTCGCCGCCAAATGCCCCGCCGATCTCCGCACCGCTGGTACCCACATTAATATTTGCGATGCCGCAATCGGAACCACGTGCACTAAGGAAGCTCTCCGCCTCCCGCACATTCAGGGTAAACATTGCCGAGCTGAGCCCCTGCCGCACGCTGTTGTGGATATCAATCGCCTCATCCAGCTCGCTGTACTTCATCAGGTAGAGAATGGGGGCAAAAGTCTCCTCCTGCACAATAGGGTAGTCATGCTCAGCGATAACGATGGCCGGGCACACATAGTGACCGCCTTCGACTTCCAGATTGTTGCCCTCCAGCAGCTCACCACCGTAGATCAGCTCGCCGCCCGACCGTTGCACTTCCTCCAAGGCTTGTTGCATGCTTTCGGCGGCCTGTTCATCAATCAGCGGACCGACCAAGGTATCTTCATTCAATGGATTCCCGATTTTTACGCCCTTGTACAGCTCTACCAGCCGATCTTTCAACTCATCAAAAATAGAGTCATGAACAATCAGCCGGCGCGTTGTGGTACAGCGTTGCCCACAGGTACCTACTGAGCCAAACACCGTGGCACGGGCGGCCATCTCAAGGTCAGCATTTTCTGTGACGATGATGGCGTTGTTACCGCCCAGCTCCAGGATTGTTTTACCGAGGCGTGCCCCTACGGTCTGCGCCACCTGCCGCCCCATCCGGATGGAGCCGGTGGCCGAGATCAGCGGCAGCCGCTCATCGTTGGTCATCCATTCGCCCACCTCTTTGTCACCGGTGACGAGGTTGAAGATGCCTTCCGGCAGGTCATTTTCCTTGAGAACATCCGCCACAATATTCTGCACGGCCACGGCACACAGCGGCACCTTTTCGGAGGGCTTCCAGATCATCACATCGCCGCAGACGGCCGCAATCATGGCGTTCCAGGACCACACCGCCACCGGGAAGTTGAAGGCCGTGATAATGCCCACCGGCCCCAGCGGATGCCACTGCTCGTACATACGGTGATCAGGACGTTCAGACTGCATCGTTTTGCCATAGAGCTGGCGCGACTGCCCTACCGCAAAGTCACAGATGTCGATCATTTCCTGCACCTCGCCGAGTCCCTCTTGGTGAATTTTTCCCATCTCGTAGGTTACCAACTTGCCCAGGTCCTCCTTGTATTCGCGCAGCCGCAGGCCGATCTGTCGTACAATCTCCCCGCGCTTGGGTGCCGGCGTCATCCGCCACTGCTTGAACGCTTGCTGCGCTTGTTCTATCACCTGTTCATACTGCTCGCGGGTGGTTACAGTGACGTCAGCAATATGGCTGCCGTCAATCGGCGTGCTGCTTTCAATGTGCGGCTCACTGCCGTCGCCCAGCGATTGTTGCCCCGTACTGGTGCCGTAATTTGTACCCTCAATGCCAAGCTTTTTCAAAAACTCCATGACGATCCTTGCTTATTTATTCTCGTTGTACACTGTAAAGATAACGATACTGCGGAGGTTTTAAACCCTGATCATCTGCTTAACCCGGATTATTCACCAAGAAATTTGGTTGTGAACGAGGCGTCCTGACAATGACACCAGCAGACGTACCGAGGTACGTTGAGGAGCCATTGTCGGGACAACGAAGGGCACGGCCAAATTTTGCAGCCCGTTGCAACGACACTCAAATTTGAGCTACAGGTTATTTTCGATATGTCAACCAAAATCAAAGGCTTAACCTTTTATATTTATAATTTTGTGAATAGTCCGGGTTATTTTTCTTGCCGGCTGCGTATTTTGTATTATCCCGGGAATCACACGAAAGAATCTAAGAATTTGTATGGATACCATTTCAAATCGGCAGTTGACACTTCTGAGAAAACTGCAGAAGAAAAAATATCGCGAACGTGAGCAGTTGTTCCTCGTGGAGGGCGAGCGGGCTGTAGAACAGGTTATCCAAAACGGGACAGTTCAAGTGACGCATCTTTTTTGGGATGAAAACCAGCAGCTGTGGAAGAGGCCGGGCTGGAGCGAGCGGGCCGGGCAACTACTCTCTGCCAAAATAGATCCTCAGTCATTCCGTGAAATTACCGACACGGACAATCCCCAGGGGATACTGGCGCTTTGCGAGATGCCGCCGGAGGTTGCGCTCGACGAGCTTTCGGACAAACAGGGAGTGGTTGTGGCAACCGACCGCATCCAGGATCCCGGCAACCTGGGCACTATTCTGCGCTCGGCAGCGTGGTTTGGCGTGCAGGGATTGCTGCTGGGCAAGGGAACGGTAGATCTGTTTAATCCCAAAGTGGTGCGCAGCACGGCGGGGGCCACGGGAACAATCCCGTTTGTGAATGTGAACCTGGAGCAAACACTTTCTTTTTTTGAGGAGAAGGGCTGGCAGGTGCTGCTGCTCGATACCTCCGAACATGCAGAAAGCCTGCGTACGGTTGAGGCCGCCCCCCAAACCATTGTGGTGATCGGCAACGAAGCAAATGGCGTTGATCCGAGTTTAATGGCTGGACGAAACCGCAGAGTTGTCGAAATTCCCCATCCCCAAAAAGAGAAACAGGTAGAGAGCCTGAATGCCTCGATTGCGCTTTCCATAGCACTTTATGCGTTGAGTGGCCAGACCTGAGTAATAACTAAGGAGTCCTGATAAAAGCAACCTGTACCGCGAGCTTCTGCTCGCGACTTAGATTTAGAACAGCGTCTGCTGGTGTGAAAGGGCATTAATGATCAAAAGTGTTAATTTGGATGAGCAGCAGCTTTTAAATAGGGCTGAGATCGCGAGCTGAAGCTCGCGGTACGGTTCATTTATAATGTTCTTGCATACCTTTAACCCTCAGCAGATCCACCAAAATCATTCCTGGCCAATATCAAATTAATTTTTCATAAACAAGCCCCTCAGAATTGCTTCTGTTCCTCTGTTTAGCTATCGTTCAAATAGACTAGGTTTCGCTATCATCTGCGACGTTCTTTTATAACTAAATTGGACTTCTGTCTATGCCAAGAGCCAAGCAAAAGAAGATTTTTGTACTCGATACCTCCGTTCTCCTGTATGATTCTGATGCCGTAAAAAATTTCCAGAAAAACGACATTGCCATTCCCATTACCGTTCTTGAAGAGCTTGACACATTCAAGAAAGGCAACGACGTTATCAACCTGCACGCCCGCGAGTTTATCCGCTATCTGGATAAAATTTCAGACAAAAACATGCTGCAGGAGTGGATCTCCCTCAATGGTCGCTCGCACGGCAAGCTGCGGGTGTTGAACGATGAAGGCAGCGAGACGGATGCCGCTGAAGTATTTGGCTCCAAGAAGAAAGATCATCGCATACTGAATGCCACCCTGAAGCTGATGGAGAATGAGCCGGATAAAAAAGTGATCCTGGTTTCCAAGGATATCAATCTGCGTATCAAGGCGCGGGCGCTGAACATTGAGGCGGAGGATTATGAAACGGTGCGCGTCAAGGATATCGATCACCTGTACAAGGGCAAAACCGAGGTGAAATACAACGATTCAGAAGTAATCAATGAATTTTACAACGATGGCAAGCTGGATCCCAAAAAGGTGGGGGATGACAAGCCGGTGAGCAACCACTTTTTCATCCTTAAAAACCACTCCAGCTCGGCGCTCGGATTTTATAATTCTCGGACCCAGCACATTGAACCCGTCCGCAAGATGGCAGCCTACGGGGTAAACCCGCGCAATGCCGAGCAGACCTTTGCCCTGCAGGCTATTATGGACCCTGAAATATCACTGGTAACCATTACCGGGGCTGCGGGTACAGGAAAAACGTTGATTGCACTGGCCGGGGCTATGGAGCAGCGTCGCAATTTTAAGCAGATCTATATGGCGCGCCCCATCGTGCCGCTCAGCAACAAGGATATCGGTTACCTGCCCGGCGATATCAAGTCCAAGATCGATCCCTACATGCAGCCGCTGTGGGATAACCTGAACTTTATCAAAAACCAGTTCCCGGAAACCAGCAAGCAGTACAAGCGGGTGGAAGAGATGGTGAAAACCGAGAAACTCCGCATTGTGCCGCTGGCCTACATCCGGGGTCGCAGCCTGTCCAACGTCATTTTCATTGTGGATGAAGCCCAGAACCTGACGCCGCACGAGGTTAAGACCATCATCACCAGGGCCGGCGAAAATACCAAGATCATTTTTACCGGCGATATTTACCAGATTGACACGCCCTACTTGGATACCCAGAGCAACGGGCTCTCCTTCTTGGTGGATCGCATGCACGACAACGACCTGTATGCCCACATCAACCTGGAGAAAGGCGAACGCTCCGAACTGGCCAACCTGGCAAGCAAACTGCTGTAGACCACAGATCTGCACAGAGATAAAGGACAAGAAAAATACGCAGTACGCAATACGAAATAGGTAAAACGAAAAGCCACAGCTTATCACTAAGGAGACTGAAGTATTACTCCTTACTTATCACTCATTGCCAATTCTCCCCAAAAATCCAGCCCGTGGTCCAGGCCGACTGGAAATTGTAGCCGCCGGTGATGGCATCAATATCCAGCACTTCGCCGGCAAAATAAACGCCGGGACATTTCTTGCTCTCCATCGTCCCGAAATCGATTTCGGTGAGTGGAATGCCGCCGCAGGTGACGAACTCCTCTTTGTAAGTGGTTTTGCCCTGGATCTGGTAAGTGCCATTGACCAGCTGATGAGCAAGTTCATGGATCTGCTGGTTGGAAAGATTGGCCCAGCGGGTATTGGCATTGATCTGTACGAGCCCAGTGAAACGCTTCCACAGTCGGTTGGGTATGGGGAACCGGTCCTGTTTAGTGACCAGCTTTTTAGCGTTTTCCTGCCTCAGCTTTTTAAGTATTTTTCGCACCTCCTGTTCGGTTTTGGGATGCAGCCAATTGACCTGGATCGTAAACCGGTACTCCTGCTCATGCAGGTAGCGGGCCGCCCAGGCCGAGGCCTTCAGCACCGCCGGACCGCTGAGCCCCCAGTGCGTAATCAGCAGCGGACCGGTATGCGTGTAGGGGCTGTCTGTTATACTGACTTCCGCCTCCGGCACCGAAATGCCCGCCAGATCGCTGAAAATTTTATCCCGAAAGTTAAACGTAAATAGTGAGGGCACCGGCTCTTCGATGGAGTGTCCCAGCTCCTCCAGCCAGGCGTAGGACTTACGGCGGTTGCTGCCGCCGGTTGCGATAAGTACGAGATCCACAGTTGCCGGATTTGAGTTGTGGATATGCAGGTTGAAGCGTCCATTCTTCAGAGGCTCCACTCGCTCGATCTTGGTTTTGGTGCGTACTTGAATACCTCTTTCCAGGGCTTCCCGCTTCAGGCAATTGATGATGGTGGCGGAGTCATCGGTAACCGGGAACATGCGTCCATCCTCCTCAGTTTTGAGCTCCACGCCGCGCTCCTCAAACCATCGCACCGTATTTTTGGCATCAAATCGTTCAAACGCCCAGCGCAGTTCCCTCTCGCCCCGAGGGTAGGCTTTGGAGAGCAGCTCGGGATCAAAGCAGTGATGCGTTACGTTGCACCGCCCGCCACCTGAAATGCGCACTTTGGAGAGCACTTCCCGGCTGCGTTCGAAAATAGTGATATTGAGATCAGGATTATTCCGGGCCGCACGAATGGCCCCGAAAAAGCCGGCTGCACCACCACCTATGACAGCTAGTTTTTTGTTAAAGGAATTTTGAGACATTTTAAAGTTAGTTAAACCGCTGAGAAGGTTATATCACAAAGTTACACGAAGTAGTCACGAAGAATATCAAAGAAAACTTTGTGAACTTCTGTGCCTTCTTTAGATAAATTAGCGCTACTGTGAAATGATCAGGGAAGGGCAACAATCTCCACATCCTCAATACGGTGGCCCAGGAAGCGCTCCGCAAGTTCATGAAAACGCTGGGGGCGGTCGCTCACAAATGTTTCTAATTTTCCCTCTGCTTCATCATTCAGCAGCTCCAGGTTTTGCAGTTCTGTGCGGGCCATCTCAGCTATCGACAAGGCCGAGTCCACGATCTCAATCTTTGGATCGTGCAGGATTCGGCGAATCGATTCCTTGAAGAGCGGATAGTGCGTGCAGCCGAGAATCAGGCTGTCGATGTTGCTGCCTTCAAATTTTTTGAGATAGGTCTGCAGGGTTTTTTCGGCAATTTCGTTGTCGGTCCATCCCTCTTCGGCCAGCGGCACCAGCAGTGGACAGGCCGCTGAGGTAATGGTGATGCCCCCGTTGTACTCCCGGATTGCGGTCTCATAGGCTCCTGAGCCCACCGTAGCAAGCGTACCAATTACTCCAATATGTCGATGTTTGTGCTGCATCGCGGCGCGCGTTCCGGCGGTGATTACATCCAGCACGGGAATGTCTCCGGCGGCCTTCTGTACCTCTCGTTTGGCGGAAGCCGAAACGGTATTGCAGGCGATCAGGATCATCTTCACATTCCGATCCAACAGAAAATCAGTGATCTGTAGCGCGTAATTTCGTACGGTTTCTTCCGATTTAATACCGTAGGGTACACGGGCGGTATCCCCAAAATAGATAATATTCTCGTTGGGGAGCGCCTCGCGAACTGCCTTTACAACGGTAAGTCCGCCGATGCCGGAATCAAAAATGCCGATGGGAGCCGCTTTTTTACTCATGTAGATCGCTTTAAAACTGTAATTTCAGGAGAGGGCAAAGTATTGAAGAAAGGAATATCGAACAAGGGATTTAGCGTAACGAATGCTGAACCGCGCGTTATTGAAAGTCCGACACTCGAAATTCCTTTCCATCTCGGACCTTGTAACCTTCAACTTTGCAACCTTCAACCTTCAACCTTCAACATCAAACATTTAACCTCCTACATTTGCCGTGCCAGCACGACGACTTCTTTGAATGTGCGGTTGCTGCCGTTGCTGCTGTCGTACGCCTCGAACAGCACAATATAGATGCCCACCCGGTTGCGATTCCCGTCATCGGTTGTGCCATCCCACTGGAGGGAGCCCTCATAGCCCGCCTGCTTGCCGTCCGCCAGTTCACGGACCAGGCGTCCATATCGGTCAAAAATGCGAACCTTCAACAGGTAGTTGGGGTGATCCAGCGTATAGTTGATAAACAGGTTGTCTTCGTGGCCGTCCCCATCCGGGGAAAAGGGATTGGGATTGAAGCTGATGCCGATCTCGTCCGGCGGTTGCCCGGGTACCTGGTAGATCGAGTTTTCCGTTCCGGGGGTTCCGCCCTTTTTTGTGGTGCTGGAGCTCCAGTTGGAGGCACTTCCACTGGGACCGGACGGATTTATTCGTTCTAAAGCCACTCCGCGTGTGTCAATGATATTGGGATTGTGCCAGCTTTCATCATAGTAGACCGAGTCGATCGTAGCCCCGGTGCTGTCGGCCAGGTAGATCGCATCATCTCTGGAAGCGAGGCTTAATGTTCCCCGGTCAATTCTCACTGTGCGGGTGGGAGAGAGATCGTCGAGTTCAAAAAAGAGGGCGGTCTGGCTGTCGGAAAATGTGTCTTTTTCATCCGCATAGACCAATACGTGTCCCTGGGGAGGCAGAAATTTTGCGCGGGAGTTAACCGGTATGAGCGAACGGGTTGCCCCGGTTTCATCGGGCGCATCGTGCAGGGTGAATCCCTCAAGCGAGACGGCGTAATCCCGGGTGTTCCGGAGTTCAATATATTCACGCTGATCAGGCTGGTTATCCTCCGGGTCGTTCAGCGGATTGTACATGATCTCGTTGATTACTACGCTGCCCGCTTCGATCGGCTCAGCCACCGGTATGGATGTTGCTCTGGTGATGTTTCCTTTTACATCCGCCAGGTTTCGGATATTGAGCTCCCTCGGTTTGGGGTTGCTGCTACCCGAAGCCGGTTGCTGCAGTAAAATTGTGTTGCCATTCCCGGGAGTGAATGTTTCTACCGATAATGACTTTCCTTCCAGCATAAAAGTAAGTTCCGGCGAAAGTTGAATAAATTCGTCAAACCGGACTTCGATCAGGCCATCCGGCCGGCGGGTTGAAAAGAGCACGCCGGGAGGTGATCGGTCTGGTGAAAAACGGCTGTTTTTTGTTCCCCCGCTGCTTCCTTCCGGGGATCCGCTGCTGGTCCAGTTGGACCCGTCGTTGGAGGCCGCCAGGGGGTCTTTTCGCTCTATCGATATTCCTTCATCACCGCCCCATCGGGCCTTGTAGTAAAGTGAATCTATTGTTGTACCCTGGCTTGAACGTATGTATATCGCGTCTTCATCATCATTGAGAGACGGGAAGCCGGATAGATAGTATCCGTTGTCTAAAGTGGAGGCGAATTTCTTGTGACCCGTCAACAGAACATATTCTCCCGCTTTGAGCTGAATTCCGCGGGAGAGATCCGTTACAGCGACCCCGTCGCCCAGCTGCCAGCCCGACAAGTCGTAGTGTTCGCTGCCGGGATTGTACAGCTCTACAAATTCAGGCCCTGAGGCCCCGGATCGATGATACAGGATTTCGTTGATCACGATATCTCCGCGCTCTGCAGAGGCAAACTCCAGGTATTCGCGGGTCCGGGAAACGGTCTCCATCGCATTCCCAAAAATATCCTGCAGGTTGCTGAGCGTTATGTTATATGCGGTGCCCGAGACAAGATCTTCGGCAAGAAGGAGCGTAACGGTGTCGCCTGCCACCGATCTCATCTGAATATCCACCGGAGGAGTGACCGAGTAGTTGGAAGGATTGCGGGCGCTTTCGCTGGAAACGGGTTCAGAAAATACCAGCTTCATCGTTGAAGCGTCGGGAATCCGGAATTTCGATAACTTCGGAGGGGTAGTGTCCGGGGGTATTGCATTGCCGGTTCCGGGTGTGCCGGTGCCTTGGGGCGTGTCTCCCCAGTTGGCCTGGTGGTAGGCGGGAACACGGGATGTGCGTCGTTCCAGCGAAACCTTGTCGCCGCCCCAGCCTGAGTGGTACCGGAGAGAATCCACCAGCGTTCCATCGGGCCGCCGGAGTACGATGTCGTCGCCACCGTTGTTTAGCGATGGAAACCGGCTCCCGGTCGTAAGGATATGGATGCCCGGATACCGGGATGCCAGGGTGCTGTCCGGGGCAATGACGGCGAACGAATCAGGGGGCAGTACAAACGGTTTGTAGGCAAGTACCTTCCGGTTGCCGGTATTGTCGCTGAGCGTCCATCCCTGCAGGTCGAACGACCGCTGAGTGGGATTGTACAGCTCAACAAACTCCGTACCGCCTTCCGGCGGCTCGTACATAAATTCATTGATAAAAATATCACCGGAGTCGGCGCGCGAGATATGGTAGTATGTGAAATCGATGTTGCTCGACACCTGGGAGTTGCCGAAGATATCCTCTACGCCGGAGATGGTGAGGGTGTACCGGGACGCATTTTTCAGTGGGGTATCCAGCAGTAGAAGTACGGTATCCGGCTCTGAAACCTGTACGCCGCTGAAGCCAATTTCCCCGCTGATGCTGTAGCGCGAAATAGCGCCGGCTGTACGTCGATCTACCCTCTCATTGAACAGGAGCTGCAGTTTTTGATCCTCAAGAATATTAAATTCGATGACGGAGGGAGGCATGGTGTCATCGGGTATGGTGTTCGGCCGCCCGGGTGTTCCGCCGGTGGGGTGCGGCGAATCTCCCCAGTTGGAACGGTAGATTGCAGTCGTGGAGGTTGAACGTCGTTCCAGGGCGACCTCTGAGCCACCCCAATCGGGAGAATAAAAGAGGGAGTCGACCCGTATGCCACTCTCGGTATGGATCCGGACTGCATCTCCCCCGTTATTGAAGGCGGGAAGCGAGGCCACGGGAACGTAATTCCGGGAACCGTAGGTGTTGAAGAGAGCAGTGGTATCGGAGGAAAATACCAGGAAATCACCAGCCCCGATCACCAGAGTATCCCTGCTGAGGGAGACCATCGCCTGTTCATCACCAATCAGCCAGTCTTCCAGGTTCAGGCGTTTTGAACTCCTGTTTGTGATTTCAATATATTCAGCCTGTTCCCGGGGCTCGTCATACATAACCTCGGTAATAGCGATATCGCCCTGGTTAAAAATGTCAAAAAGAACAAAATCGATTGTTGAATCCGTATTGATGGTATTTCCTGCGGCATCATCGATGTTGTTGACCGTCAGTGTGTAGTCGCCGCCGGGGAGCGGTTGGGAATAGGTCAGCCGTACCGTATTCAGGTCGGTTACACGTGCAGAAGAGGGAGTCCCGATACCGTTATTTAAGGTGAAGTCTGCGGCAGCAACACTGTTGGGCGCAATTCTGGTGTTGAATACAACATCCATAATTCTGTTTTCGGAGGGAATTATATCTGCAATTTTAAGCGGGGGTGTTACCTTGCGCACCTGTATATCGTCATAAAAATAGTGGGATGTGCGGCTTCCGATATATTGGCTGTAGATCCCGAAAACGTTGCTGAAACGATGAGTGTTATCCCGGGCAGATCCCTGGGATGTGAAATCATTACCCCCGGTGGAATCTGCAAGGAACTTCCAGTGTCCCTCCAGGTCTCTTGTAACTTTTATGCGAACGGCAACGGGATCATGATCAATTAAATCGTTTGCTCCATCAATAATTTTTGTTTGCTCGGTTCCTGTCTGCCGGAAGAGGCTGACTTCGTCATCTGTATGGCCCACCCGGACGTAATAGCCGTTGACCGGTTCAGCAAGCTCGGGCTGATCGGCCAACAGGTAGATTCTGGAATAGCTGGTTGAGGAGGGGTTGAAATCGAACTCCACCAGGAACTCCCAGGTTCCGTAGGCCGCGGTGCTTTCGGTTGTTAAATAGGAGGCGCCTCCACCGGAGGCATCCAGCCGAAGTTTGCTGTTTCCCTGGTCGTCGAAAATAATATGGTCATCCACGGATCCGGTCCATGCAGGATCAGCGGTAAAATCGCCGTCGCTGAAGGTTTCGTCAATAATGGTTGTCTGGGCACTTGTCTGCCCAGGCAGTAGCAGAATTAAAAGAACGACAAGTAACGTTGCGAGGAAATTGTTCATAGCTCTCTTGTTTTGATGTTCATATCTGAGGTAAGGGGGCGGGTTGGAAGCCAACGGTAAAAAATAAGGTGAAGAGGGGTCAGCCTCTTCACCTCGGAAGGACATTGAATGTGCTCTCTCATTCAACGGCTTGTGAAAGATGAGTTATCTTCATCTCTACTTACTAGACCGGTAAACAGGGCAATCCTTACAAAAAAAATTAATTTTTTTCTGAGCTGGAGGATATAACAGCGCGATTTTAACTATGAACATTCAGGGCTTACCGGAGCGCAGATGACACGAAAGGTGCAGATCATCACGGGATAGCAGTTCAGGCAGTACCTGATACATGACCTGTCTACATCGATCGGCATGATCGGTGTTATCCTCGGTTTGTCAGGGAGAGGCCGCTATCCAGGGTTTGACGTGAAAATAACTTGAAGTGACAGGTAGCAGATGTGGCGAACAGGTTTTTGCAAAATTCGGATCCTGAAAAGTTTGTAATTTGTATGTTCAAGATGGAATTTTCGTTGCAAATGTCTCCCATAAATTCAATTGCGTTACACATACCATGCCATTTGAGACCAAAGCGGTACAATTTGAGATCCCTGCAGTAAATTACGGGCTTCAAACGGCCAGCGGATTACTTAAGCTGGAGGGGGAAGAGCTTCTGATCGAATTCCAGGTGAAAGACGCCCTGTTTGAAGTATTCAAGTCGGATGTGGAGGAGGTCGCCATTCCGCTCCGGGCGCTGCAGTCCGTTGAATACAAAAAAGGATGGTTCAGCTCCAGGATTGTCCTGGAGGCAGATTCGTTGCGGGTCTTTGATGAAATCCCGGGCGCTGACCAGGGCGAATGTATACTCAAGATAAAGCGAAAGGAGAGAAAGGAAGCCGAAAAGCTGGTCTCCAAAATACGCCTTGTGATGTCAGAAATTAAGTTAAACGACCTGAATGAAGAGTAAACATCGAATAAAGAACAAGGAATGGTAAAGGGAACGTCCCTTCAGTCGACATTCCTTGTTCGATATTCTCAACTTGCTAATTCAGATAGCCCTTCTCGGCCAGCAGCTCTGCATTCAGGATCGCTCCGCCGGCTGCACCGCGAACGGTATTGTGGGCCAGCGCGATATAGGAAATGTCAAATACAGAGCCCGTTCTCAGGCGTCCCATACCGAGCTGCATCCCGTTTTCGCGGGCAGAGTGCAGGCGCGGTTGTGGATGGCGCTCCTCTTCATACAGCTTGACCGGCTGCTTGGGCGCCGAGGGGAGATCAAGGTCGGCAATCGGGCTCTTCCAGTCTTCAATCGCCTTCTGTACGTCCGAGATATCCGAGGGCTTCTCTTTTAATTTAACGGCAACAGAAAGCAGGTGTCCCTCAACGGTGGGAATGCGAACAGCCGTGGATTGAACGCCAAAGTCGGCATGCGTCACGGTACCGTTGCTGTTAAGGGTTCCGAGCAGCTTCAGCGGCTCAGTGTGAATTTTGTCCTCTTCGCCTCCGATAAAGGGAACCGCGTTGCCCAGAATATCGAGGCTGGGAACGCCGGGATATCCCGCCCCCGAAACCGCCTGCATCGAGGTAACAACGACCGATTCGATCCCAAAGGCGTCAAAGATCGGGCGCAGCGACATCGACAGCGGCACGCACACGCAGTTTGGATTGGTGACGATCCAACCGCTGCCGTCGGCGGTAAAATCCTGTGATTTGATCATTTCAACATGATCCGGGTTCACTTCCGGGACCAGCAGCGGTACCGAGTCAAACATCCGGTGATTTTTTGCATTGGAAATTACCGGGATACCCGCAGTCGCAAAGGCCTGCTCAATATCTTTGGCCACGGAGGAATCGAGCCCGGAAAACACGAAATCGACCCCTTCAAAATGTGCAGGTTCACACGTAGAAACCTTCAGTTTGGCTACCTGCCCGGGAAGTTCAATATCCTCAATCCAGTGAGCGGCCTGTTTATAGGTCTTTCCGGCCGAACGTTTGGAAGCACCCAGGGCCTTGATCGTGAACCAGGGATGCCTGCGAAGTAAACGGATAAATTTTTGTCCGACAGCGCCGGTTGCGCCGAGAATTCCTACGTTGAAACTGTGCATTGTATTATGATTTCTGTGGGTTTAAAAAGTTGATTGCTCCCGCTGCCGGTTTCCGGGAGTAAACCGGGCCGGAAATACAGGAGGCAGGGAATATCGGAATTAAAAAACTAGAATTCATTAATTAAACGTACTTTTTTTATCTTTGGCATCGATGAATCTGAACCCAAAATAATTTTTACACACTTCAATGGCAGTAACCGAACTCGACAGTCTGGATAAAATCGTATCGCTGGCCAAAGCGCGCGGCCTTATTTTTCAATCTTCTGAAATTTACGGCGGGCTCGGGGCCGTTTACGACTACGGCCCGCTGGGAGTGGAGCTGAAGCGCAATATCCGTGACCTGTGGTGGAGGGAGATGACCCAAAAGCATGATAACATCGTGGGCATTGATGCCGCCATTTTCATGCATCCCAAAGTGTGGGAGGCCAGCGGACACGTTTCCGGCTTCAACGACCCGATGATCGATGACAGGCAGTCGAACAAGCGGTACCGGGCCGATATGCTTATTGAAGGGCATATCGCCAAGCTCCGCAGCAAAGAAAAGGCGGAGGAGGCCGACCAGCTACAGGAACTGCTCGATACCGCCGGCACGCGCGAGGGATTGTGCGAGGATCTCCACAAGATCATCATCGACAACGAAATCCGGGCGCCCGAATCCGGGGCGTTCGACTGGACCGAAGTCCGCCAGTTTAACCTGATGTTCAAGACCCAGTTCGGAGCGGTCTCTTCTGGGGATGATGACGATGCAGTATACCTGCGCCCGGAAACGGCCCAGGGCATTTTCGTGAATTTCAAGAACGTGATGGATACCGCCCGGCAGCAGGTGCCGTTCGGCATTGCCCAGACCGGCAAGGCGTTCCGTAACGAGGTGGTGGCCCGGCAGTTTGTATTCCGCATGCGGGAGTTCGAGCAGATGGAGATGCAGTACTTTGTGGAGCCGGGCACCGACGAGGAGGAGTATGACAACTGGCTTGCGGACCGCTTGGAGTGGCACAAAAACCTGGGCATCCGCCCCCGAAAGCTGCGTACAGCTCCCCACCCCGAAGACAAGCTGGCACACTACGCTGCAGCTGCGGCTGATATCCAGTATGAATACCCGATCGGCTGGCAGGAGGTGGAAGGCATCCACAACCGCACCGACTTTGACCTGGGCCAGCACCAGGAGTTTTCCGGTAAAAAGCTGGAGTATTACGACCAGGCCAAGCAGAAACGCTACATTCCCTATGTTATAGAAACCTCCGTGGGACTTGATCGGACCGTCATGATGGTGCTCTGCGACGCTTATCGCGAGGAAGAAGTGGACGGAGACACGCGTACGGTATTAAAACTGAATCCGGAAGTGGCGCCCCGAAAATTGGGCATTTTCCCGCTCATCAAAAAAGACAAGCTGATCGACCTGGCCAAAAAGATTGAAGCGGACCTGCGAGAGGAATACACCGTGCTTTATGATGAATCCGGATCTATCGGGAAACGCTATCGCCGGCAGGATGAGGCCGGTACGCCCTTTTGCATCACGGTCGACTTTGACGGGGTTGAGTCAGAGGGAGAAGATACGGTCACCATCCGCTACCGCGATGATATGACGCAGGATCGCGTGCCGGTCAGTCGTCTTAAAGAAGTGATCAACGACAAAATGAAATCCTGGAGTCCGGAAGATTAGTTCCGGGTTGGATGGCTCCCGCCTTAACTCTTTGGAATCGCCCGATTTGCAAAAGCACAGGCCAACAGATTTCGCCAAGCAGCGTATACTCATTTTTCTTGGTCCGGTGTTACTGGTTTACGGAATCTGGCTCTTCTGGATGATCTCCCAAAATGGATGGCATCTGTTCCTGTCAGACTGGTACATGACCCTGACCATGGTATTTGGCTCGTTTATCGCGGGAGCCAGCTCTGAGGGTGGCGGTGCCATCGCCTACCCGGTAATGACGCTGATATTCGAGATCGATCCTTCGGTGGCGCGTAATTTCAGCCTGGCGATCCAAAGTGTGGGGATGACGGCGGCTTCCCTCTGGATAATTGCCCAAAAGGTTCCAATTGAGAAAACGTACCTCTGGATCGTAGCCGCTGGCGGGACGGGCGGCATCATCTTCGGCACCTACCTCATCGCCCCCTACGTTTTACCGGCTTACGCCAAAATGATGTTTGTATCATTCTGGCTCAGCTACGGAATCGCGCTCTTTTTTATCAATCACATCCGGAAGCGAACATCGGCAGAGGCACTGCCCGCTCTCACCCCGGGACAAAAGATCGAATTGGTGGCTGTCGGCTTTGTCGGGGGTATCCTGAGTGCCATCCTCGGCAACGGGATAGATATCTGCTCGTTCGCATTTGTGACGCTGAAATATCGTCTCTCGGAGAAAATCGCGACCCCAACTTCCGTCATCCTGATGGCGATGAATGCCGTGGTGGGAACTCTGCTGCACGGGCTGATACTGCAGGATCTACAGCCGGAAGCGATCAACTTTTGGTTGGTCTGTATTCCCGTGGTCGTCCTGGGAGCACCAATGGGGGCTTACGTCATCAGCAAGGTAAACCGCTTGTATATTGCCGTTTTACTCTATGCTATCCTGCTTGTACAGTTCGTCAGCGCCATATTGATTATCCGTCCCTCCGGGATGCTGATTCTGTTTTCGGCCGGAATTTTTCTGTCGGGCCTGGTTCTGTTCTTCTGGCTCACGAATTACAACCGCACGAACGGGCAGATGCCGGTTGCTTCTGAGTAATGGTGAATATATGGGAGGAAGGGTTCATGAAAACCAGGAAAAATCGGGTCGAAAGAAGAAAGAGAACGATTCCAAAAGAAAAGGGGACATATCCTAAATGATATGTCCCCTGCCTGTCGTTGAAACTCTATTACTGGGAAGTATTCGCAATACCGATTACGCCACAGCCAATGCGGGGACCGGCCGCACCAGAGGGTTGCGACTCCAGGTCATCTTCTCCGCCGTGCACCACAATACCGCGACCGATAATGCTGTCAGGACCATTCAGCTCAATCACGGAATCAGTGTAGTCGATGGTCGCATTTCCTTCACTGTCGGCAACGATATTGCCCATATCCCCCATGTGACGATCATCCTGGGTGGGCGCACCGTGATCATTTCCAGCCGGGTTGTAGTGACCGCCGGCAGAAGTCCCGTCGCTGGCAGTGCAATCTCCATATTGGTGGATGTGGAACCCGTGCCGGCCTTCCTCAAGTCCACTCAATTCAGCCGTCACCTGCACGCCTTCTGCGGTCTGCTCAAAAGTAACGGTACCACTGACCTCATTGCCTTCCGTGGGATGGACAACTGCAACCGCTTTAGTAAAATTGGTAGAAGGAGCGGTAGTGGTTTCCTCTTCGGCAGACTCCTGCTGTTGCGGCTGCGCACAACCGGCGATTACAAATGCTACAATTATGAGAGGGATCGAAAATATTTTTGAAATGTGTTTCATGGTTTAGAGAAATATTTTGTTAGAAATTACGGGTAGTTGTTAACAACTTGCCAGGCTTCGGCATTCAATAAATCTTATGTTGGATACATCTGCAAATTTGATTGACCGTTTTAAAAAAGGAGATGGGTGTTTTCGTGGAATATTTGTTGGGTGGGTAAGAGTACGGTACCAGCCGAGGGCCGGTAGTCTGCAAAAAATAATATTTTACGACCAGTATCCACAAAATACGGATATAATTTCGGTCAAAATTTTTCACTTCACGTGAAATACCTATTTTAAGCGAAACATTAACTCCAGAGCAATTTTTAGAAACTGATGGCTGAGCAATCTTTTAAACGTTTTCATCTTGGATTTCCCATATCCGATATTGAGGAGACTCGTAAATTTTACGGGGAAATACTGGGATGTGACATCGTACGGAGCTCCGAACGGACGATTAATATCAATTTTTGGGGGCACCAGCTTGTCGGACACCTGATCCCGGAATTCGCGGGAAAACACGGCACCAATGAAATTGACGGTAACCCGGTACCGGTGCACCACTTCGGGGTGATCCTCGAGTGGGACGAATGGGAAGCACTGGCCGAGCGGATTCGGGCCTCGGAACACGATTTTGTCTTTGAGCCCTATGTCAGAGACAAAGGATTGCCGGAAGAGGAGGGCAAGATGTTTTTCAGGGACCCGAGCGGCAACACCATGGAGTTCAAAACATTTAAAAATGAGGATCAAATTTTTGCAGGGTAACAGATTGATAGTGGGATTATACAATGTTCATTTTCCGATTAAATTTTTGAGTCTCAAATCCAGCCTATGACACTGCTTTTATTCTACCTGTTCCTCGCTCTGGGAGTATCGTTTCTGTGTTCTATTCTGGAAGCGGTGCTGTTGTCGGTCAGCGAATCGTATGTTGCCGTTATGAAGCGGAAGGGCACGCAGGGTGGAGAGTTGCTTGCCCGGTACAAGGAGGATATCGATCGTCCCCTGTCGGCAATTCTCAGCCTCAACACCATTGCCCATACCGTGGGAGCGGCGGGTGTCGGAGCCCAGGCCCAGGCGGTTTTCGGCAATGAATACGTCAGTATAATATCGGCTGTACTTACCCTGCTTATTCTCGTCTTCTCAGAAATTATCCCCAAAACGCTGGGAGCAACCTATTGGAAAACGCTTTCGCCGCTGGCTGCGCGCACGCTGCGGGTGCTTATGTTCCTGATGTATCCTTTTGTAGCACTGTCAAACGGCATCACGCGTCTGCTTTCAAGCGATAACCGTCCGCCCTCCTTCAGCCGGGAAGAATTCAGCGCACTGGCCGAGCGTGGGGTGGAGCAGGGAATCTTTGAGGAGGAGGAGTCAATGATTTTTAAGAATCTCATCCGGTTCAGCTCGCTTCGCGTCAAGGATATCATGACGCCCCGGATTGTCGTTAAATACTACAACCAGGAACGGACAATTGAGGAGATTCCAGACAAGGTGGAAGATCTGCGTTTTTCGCGGCTCCCGCTTTATGAGGACAACGAAGACAACATCACCGGGTATGTGCTTAAAAACGACCTGTTAATACAACTGGCGCGCGATGAGAAGCATAAAAAGCTCAAAGAATTGAAACGGGAGATTCTGGTTGTCCCGGAAAATGCCAACCTGAAAATCCTTTTTGAACGGCTGCTGGAGCAGCAGGATCATATTGCGCTGGTAGTGGATGAATATGGCGGATTTTCAGGTGTGGTGACAATGGAAGACCTGGTGGAAACCCTGTTGGGCATGGAGATTATTGACGAGGTGGATGCCTATGAAGATATGCAGAAACTGGCTCGTAAAAAGTGGAGAGAACGCGCGGCCCGCCTCGGTATCGTCTCGGACGAGGATGAGGAGGACAGACGTGAGATGTGAGACGTCAAACGTGAGAGGTACAGAACAAGATGTCAAATTCGTCTCCCATCTCACATCTGACGTCTCACGTCTACAAACAAACAATCATCCCGCCGCTGAGGCGCCCCCGTCCACCGTGACGACGGAGCCGGTCGTCCAGCCTGCGTCATCGCTGGCCAGGAACAGCACGGTTCTTGCAATCTCTTCCGGGGAGCCGATCCGTTTCATCGGCAGCGTGCCGGGCACTTCATCCAGGATGGTATCCGGATTGGGAAATGCTTCTGCAGAGTCGTTATAGAGCTTGGTGTCTACCGGACCGGGCTGCACCAGGTTGATCCGAATATCCGGGGCGTAATCGACGGCCGCCTGCCGTACCAACGCCTCCAATGCACCTTTTGATGCACAATAGGCGGCGTGATTCGGGAACCCTTTGTGTGCAGCAATGGAGCCGGTCACAACCACAGCTCCGCCGCCTTTTGTCTGCTGCATTTTCGGGATGCCGGCACGCAGCAGGTAAAAAACGGCATTCAGATTGGTATCCAGCGTTTTGTCCCAGGTTTCCGTGGTCACCTCTGTGATCGATCCCAGTCCCAGCATCCCGGCGTTGGGCACGAGCAGGTCAAGTCCGCCGAATTCGGAGACCGCCCGTTCCACGAGCTGCTTGTTGAGATCCCGAGAGCTGACATCGCCCGGGATAAAAATGGCTTCTCCCCCGCGGGAAGTGATCTTCGTCACCACCTCCCGTCCCTGCTGTGTATCTCGTCCATTCATGACTACGCGAGCCCCCTCAGCGGTAAAAAGTTCGGCCACGGCGCGCCCCATCCCCCGGGTGGCACCGGTAACAATAGCTGTTTTACCGTCTAGTTTCTTCATATCTTTTTTTCTTGGGTCTTGCTATTCAAACTCCTCCTCAATTTCGCTGATCTTCATGGCCAGCTTCTCCCATTCCGCGTAGGTCTCCACGAGCTCGGCCTTCAGCTTTTCATACTCCAGGGAGATCTCTTTCACCTGCACTTCATCATCGTAGAAATCGGGCTCTGCCATCTCCTGCTCAATCTCCTGCTTGCGATTTTCCAGGGTTTCTATTTTTTCTTCCAGGGGATCGATCTTCTTTTTAAACGGCTTGAGCTTGTTATACTTTTCCTGCCGTTTTTGAGCTTCTACCCGGCGTTCTTCCTTACGTGAGAGGGTAGACCCGGAACCGGAGCCGTTTGCTGAGTGTGGCGGCCCCGTTCTGTTGTTGGCTGAGGCCGTGTTTAACGTTTCATTCTCTTCTTCTCTCTTTTTTTCAAGATAGTAGGAAACATTCCCCAGAAACGTGCGCACGCGATTCGGCTGAACTTCCAGCACTTTGCTGACGATGGGATCGAGAAAATCGCGGTCGTGCGAAACGATAATGAATGTCCCCTCATATTGGTCGAGAGCCTGCTGGAGGATCTGTTTTGACTGCATATCCAGGTGGTTGGTCGGCTCGTCAAAAATCATGAAATTGGCCGAGTTCACCAGCATACGGGCCAGGGCAAGGCGACTTTTTTCGCCCCCCGACAGCACCGACACTTTTTTAAAGACCTCATCCCCCTGGAACAAAAAGCAGCCCAGGATGGTGCGCAAGCGGGTTTCCCGGGCGTTGGGGGCCGCTTCTCGCATAATTTCAAACACCGTCTTCGACAGGTCGAGCTCGTCGGCCTGGTGCTGGGCAAAATAGTTTGTGGTGACATTGTGTCCCGGCTCGCGGCTGCCCCCGTCATAATCTTCAAGTCCGGCCAGAATGCGCACCATGGTGGATTTTCCCGCGCCGTTCGGACCTACGACGGCAATTTTATCCCCGCGCTCCACGGAATAGTCCAGGCCGTCAAATACCTGGTTTTCGCCGTAGCTCTTGCTGATATTCTGCAGCTTCATGACTACTGCACCACTTCGCTCGGGCGGGGGGAACTGAAACGTGATCTCCTCCTCGTGTTCATCCAGCTCAATTTTGTCCATCTTTTCCAGCTGCTTGATCCGGCTCTGTACCTGCGAAGCCTTGCTGGCATTGTATCGGAATTTGTCAATAAACTCCTGCAGTTCCTTGATCTCCCGCTGCTGGTTTTTGTAGGCCTTGCGGAGATGGTCCATCCGCTCCTCATGCTTTTCCACGTAGTATGAATAGTTGCCCGCATAGTCGTAAAGATTTCCACGGTCCAGCGCAAGCGTTCGCCCGGTGATTTTGTCAAGGAATGCCTTGTCGTGGGAGACGACGATGACCGCCCCCTTGTAGCTAAGGAGAAAATTCTCGATCCACTGCAGGGATTCGATATCCAGGTGATTGGTCGGCTCGTCAAGCATGAGATAGGTCGGCTGCTGAAGCAGCAGCTTGGCCAGGGCAATTCGCATTAGCCAGCCCCCGCTGAATTCAGTGGTCGACCGGTTAAAATCCTTTTTCGTAAAGCCCAGACCCATCAGCACTTTTTCGATGTCAGAATCCAGTGAGTAGGCCCCCGACTGCTCCAGGCGATCCTGCAACCGCCCCATGCGCTCCAGGGTCTGCTTGTATTGATCACTGTCGGACTCCAGGTGGCTCAATTTTTGCTGTTCTTTCCGGGTTTTTTCTCGCAGTTCCTGCAGGTCGGAGAAGGCGCTTTTCACCTCTTCCAGCACGGTCAGTGACGGGTCCGGATCCACCCCGTCCTGCGGGAGGTATCCGACCGTGGCCGATTTGGACAGCTTCAGTTGGCCCTCGTCTGGCTCGATCTGCCCGGCAATAATTTTGAGGAGGGTCGATTTTCCCGCTCCATTGGGTCCCACAAGCCCGATCCGTTCCCCGGGATTGATCAGCGCATCGATCGAATTAAAGAGGGGCTGATCTCCCAGCGTAAGTGATATATTTTCAAGTGCCAGCATGTCAGGATGTTGAAGAAAGTTCGGTTCTGAAGAGTGAGCGGTGAAGCGAGCGAACGGTGGCGATCAGCTGTTGTTCCGGGAGCACCAGGTTCAGGTTCCGTTTATCCCGGCTGAAGGAGATCAGCGAAAGGGGACCGCCCCTGACCGAGGAAAAGACGCGGCTTGTGATCGACTCCACATTCGAAAGCCCGAAGCCGATCAGGCTGACCAGGCCCTGCTGCTCCGTTATTGTGACTTCCCCAATTCCTTGCAGCTCGTTTATAACCAGATCGAGCTTCTCCGGCCGTTCCAGGGCGATCGAAACGGAAGCCTCAGTGGTGGTTACCACATCTACCGTAATATGATGATGCTCCAGGATCTGGAACACGTTCGACAGGAAACGAAATCCCATCAACGTGCTGGGGGCGTTGACCGTTATGATAACAACGTCTTCCAGGAATGCAAGTGCGCGTACCGGCCGCCCGGATTCGGCATTGGAGTAGATCTTGGTTCCCGGATGACCGGGATCAAAAATGTTGCGGACATATACCGGGATCTCTTTTTGTGCCGCCGGTTTCAGTGTGGAAGGATGCAGCACCCGTGCCCCGAAATAGGCCATCTCGGTGGCTTCCCGAAAGCTGATTTCCGGGATAGGCCGGGCCTCCTCCACCACCCGTGGGTCGCAGGTAAAAATACCGCTGACATCGGTCCATATTTCAATCGCCTCGCAGTTGAGGGCGGCCCCGATCAGGCTGGCGGTGTAGTCGGATCCCTCGAATCCGAGGGTGGTTAGTTCTCCCTGATCGTTTTCGCCGTAATACCCGCCGATGACCGGGATTATCGACTGCTCAATGTTCTGGCGTATTTTCCGGGCTTGTTGGTTAATCCTGCGGAGGTCGGGAGTGGCGTGACCGAAATCGGAGTTCGTCTTGATAATATCGCGCGCATCCATAAACGTGGTATTCAGGCCAAACACTTTTCCACATGTCGCAAAAAGCCCGGAGGAGAGCTGTTCCCCGATACTTGCCACGGCATCTTTGCGGGCAGCATCTGTTTTTTTGCTTTTGTTGATCTCCCTGAGATGCCGGTTCAGATCACGGATCTTCTTTTCAATCCATGCCAGGCACTGCTCAAGGGCATCGGCCGCATCATGATGGTCGAACTCCTGCAGAAATCGGCGGATCAGGGTTTCGTGACGTGAACGTATTTCACTGCTTATTTCGAGCGAGCGCTCATAGCGGTCCGGTGCCGCCTCGACGGCGGCCAGCAGCTGTCGCGTAGTTCGGGAGGTGGCAGAGACCACAACCACGGGCTGTTCATATTGTTTGACGATCTCCAGCACCATGCGCCATGTGTGCTCGTCGCCCATGGAAGTGCCGCCGAATTTGAGTACGCGTGTTGTCTTCATGATACCATTTTATAAGCTGAAACAAACAGTGCCAAAGATACCAAACTGAGGCTACAGATTTAAATAGAAATGCTCGTTTCAAATATTACCTGAACCCAAGTATCGATAAAATCGGAATGATATCTTGCAGGTTGAGAAGAATGATGAAAACGGTAGTTGCATGGTTTGCGCCAGCTAAAAGCTGGGAAAACTAACCGCTGAAGCTTGGAGGAGCTGCCGGTTTTCATCTAAAAAATCAGCGATATCTCCGGTGGGAATTGATTGGGTAACGCCATATGCAATACGAACTTTTTTTTCCTGGTAGACGGGACCGTCATACGGCTCTGTTAGTTTGTCGCTGGTGGATCGATTCGGGGCGGGAACCAAAATGTGTTCTTCTTCGGCTGATGCGGTATTGGTCATTCCAACCCATTCAAAGCTGGAATAATGATCTCTGCTGGCCAATATGATACCACCGCTCATACCCTGGTTAAAAAGTCCGTCGGTCAGGAAGTCTCCTCGACTGGTACGATTTGGATCGCTGACGATGGCGCGGGTTACTACAGCTCTCCCTCTTGGATAGCCGGCAATATAGAGAAATGATCCCCATTTCAGATCCTTTGAATTTCCCAGCTGAATCGAAAGCGGTGGTATTTGCAGGTTGGGCTCTTGTTGCCTCTGAACTTGAATAAGTGCCAGGTCCTTGACGGGGTCAACTGATTTTACTTCAAAAGGAGCGAGGTGCCTTTCTCCATAAACCAGGTTGTGTTGGGTGAATTTTACGGCTACAGACCGGATATATTCATTTTCAGGAAGATCGCCTGTTTCAACATATTCGATCAGTGTATCCGGGAACTGAACTATATGCGCGCATGTGAGCAGCGATATGAACCGGCTATCCTGGGCAATGGAGATGGCTGTTCCGGCAACGCTCTCCTCTTTGGTTGTTGAGCGGGAGGAGAGTTGCATCAAGTCGGCGCCACGGATTTGAGGGAGCGTTACCGGTTCCTCTTCAAAATAAAAGATACGGTAAATTCCCGATATCGTGATTCGCCTTACGGACCGAAAAACGTTACTGATGTTTGCAGATATATCTTTCGTGGGAAAAGCGGATGTATACTCCTCCTGCAGGTTGCGCCTGTTATCACTTCCCGCGGAGGACGATTGTACTCCTAGTTCCGTAGAGACACATCCCGATATGAACATGAATGCTGCTATACAGAGGCCGATCTGTCTAAAGAAAATCATTCACCTACGGTTTGATTTGTGAGGTTTTTGCAAAACCGCTGTTTTAGCTAAAAAATAATGGAACAGGTCTGCAGGAATTTGGCGTCTCTTCCCGGCATTGGGCCATTATTCTTTTGCGTTGAATTCCTGACTGTTTATTACAACGTTCCGGGCAGACTATTGCGTATATTCCGGTATCGGAGTCATGATTTTTTCCTTGAAGAGTGGTCGACTCCATAACCACCGCCGCCCGGCGTCAGGATTATAAAACGGTCGCCCGGCTCCAGGTCCGCCCCGTCGATAGAGGCGAGCGGTTCCCGCTCCCCGTTTTTTCGAACAATCCACTGCTGTCCGTTGGCGCCCGCTTTCCCTCCTTCCAGGCCGTAGGGTCCCTCCACCCGGTGCTGGGTGAGCAGCGACAGGCGTACGGGTTTCAGGAAGGTCATTTCACGCCGGATTCCATTTCCACCGCAGTGAGCGCCCTCGCCACCCGAGCCGGGACGAATGCTGTAACGGTCAAGCCGCACCGGGTAGCGCTGTTCCAGAATTTCCGGGTCAGTACCTGCGGTATTGGTCATATGATGGTGAACAGCATCTGCGCCGTCAAAAGTAGGTCCGGCGCCGGTTCCTCCCCCAATGGTTTCGTAGTAGCCGAACGTGTCGCTGCCGAACAGCACGTTGTTCATGGTTCCCTGGCTGCAGGCCATTTTTCCGAAGGGTTTTAGCAACAGATCCACCAGCCGCTGGCTTGTTTCCACGTTGCCTCCCACAACCGCGGGCGACTTGCGGGGATCACTCGCAAAGTCCGGGTTCAGGATAGATCCCTTCGGCAGCTGTATGGTGACGGGCTCGAGCAATCCTTCATTCAGGGGAAGCGGTTCATCGACCAGGAGCCTCAGGATGTAGATAATCACACTGCTCACGATGGCCGGAGTCGCATTCAGGTTGCCGGGGTGTACCGGGGCGGTTCCCTCGAAATTAAATGTGATCGTCTCTTCAGCAATAGTGATAGCGGCGTGCAGGCGGGTGCCGTCATCCATTTTTTCAGTGGTCTCAAACGTGCCATCCGGCAGCCGGCGGAGCGTCGTCCTCATTTTTTGGGCTGCATAACTCTTTAGGGCGTGCATGTAGTGCAGTACCTGTTTTCTCCCGTGGGCGGTCACCAGCGCCTGCAGTGATCGGCTGCCGCGCTGGTTTGCTGCAACAGCTGCCTGCAGGTCGGCCATATTTTCTTCAATGCTTCGCGTGGGATGCTCTGCAGAATTGAGCAGGTTGCGGAGGTCGTCCCACCGTTCCTTCCCCAGCCGGATCAAGTGCGTCGGGGGCAGAACAACGCCCTCCTCTGCCAGGGTCGTTGCTCCGGGCGGCATGGAGCCGGGTCGCGTTCCGCCGATCTCTGCATGGTGGGCCCGGCTGGCAGCAAAACCGATCAGTTCCGGTTCATCCTTGCCGGTAAAAATGGGCGTGACTACAGTAACATCCGGAAGGTGCGACCCACCAAAGGCGGGATGGTTGGTAACTACCACATCTCCCGGCCGCATTTCGATAGTTTTTTTGAGGCGTCGAACGCAGATACCGAGCGCTCCCAGGTGAACCGGGATATGGGGTGCATTGACGATGAGCTCCCCTTCGGCGTTGAGCAGGGCACAGGAGTAGTCCATTCGTTCTTTGACGTTGACCGAGAGCGCCGTCCGCCGGAGCATCTCTCCCATCTCCTCGGCTATTGAGGTAAACCGGTTGGTGAAGAGTTCCAGCGCTACCGCCTCGGATCGGGAATCGTGATCTGAAGAATTCTGGTGGTTCCTGTTCTTCAACTGTGAGAGGATCAGGGAACCGTTTCCCTCAACGGCAAGCGTCCACCCCGGCTCAACAACGATAGTGCTGTACGGGTCCAGGATCAGGGCGGGGCCGTCAAGTTTCTCCCCCGGGGCGAGCTGCCCGCGATTGTAGACCGGGGTATCGATCTTATTTCCGGAAAATACCACCGGCCGGACTTTAGCCGGCTTATCGGAACGGGGGGAGGCTGCCTCTATACTGCGGTTGAGTTCAGGTTTGCGGCTGGAGGCCACCACCCGGATCGATTCCACCTCAATTTCACGGTCACTGACCCAGTGCCCATAGCGGGTTTGATAGGCATGCCGGAATGCGTCCGCAAGATTTTTGTTTTCTTCAAAAGCGATTTCAAGAGTCGACTCCTGGCCCGCAAGTCGCATAAAGACTGAATGCCGGCGCAGCTCTATTTTCGATTTCGGGATATGCTCTGACAGGGTACGAACCGCTTTATTCCCCAATTCACTGAACATCACTTCCAGCCTGTCTCCCAGCTCGCGCAGCGGTTCCAGCACCTGCTGTTCCTCAAATTGCTCTATGACGGCATTTCCCAGTCCATAAGCGCTCAGCAAACCGGCATCGGCCGGGATCACAATATTGCTGATATTGAGCTGCCCGGCGATGGCACAGGCGTGCTGGGCACCCGCTCCGCCAAATGAAACGAGAGCGTATTCTGCGGGATCGTATCCCTTTCGCAGCGATATTTTCCGGATCGCATCGCTCATGCGTTCATTGGCAATCTGCAGAAACCCTTCCAGGATCTGTTTTGGTGTAACGTCCCGGTTGTTGAGATTCCGGACTTCGGCAAGGATTTCCTCCAGCCGCCTCTGTGACGCCTCTTTGTTTATGGGGATACCAAAGTTCTCAGGTTCCAGTCGTCCAAGCAGCAGGTTGACGTCCGTTACTGTGAGAGGACCGCCAGCATCATAACAGGCCGGTCCGGGGTCGGCCCCCGCACTTTCCGGCCCGACTGACAGTTTAAACCCATCAAAGGAGCATATGGATCCTCCCCCCGCGGCGACCGTTTCAATAGAGAGAGCCGGGGCGGCGACCTGTGCATCCCCGACCTGGTGTTGAAAAAGATAGTCGTATTCATTGTCATAGCGGGCAACATCGGTGCTGGTTCCTCCCATGTCGAACGAGATGATGTGGTTGAATCCAGCTTGCCGCCCCGCGGTGGAGGCCCCGACCACGCCCCCTGCGGGACCGCTGAGAAGACTGTCTTTGGGATTGAACTTTTCAGACTGTACCAGGCCGCCCGCACTGGTCATCAACCGGAACGAGCCTGCCGAGAGCTGTTCCCGTACATTGTAGACATATTCGTGCAGAATAGGAGCAAGGTATGCATTGACTACCGCCGTTTGCGCCCGCGGCAAAATCTTGATGAATGGACTTAATTCCGAAGAAACCGAGACATGATTAAAGCCGAGCTCATCCAGCAAACCGGCAATTTGCTGCTCATGTTCATCATTTTTGTAGCTGTTTATCAGGCAGAGCGCTACAGATATCTCAGCGGGTTTTTCTACGGAGTGCAGATGTTTGCTGAGCAGGTTCAGATTCAGCGGCCGGATAATTTTACCATCGGCATCAATTCGTTCGGGTACTTCAATAACCTGCTCATACAGTGGTTGCGGCTTATTGATTTGCAGCGAAAAAAGTTCGGGTCGTTTTTGATTTCCAATCTTCAGGAGATCGCGGAAGCCTTCGGTGACCAGCAGCAGGGTGTGGGCGCCTTTGTGCTCCAGCAGGGCATTCGTGCCCTTGGTGGTGGCCAGTCGCAGGTCGGCGGGGGGAAGGGGTTCACCGGCCGGGGTTTGGGTGATGAGCCGCGCGGCAAGAATCGGGGCCTCAAAATTGCTCGTCAACTCGAAAGCGGATAGCTCCCGTACGTCCATGGCATGCTTGAGTACGATGACGGAGGTCTCGGCATCGAATGCATGAATTTCGACAGGCGGATGGCTCGAATCAAGTAATTGAAAATGGAATCCCCTGATAAAATCGTCTGGTGCATTCCAGCTCTCTTCAACCCGGAGAGTTCGGGAATCAATCCATTCGGTAATGGTACCACGGAGAGCACTGCTGCTCAACACTTTGGTTTTATGGAATGTACCGTGGGGATCGCGGGCAATGCAATCGGTAAAAGTCCCGCCCGTGTCGATCCAAATATCCCAGGATTGTTGATTCATTTTGTGAATAATCCGGATTAGGTCTTTAGCTCACCTTCTTTAAAGAAGGTACTGATTTCCTTTATGGTTTTGGCGTTTTTTATGTGATCTATGGCCTCGGCCTGGCTCAGGTGGGAGGCCAGTTTCCCGAGCATTTTCAAGCTTTTTTCGTAGGGTACGGTGCGGGGAGAGATCAGCAGAAAAATTACGTGTACTTTTTGGTCTAGCCCAGGATAATTTACCCCGTCCGGGCTGATCCCCAGGAACAAGGTGGGATCATTTACAAACGAAGACCGGAGTTTCGTAATGGCAACACCCGGAATATCTCCCGGGAGGTTGTCGGGATTCACATTCAGAATATTTTTAACCAGGCTTTCGAGGATGTCAGGTTTGTCTCCGAAATGGGGATTGAGCATTTGAGTAAGAGCGTCAGCGGCATCTGGGGTATTCAGGTCGAAAGCGATGTGCCGGGATTCGATATCAGGCAGCTGGGCTTTGCGCTCGATCCTGAGTTTGAGTCCGGTATTGTTGCCTGCTGCCTGCTCATTGGGATAAACGGTCAGAAAGTTGTTGCCGGGGTAGCGTTCGGCAATAAGGCCGGGCAGGCGTTCGAGATCTTTATCCCACGAGATGGATCCTTCCCGCGAGCTCAGCAGTATAAACAGGTCGTCTTCATCGATCGTCAGTTTATCGGAAAGAAGATTCCGCCAATGTTTAATATCCAGGAAGGTGGCCTCCAGTTCCGGCTCGGTACTTTCGATAACAGTGCGGAGGGAGCGGTGCATGGTTGCCGGAGAAAAAACGATAAGCTGGGTTCCCAGCTCATTGATGATATTTTTAATATCACGAATGGCACTTGGAAATCCAGGTTCCCGGTCGGCATTTTCAGGGATGGCAAGGATAATTCTTTCGGAAGTATTGACGGGATGCACGATTCGGGAGACGATAACAAGTTGTTTGCTCTCTTCGAGCACCCGATCCAGGATGCTTCCGAAAATTCGCTGTTTGGCCGATGGTTCGCCGTTCCAGCCTATAATGATATCGGAGATACGCAGTTCTTTGGCCGCTCGCATGATGCCGTTGGCAATATTCATGTCTACCCGGGTGATGGGCGTTACAGGAACGTCGGCAGCCGCAGCATGCACAACGGCGTGTCCCAGCATGTTTTCGGTTGCGGCTACTTCGGCCTCAATATCGCCTTTCTCAGGAGCCACGGTCAAGGGAAAAATCGGCTCCGGGGAATCTTCGTCACGAATGATCATCGCCAGGTCGATCATGGCCTGGGAGGTCACGGGATTAGCCAACGGAACCAGGATACGTTGTGGAGCTTCGGAGGGTTCGTAGGGCTTTTTTTGCTCTTCGAGTGCCAGTTTGCGTCCATATTTTTCTGTGAGCCAGGGACCGATCAGGCAGGTTAACAGAATCATAATTACGACGGCATTGACGACTTCACCGCTGAAAAGTCCAATGTCATATCCCACCAGCGTAACGGCCAGGGTAGCAGCTGCCTGTGCGACCGACAAACCAAATATCGAAGTCCGTTCAGTGGGAGTGTATCCGTAAATTTTTTGGATTATGGTGGCCGCTAAAAATTTGCCGACGAGCACAAGGCCGGTAAAAGCTCCGGCCATGATCCAGATTTCGGTGCCTTCCAGGAGGACGGATACATCCACCAGCATGCCGGTTGAAATAAGAAAGAAGGGAATGAAAAGCGTATTACCTACAAACTGGATCCGGCTCATCAGCGGACTTGATCCGGGAACGAGACGGTTCAGCGATAATCCGGCCAGAAACGCACCGATGATAGCGGCCAGGCCGACAAAGTCAGCAATAAATGAGGCCAGGAACAGCACGGTGACCATAAATACGAACTCGGTATTGGTATCGTTGCGGGTGTCTTTGAAAAACCAGCGTCCCAAACGGGGAAGGGCGTAAATCATTACGAAAGTGTAAACAGCAACCAGCGTAATGAATGTAATCCAAAAAGCGGGACCGATATCTCCCGTTACCGCACCCGAGACAATCGCCAGAATAAGCAGCGACAGGGTATCGGTGACAATGGTACCCCCCATCGTCATGGTAATAGCCGTGTTTTTGGTGATACCGATTCGCTCGGCCACCGGATAGGCCAGCAGGGTATGAGAACCTACGATAGAGCCCAGTAGAAGGGCTTGGTAGAGCGAAAAATCGAGCAGGTATATGCCTGCGATCAGGGCGCCAATTTGGGGGATAAAAAATGAAACTAATCCAAAGACAATACTGCGTCCCTTTAATTTTTCAAACTTATTGAGGTCAATCTCCAGCCCGGCAATGAACATCAGAAAGAGTAGTCCCACCGTTCCTAACAGCTCCATCGTGCTTCCGCGCTGTAGCACGCCAAGGGCATAAGGACCAATAATAATACCGGCAACAATATGTCCGACCAGCCCCGGCACTTTGATGAGCCGAAAGAGCATGGGCGCCAGAAACACAATGAGCATTACCATGGCGAATACCAGCACGGGATCTTGAAAAGGGAGAGATAAATCGGGGAAATTCATAAAATCTATCAGTGAAATGAACCGCTGATTGGTGTGGAGACCCAAAGGGGGCCAAGTTAAAAGTAATTATTTAACAAAGCACTCTGAATTTGTACAAAAAATTTATACTCAACAGTGTTATTTGATATCTTTACTGTTGTTAAAGGGCGTTGAAAGCCTACTCTTTTGTTGGGAGGTGGTTTTACCATCGACCATTGGTCCTTTTAAACGGGAGGACAACTTCCTCAGAACGAGAAATTGAGGGTTTTTTAACGCTCCCTGTTAAACCAGAGACATGTAAACCGGGTTGGACTTTGTTGCAGCATCCCATAACGGTGTTCTTACATTTTTTGTAGATATCGACATTATCCTCGACAGCCAGAACATAACAAGTCGGACAGTCCTCATTAGTGAGGGAAAATTTAGCTGGACTTATGTCGGGTTCCATCAGTACTTACTACCGTATTTCCCGGATTTGATAAATGGGATGTTCCACAGTTCGAAATACAGGGTTACCTGCTTGAAGTAGTAAGTCCTGATCGGTGCCATGTTTTCAAGAGCAGGGTTAAAAAACGTAAAGGATAGGTAAGGATGGTATCTATTTTTTATCTTCCCGGGTGAATACAATCCCTAAAAGAAAAACTTTGTAGAAACTCGAAACGCTTTATATTTAATTGTCAGTTTAGTGCATACTTAAATCACCTGTTTATTGATTATAAAAGCAGTACGACACTATGAAAAGACCATCTGTAAACTATCTGCGATTACCTGAATCGGGATATATTTATTAGATTATGGACCCATTGCAACGAGGTTGACACTATGACATCCAATAAGTAGTGTACTTATCAATCATATTGCCGGGAACTGCCTGCCTGCCACTCTCTTTAGTTCCAAACAGTAACCATCAGAATAACATTAGATATACCAAATTTGTAAATGCATGAAGCACGAAAAACTAGAAAAGCAACTTGGATTATTTGATGTGTATGCCATTAGCACCGGCGCTATGTTCAGCTCTGGATTTTTCCTGCTTCCCGGTATTGCCAGTGCATACAGCGGTCCCTCTGTAATTATTGCATATTTAATCGGTGGTATACTGGTGCTGCCGGCAATGTTGAGTGTAGCCGAGCTGTCAACAGCGTTACCCCGTGCCGGCGGACCGTATTACTTCCTGGACCGAAGTTTAGGTCCCATGGTAGGTACCGTTGGGGGACTGGGAACATGGATGGCCCTTATCTTCAAAAGTGCATTTGCCCTGGTAGGAATGGGCGCTTACCTGGGACTGTTTTTTGATGTTCAAATTAAGCCTGTTGCCGTTACGCTGACCTTCCTTTTTATGATTATGAATATCATCGGGGTCAAAAAGACGACACGCCTGCAAAACTCATTTGTGATCATCCTTGTCGGGATACTGCTGCTCTTCGTGGTAGAAGGGTTATTTGAGCTGTTTGGAATAGGAATGCAACAAGTTGCCTCAACGCAATTGACACCGTTCCTGCCGTTTGGATACGAGGGATTGCTGGCAACAATCGGACTGGTGTTCGTATCATATGCCGGGTTGACCCAGATAGCCAGCGTGGCCGAGGAGGTGAAAAACCCGGACCGCAACATCCCGCTGGGAATGATTCTGTCGCTTCTCACGGCTACCGTTATTTATGTGCTGGGCGTATTTGTAATGGTGGGCGTACTTGATCCCGATATGCTTCGCGAAGACCTGACCCCGGTAGCTACCGCTGCTGTTGAGTTTTTCGATCTTTTCCCTGAGCCAACGGGATTAATTTTGATAGTTATTGCCGCCATTGCGGCTTTTGCTTCTACGGGGAATGCGGGAATTATGTCGGCGGCGCGTTACCCGTTGGCAATGGCTCGTGATAACCTGATCTGGAAGAAGATGTCTCAGGTTGGCAAATTTAAAACACCGACCATCTCCATCATAATTACCTCCCTGCTGATGGTGTTTTTTATCCTGGTTATGAATGTGGAGGATATCGCCAAGCTCGCCAGCGCGTTCATGCTTATGATTTTTGGGTTGCTGAACCTGGCTGTAATTGTGATGAGGGAAAGTAAAATTGAGGAGTATGATCCCGGATTCAATTCCCCATTGTATCCGTGGCTGCAGCTGGCCGGGATGTTGGTCTCCACATTTTTGATTATCGAGATGGGGATATTGCCCATCGCTTTTACCGGTCTTATGACGGTAGCCTGCATCGGGTGGTATTTTTACTATGCATATGCAAAGGTGCAGCGGCAGGGGGCTATTTACCACGTGCACGCACGACTGGGTGAGCGCCGATACCACGGGCTGGAGACCGAGATGCGTGATATTCTCCGGGAAAAGGGACTGCGCGAGGAGGATCCGTATGAAAAAATTGTGGCACGATCGGTGGTTATCGATGAAAAACGGGGCGATCTCAGTTATCACACGATCATCAAGCAGGTATCACAGCAGCTTGCCCCCCGTTTCCATATTGAAGCTGACGCACTGAGTGAGCTTTTTATCAAAGCCCAGGATACCGGTACGGTGCCACTGGGGCGTGGTGTGGTCATCAATCATCTCAGGATCGACCGCGACCGTCCCACGGAAATGGCACTGGTTCGAATTCCCGAAAGTATTAAATTGAAGACCGAGGGATACCATCCGCTTAATAAAAACGGGCAGGCCGAGGCAGAAAAAATTTGCGCAATTTTGTTTATCGTAAGTTCAGAAAACAATTCCGGCCAGCACCTGCGAACGCTGGCGCATTTGGCTGAGATGGTTGATAATCCATCATTTATTGATCGCTGGAACAATGCGCGGCATGAAGGCGAACTCCGGGAGGTGTTGCTGCGCGACGAACGTTTTATCAATATTACGATCAGTATGGAAAATAAAACCAGAACGCTGACCGGGCAGAAAATCAAGGAGGTCGATCTGCCGGGTGAAAGTCTGGTGGCGATCATTAAAAGAGACGGCAAAATCACGATCCCTCACGGAGACACTATTATTAAGGAGGGGGACCAGTTGTCGATCATTGGAGAGAAACAGGATATAGAAGCGATCAAAGAGATGATAAGTTAATTGGAATTGAAGGATAAGATTTATTCCTTTTTATTTTTTAAAACAAATATTTAAAGCATCACAGCATTTTGCCAAAACTGAAGAAGTCCGACAAGCTAAAAAAAGAGCTCAACTTATTTGACGTATACGCCATAGCAACAGGGGCTATGTTCAGCTCAGGGTTTTTCCTGCTTCCCGGTATCGCCGCTGCAGAAACGGGTCCTTCTGTTTTCCTGGCATACCTGGTTTCCGGGTTGCTCATTCTCCCCACGATGTTCAGCGTGGCTGAGCTCTCTACTGCGCTACCCCGGGCCGGGGGGACATACTATATTATTGACCGCAGCCTTGGACCTTTGATGGGCAGTATCGGGGGATTTGGATCCTGGCTGGCACTGGTGCTTAAAAGTGCATTTGCCCTGATCGGGATGGGAGCCTATATCGCCCTGTTTTATGATATTAACATTACGGTTGTGGCCATAGGTCTCACCATCGCTTTTGGCATGCTGAATATTGTGGGGGCCAAAGAGACAACAACCCTGCAGAAAGTGCTTGTGGCTGCCCTGATCACCATTATGTTTGGCTATCTTGTTGAGGGTATCGGCTATCTGCTCTCAATGGATATTCTCGGGATAACCGAGGAGCAGTTCACACCGTTTTTCACAAAGGGTGCCAGCGGTTTTTTTGCAACAGTAGGAATGGTGTTTGTTTCCTACGCCGGACTTACCAAAGTTGCCAGCATTGCCGAAGAGGTAAAAGACCCGGATCGCAATATTCCGCTGGGCATGTTTTTGTCGGTCTTGTCGGCGATTACGGTATATGTGCTGGGGGTCTATTTAATGGTTGCCGTGTTGGAGCCGGAGGCGTTTCGCCAGGATTTGACCCCTGTGGCCACGGCCGGAGAGGTGTTTATGGACTGGCTGCCGGGAGATGTCGGGCTGATCTTGATTGTGATTGCCGCCATAGCTGCCTTCGCCTCAACGGGAAATGCCGGGATTATGTCCGCTTCCCGCTACCCGATGGCGATGGCGCGGGATTCCCTGTTTGAACCGCGTTTTGCAAAACTCGGACGTTTCAATACGCCCCAAAATTCTATCCTGGCCACGGTGGGCCTGATGATCTTTTTCCTGCTTGCGTTTAATGTTGCATCTGTCGCCAAGCTGGCAAGCGCCTTTCAACTTTTGCTTTTTGCCTTGTTGAACCTCGGGGTTATTGTGATGCGGGAGAGCAAGATTGAGGAGTACGATCCCGGCTTCAATGCACCCTGGTATCCCTGGCTACAAATTGCCGGCATGGTACTGTCGTTTGTTCTTATTTTTGAGATGGGCATCCTGTCAATACTGTTTACGGTAGCTGTGTCGGCATTTTCCGTGGGTTGGTATTATTACTACGCCCACAGCGAAATTGATCGCCAGGGAGCGATATTTCACATCCATGCTCGTCTCGGCGAAAAGCAGGACAGCGGACTTGAGCACGAAATGAGGGGCATACTCCGTGAAAAGGGACTGCGGGAGGAGGACCCCTACGAAGAGGTGGTGGCCCGCTCCATGGTTATTGACGATCTTGAACCGAATACCACCTACCGGGAGATCATACGCATGGCCTCTTCCCGGCTGGCTGTTCGGGTGAACCTTGACCAGAGCGAGATGTTCGATTCGTTCTGTAATATCAATCAGTCGGGTTTGATACCGATGGGGCGCGGGGTGGCGCTCAACCACCTGCGGGTTGAGAAGGATATCAGTTCCGAGATGGTGCTGGTGCGGATGAAGGAGGGAATCACGATGGATACTGATCATTTTGAACAGCTGAGCCAAAGTGCGGAAGATCCATCCCAGAAAGTACGGGCCTTTATCTTCCTGATAAGTTCGGAAAAGCATTCGAGCTCGCATCTGCGTATTCTGGCCCATCTTGCGGAAATGATTGACAACAAGCATTTCATGGATCGCTGGCTGGCTGCCGAGGATGAAGGGGCGCTGCGTGAAATTATGCTGCGCGACGAACGCTTTATCAACCTTAAGGTCACCACCGACGACATGACCGCCAAGATGATTGGGAAAAAAATAAAAGATATTGAGCTGCCGGGTAAAAGTCTTGTCGCTATCCTGAAACGTGACAATGATATTATCATACCCCACGGCAATACTGAAATCCATGAAAATGATGAACTTTCCATCATAGGTGATAGTGAAGATATCGACGAAGTGAGGAGGTTAAAGAGGGGCGGTAATTAAGGCTTGTTCAGGGGAGCTCTCTGCTTCTTTGTTATTTTATGGTATTGTAGATCAGGTGCTGGTAGACTCCAGGATATGTGATGGTTTTGAAAGCCGTCAAAGTCTGTAGATTGCGTATTTTTTGTCGTGGCTCGTAGGTTCCCATTTTGTAATGGAACTTATTTTATCAATAGCTATGGAAAAACAGGCTTTTTTGAATGCCGGGTTTTACGGATTTTTTCAAATTTCATTGAATTTGTTACGGGTGTGGCACCCACCCCGGGCCCTGACAAAACATAACCACTCATAACCAACGAAATGGGTTGTTTATTTTTTAAATGACTAAAAAACGAACATGGAAAAGTGATTAGAAAGCCCCAGAAGGGGAAAGCCTACCGTGACTTTTGAGAAAAGCCCTGGTTGGATAAGCAGCAGAACGGATGGTGCCCTTAATAGATTCAGAGAAGGACGACCAGGCTGGCGAAAATAAAGCCGAAGAGGATAAACGCCAGGGCCGTGCCAATTGGACTGCTAAAGTCATCGGAGGTCACTTTCCGGCCTTCTGTTATAAAGGCTGGTAACAGTAGTTTGAGAGGATTCCTGGACGTTCCGGACAGGGAATTTGCAATATTCAGTGCGATTTTCTCCGCCTTCCCAAACAATGTATTGGGCATCGTTACAAACAGGCGTTCTACACTATCCGCCGGACGCCGGTAAAACCAGTCGGTATCGAGGGCAATCTGGGGCGTTCCTTCCAGCTTTTTACGCAGCAGCCAAAAACCGATGAAAGCGAATACGAGGATCTGAGTCATCTCTACAAGGTTATAGATGGTGTAGGGTTCGTAATCAGCCGCATAAGGCAAATAGTTGTAGAGAAGTGCAGGATACAGGCCGAAAAGCAGACAGAAAAAGGCGCCGATTCCCATCGCAATTTTCATGTTGAATGGAATATTGGAGAGGCTGAGTTCATTTTTATTTTTCCCAAACCATGTGAAATAGGGGAGTTTGAGCCCGGTGTGTATAAAGGTACCGATGGTGGCCAAAAGCAACAGTAAAATTGGCCATTCCAGGTGAGCATTTCCAAGGGCTGTTGAGATCATGGTTTTACTGATGAACCCATTTAGCAGGGGCATTCCCGAAATAGAGAGGGCACCCACCATGTATAAACCGATAATCAGCGGCATTTTTTTTGCGCCTATTCCCAGCTCGCTCAGTTTGCTTTTCCCGGTGGCGTGGATGACAGCTCCTGCTGCCATAAATAAGAGGGATTTATAAATAATGTGGTTAAAAGCGTGAGCGGTGGCCCCATTTAGGGCAAGTTCAGTACCAATACCGATAGCGGTGACCATATACCCGATCTGGCTGATAATACTGTAAGCCAGGATCTCGCGGATATCGTTTGCAAGCAGGGCATAAATGGTACCGTAAATAGCCATCACAACGCCTACCCAAATAAGGATTTCCCAGCCCGGGAACATCCGAATTAAAACATATACGGCGGATTTGGTAGTCAGGGCGCACATAAAAACGGCACCGGTAATGGTCGCTTTTGGATAAGCATCGGCCACCCAGGCGTGCAGGGGAGGGATCGCAGAGTTAAGTCCCACTCCTAAAAGTATCAATACATTGGCAAGGGTGTAGGTTTGTTCCAGGTTTTCGATTAAAAAAGATCCGCCGCTATTCAGGTGCAGTAAAATTCCGGAAAACAGAAGTCCGCCTCCAAAAATATGAACCAGCACGTAACGCATGCCGGCTTTGTCGGATGCTTCGGTCTTGCGAGCCCAGATGAGCCATGTTGAAGCCGCAGCCATAATTTCCCAGAAGATAAACAGGGTAAAGAAATCACCTGCAAAAGTAACGCCGAGTGCACCGCCGGCATAGGCCAGGGCCGAGGTCTGTTGCCCCAGGTCTTTAAGATGGAAGGCATACACCCCGCCGATGATCGTAATCATCGCAAAGATGGTACCGAATATGCGGCTTAGCGGGTCAACCGTGAGCAGGTGTAGCTCGTAACTGGCAAATGGCAGTTGCAGCAAACTGCCTTCAGGTAGGGTCCACAGTACTCCTAAAGCTATCAGGGGAAACAGGATAAAACTGCTACTCCGAAGACGTTTCGGTATCAGCGGGAGCAGGAAGGCTCCCAGAATTAATATAATTGCAGGGACGGTAAGGAGCTCAACGATCATAGTAGTCTTCGTCGCTTAAAATGAAAAGTTTGCCTAACCACCTTGAGATGTAGATGACAGCAACGCATCCCACAAATCCCCAGATGGCATAAAATGCGGGAATGTGGTTCCACCAGTGGGAGTCATAGCCTGCCAGGAAGGTGAACTCCAGGATCAAGCTGATGACGAAAATAATGCCGAGTGCTATCCAATGCCACTTCTTCATAGATACAGGTGTTAGAAAATAGTTGAAGCTATTGATGTTGCCAGATCAAAAAAGCTGAAAAACAGGTCGGGATATATGCCAAATAAAACCGAAAGTATGGCGGTGCCGGTCAGCGGAACAACCATAAACGGGGAAGCCTCGGTATGGCCCTCGAGTTCCGGTCCGCCCTTTTTAAAATAGGCCCGGTGGATGATGGGAAAGAAATATCCCACGTTCAGCAATCCGCTGATGACCAGAATTATGAGGGGGATTATCATATCTCCCTCCAGTACGCCGGAAGCGAGATACCATTTGCTTACAAACCCGTTGACAGGCGGTATGCCGGCCAGCCCCATCGATCCAACAGTGAATGCTCCCATCGTCCACGGCATAACTTTTGCGATGCCGTTCATGTTGCTGATATTTTTTTTATGGAGATTCACCATGATAGCCCCGGCGCAGAAAAAGAGGGTAATTTTCATGGTCGCGTGGGTGGAAATATGCATGATGCTGCCGATGAGTCCCGTTTCGGTGAGCAGGGCAGCACCGAGTACGATATATGATAAATGTCCCACGGTAGAGTATGCCAGCCGCCGCTTGAGATTGTCCTGGGCAAATGCCAGCAGTGATGCCACAATAACGGTAAAGCCGGCCAGCACCAACAAAATTTCGTTTAGACCGAAGGCCGCCATCACATCGGGACCAAAGATAAATCCAACTACACGGATGACCCCGAATACCCCCGATTTAACCACTGCTACCGCGTGTAATAGAGCACTGACGGGAGTGGGCGCCGCCATCGCCGAGGGTAACCAGCTGTGCAGGGGCATAATACCCGCTTTAACTCCAACTCCGCCTAAAAAAAGCAGGAAGATGGTAACGGCCATGGCGGGGGAAAGCTCAGAGTCTCCAAAGATTCCGCCAGCCTGAAAATCGAGCGTACCGGTAATGGAATAGGTAATTCCGGCTGCGGCGATTAACAGGAGGCCCGCCGTTAACGTGTAGGTCAGGTATTTGCGGCCAGCTGCAACAGCTTTTTTATTCTCACTGTGAACGACCAGCGGGTAGGTGGCCAGCGTGAGCATCTCGTAAAAGATAATAAACGTCAGCAGGTTGCCGGAAAACGCGATGCCGATGGTGGAAGACAGGCAGACGGCAAAGCTGGCAAAATAGCGGGTCTGCTTTTTCTCGTGATGACCGCGCATGTAGCCGATCGAATAGAATGAGGTGAAAATCCATAAGCCTGAGGCAATAATGGCAAAAAAGACGCCAAAGATATCCGCCTCAAGAACCAGCGGTAGGCCAGGAGCAATTTCCAAGAGGGTGATGGAAACGGTTTCGCCATCCAGGGCCGAGGGGAGGAGTGTAAGAACAAGCAAAAACTTGACGACTCCGGCCAGGATGGTCCAGAATTCGCGTATGTTCGGCTTGCCAGAACTCAGTAATATAAACGGTACCGCTGCCAGCGATACCAGGACTGCCAATAAGGGGATATACGTAAGCTCCATGTTAATGGGTAAATACTTTGGTTAAAATCCTGCCGGGAACATAGTTACAATGATATCAACGATGTAGGCATTGAAGATCCCTACGATCAAAAGTCCGATCGCCATTATGCCCATCGGCATCATCATGCTAAAGCCAACTTCATTGGTTCGGGTAGTCTCGGTAACAGCGGTTTCTTCGGACTCGGGATTGCGCAGATACACTTTTTCCAAAATTCGAAAGAAGTATACCGCATTGAGCAGTGAACTAATTAAAATGACAGCCAGTAGCATCCAGCTGCTGTTTTCGATGGTGCCCAGTGCCAAGTACCACTTGCTGAAAAAACCTGCCAGCGGCGGCAATCCCACCATTGAGATCGCCGCGGTAGTAAAAGCGGCCATGGTCCACGGATATTTTTTGCGATAGCTGTCGTCAAATTTTGTAATCAGGGAGTGGCCCTCTTTAAGTCGCATGCTCCCCGATACAAGGAATAGCAGGGCTTTCATTATTGCGTGATTTAACACGTGAAGTATGGCGCCAATAAAACCGAAGGGATTGGCAAGACTGAGTCCCATAATGATGTAGCCAATCTGCGAAACACTGCTGTAGGCCAGCATCTTTTTGAGCTCGCTCTGGGCAATCGCCATAATCGATCCGTAGAGGATCCCGATACCCGCAAATATTCCGATAATGGTTGTAACTGGAAGAGCTGCATCAATAAGCTCTACTCCAAACAAAAACAGTACCACGCGGAAGAGAATGTAGGCTGCTACCTTGGTGCCGATGGGGGCAATAATGGCTGATGAGGTCGATGAAGCATAGGTGTAGGAATCGGGCAGCCAGCCGTGCAGGGGAAACAGTGCCGCTTTTACGCCGATACCGACGACCATCAATATTATTGCTACTATGACGGAAGAGTGCCCGATAACCTGCGGCAGCATGTCGTGCATGTCAATGATGTTCAGCGTGCCGGTGACGGTGTATAAAAATCCAACCCCCAGCAGGTAGAGCGATCCGCCAACCGTACCGATAATCAGGTACCGGAAAGCAGCATAAGGGGCCCGTTTTTCTCCAATAGCGATGAGTGCATAGCTGGAGAGGGAAGAGATTTCCAAAAACACGTAGAGGTTAAACAGATCGCCGGTAAGCACCATGCCGTTGAAGCCAAGCATCATCAGCATGGCTACCGAATAATATCCCATTAATTTGCCGGGAAATTCATTTTGACTGATCTCCCTGGAATGAATAAGAACCAGGAAGGAAATCGCGTTAATCACGAGCACAATAAACGCGGCAAGCCCGTCATAAACGAACTCAATGCCGATGGGGGGCGGCCATCCGCCGAAAAAGTACCGAACGGTTTCACCGGTTTGAAGTAAATACCACAATCCATAAGTGGAGAAGAAGGTGGCGATGCCTGAGCCCAGCAGGGCCAGGTGCCATGTTATATCCCGCTTCCACAGCCCGATAACGGGAATCAGGATCGCAAATAAGATATACGTAATGGGGATTAAAGCCGGTATCTCTGATCCGATCATTGAATCTTATCTAAAATTTCTTCTTCGTTGAGTGTTTCGTAGCGGTTATATATTCTGATGATCAGTGCAAAGGCCACACCCAATGTTGCCACTCCCACGACAATAGCTGTCAGCATCAGGGTGTGCGGAAGGGCATTCATGTAATTCGAGACTTCACTAACCGGGAGGTTATCTGATTTTACAGGAACGGTGGCACCGTCTTTCATGGCTACGGATACAAAAAACAGAATTACAGCGGCCTGAAAAATGGAAAGCCCGATCGTTTTTTTGACAAGGTTTTTTTTCAGGAGCATGCCGTACAGGCCAATGGCCAGTAAAATAATGGTAAACCAGTACGCGTAATGGCCCATAAGAAAATCAAGCATAGTCTTCACCTTTTACCATGTTGTCATAAATGAGTACGAGTACGGTCATCACGGTTATGCCAATGCCCAGTTCGATGATCAGGATGCCCCAGTACCGAAGATCTGCGCCTTCCAACCCCGGAATGGGCAGCTGCTCGTAATCCAGGAAATATCCTCCGCAGAGTAGTGCGACGAGTCCGGTTCCAAAATAGATGAGAACGCCAAGCGCGGCGTAGGGGGTGGCCAGGTAATCCCTGAATTGCAGGTTGGCAATTTCGGTACCGCTTGAGATACGGATCAACAGCAGAGATGCAGCCAGCAGCGTGCCGCCCTGGAATCCCCCGCCCGGGGAGTAGTGCCCGTGGAAGATCACATAAAAGCCGAAAATCATGATATAGGGGCTCAAAAATCGGGTGCCCAATAAAATAATGGGACTGTGTTCTCTATTCGTCATCTTCCTGCCCCCGTCTCCTTAACAGTAAAAAGCATATCAAGCCAGCTGAGAAAATTACGATCTGTTCTCCAAGCGTATCGATACTACGATAATCGCCCAGGATAACCGTGACGATATTGGGCGTATGAGCATCATTGTATGCTTCCTGGATATAGTAGTTGCCCGGCACTTCGGTACCCGTCATGCTTGTTTCCTGGTTCATTTGATTGTCGGGATTGCCGCGGTACGGCAGATCAGACGCGGCAAAAACAAGCACCAGGGTAAATGTGAGGATTAAAAGTAATTTTAAGTACTTCAATCTACTGTGGTGAATTTGGTTTGATAAATTGCTATTACAAGTAGGATCCCTGTTACCCCGGCTCCGACCACGGCCTCGGTAAAACCTACGTCTACAGCCCCCATCGTTGTAAAAAGCAGGGCCATCAAAAAGCTGAATGTGGTCAGCATGACGGCTGCCACAAGCAGGTCATCCGCTTCCAGGGCGATATAGGCGGTAATCAGCAGAAATAAAAAAAGTATGAGTTCAAGTGCCCAGTACATTCGTTAGTCATTTTTTTTGTCGAGAAATTGCGGCGAAAGTCCTGAGGAGTAGGCTGCTCTGGCCAGCGCATGTGCTCCAATAGGATTGGCCAGGAGTATAAAAAGCAGTACCAGGAATAACTTGCCGCTGTTAAGGGTAAACCCTTCAAAAATAATCAGCCCGATAATGATCAGGATCATGCCCAGCGTGTCGCTTTTGCTGGTGGCGTGGGTGCGGGAATAAAAATCAGGAAGACGAATGGTCCCTATACTGCCGATCAGCAGGAAGAAAATACCCAGTACAATAAATAGGATGGTTAAAACAGCGGTGATATCAGTCATCAAATCGCACCTTGGTTGTTGAAAAGTATTTTGCAATAGTAAGCGATCCTATAAACCCGAGAATGGCGTACGCCAGCGTAATATCGATAAACATGTCGATCCGCCCGAAAACGTACCCGATTAAAATAATCAGCACGATCGTTTTGGTAGCAATGGCGTTGGTGCCGACAAGTCGGTCAAATACAGTAGGCCCCTTAATAACGCGATAAGCAGGAACCGCTATAATGGCAGTTAAAACGACGGCGCTGATCAGAAAAAAGGTTTCCATTATATTTCCTCCCTGCTTTTGATAACCTCAAAGTCTGATACGACCGAACGGTCTTCGGCAGTGAAGAGCCGTAACACTTGTTTCGGCATTTTGTCGCTTGCGATCCCCTCAAATGATGAAGGAGTGATGGCGTGTACAACAAATTCGTTATCCTGAATATCCACCGTCAACGTTCCGGGGGTGAGCGTAATGGAATTGCCCAAAATCATTTTACAATGGGGGTTGGGATAATCTACCTTGAAACGGACAACGGTGGTTTGAATGGGCAGCGACGGGTTTAGCAAAATTTTTGCCACCTCGATTCCCGATATCACAATCTGCACCAGCAGCCAGCCGAAATAGTAGGGAGCGTACAAGATGCGAAGGTCTTTTAGAACATCGGTTTCATTTTCATAAAACGAGAAGGTTTTGAGCTTGTGATTAATCCCCATGACAATACCCACGCTTATCAATCCCATGATCGTGTGGACAAGGTCAAAAAAGCCACTCATAAGATACCAAAACCCCATCAGGCTAATAAACGACAGGAGCAGACTTTTTGCTGATAACTTCAAAGTTCTAACCAGTTATGTTGATAGAGATAATTGCGGGCTCTTAAAATATCAAAAAAGGGGAATCCTCAAAATGAATTCGCCTGGGTCATTCAACGTATATTCGGATATTCCTGCAATGATATAAATGCAAATGATCGGAGCATTGTCGCTGCTTTTTACAGAACTCAATTTTAATGATTGGAGAATATAAACTGTACATCAGATTTCCAAAACATGGTTGTATGTAGTTATAAGTTTTTCTTAAAAAAATGTAAATAGGATCTGGGCCTTTTTAACCCGTATTACTCGGCAAGTAAATTAGTAGCAGAAAAAATAAAGCAACCCGGGATCAATTTTTTTAGCTCTCTTGTATCAACCAAAATTGAGTGTGGTATCCATTAATGTAACCACGTTTACTGTTTCAGAAAGTGGCACAGCGTTTTTTACCCAATGGATCAATCTCCGTGACGTTGTCCTCTCCAAGACGGATTTTATGGATTTGTCACCGAATGGGGTAATGATCGATTAACGGGCTCAATGAGTTTTTGTCATGAAGAAGAACGGGAGAGGTTACACCAGGCTCCCTGTAATTAGATAGTGTTAAGTTAAATCGTATTTTTGTGTATGATGCTTACTTACTTCCTTTTTATCATCGGACTTGTTTTTCTGCTGGCAGGGGCGCAATGGCTCGTGGACTCCTCTACCGGCATTGCTGCCCGTTATGAGATTTCTCCACTGTTTGTAGGGGTGGTCATTGTCGCCTTTGCGACCAGTGCGCCCGAGGTGGCGGTAAGTCTAGGCGCGGCATTGGGGGGAGAGGCTAGCCTGGCCCTGGGAAATGTAGTTGGGAGTAATATCGTAAATGTGCTCCTGATTCTGGGAGTTACCGCCGTTATCGCTCCAATTGCCATCCGGCGCCGAATTGTTCTGCTTGACATCCCGATCCTGATTGTACTATCGCTCCTGGTTTACCTGCTGAGCCTGGATGGAGTGCTGCAGCTGTGGGAGGGGGGACTCCTGCTTACCCTGTTTGCCGGGTTTCTTGTTTTTCAGATTAAGCAGATTCAAAGAGACAGCATGCCCGAACCGGCAGAGGCTGAACCTCCCGTTCAACGAGAAGTCCGCCCCCTGCCGATACAAATAGGACTGTTCGTTACAGGGCTGGGAACCCTGATACTGGGCGCCCGCTGGATGGTTGGCAGCGCGGTGGAAATAGCCCTGGCCTGGGGAATGAGCGAGCTGATTATTGGCCTAACGGTAATATCAGTTGGCACCTCGTTGCCGGAGATTGCCACCTCTGTCATTGCAGCACTGAAGGGGGAGCAGGACCTTTCCGTGGGAAATGTAGTGGGCAGCAATATTTTCAATCTTTTGCTGGTGCTGGGCTTAAGTGTTGTGCTAAGTGGTGGTTTTGCAGTATCGCCGGCGGCGGTTGCGCTCGACATACCTTTTATGGTGGCAGTCAGTATCGCCTGCCTGCCGATCTTTTTTACCGGACACCGTATTGCACGTTGGGAAGGGGGCGTCTTTCTGTTTTATTATGCGGCCTATCTTGTGTACCTGTTTTTAGACACCACCGGCCATGAGCTGCTGCCACGATTCAATACTGTCATGATCTGGTTTGTGGTGCCTATTACGCTGTTGACCCTGGGGATACTGGTCACACGGTCTCTGTACCTGAAACGGCTGGCCAACAAGGCCGATGAGTTGTCTGGCCGTTCGTAATCTGCTGGATCTGACTGGCACTGTGATCAGAAAATGGGCATCAGGCCTGCTTTAAAAAGGGCCTCATCAACTCATTGGTTACCAGCAAATTAGAGTATTTGTTACGACAATTACGTGCAAGGAGTTTCCCTTGTTTGCCCAAAAACCTTGCATTTATGCGGTCCACTTCCTCCAAATACGCCACAGATTACCCTGTTATCATGATGAACCTCTGTCATAGAAAAGGTGATAATGTCTCTTTTGGAGGAAGGAAGCACTAAATAAACGGAGTTATAAGGAGGGAGATGTAGAAGCAGATCCGGGGCCGGTAAACCATTCACGCAATTCCGGCCCGCCGCTGCTCAATACATTTTGGCGAAATTATTTTTCGCGAAGTAGTGATATCCTAGTTTTGCAGCCTGAAGACTACCGGCAAGCTGTACTGTACGGGAACCGGCTCTCCACGCTGTCGACCCGGTTCAAATTCGGCCTGTTTTACACAGCGGACAGCTTCCTCGTCAGCTCCGCCGCCGATGCCGCGGGTTACGCGAGGGTTTTCCACCTGTCCCTGCTCATTTACGATAAACTGAACGATAACGCGCCCCTCAATACCGGCTTTTCTGGCCATTTCAGGGTATTTAACGCAGCCCTGCAGCTCGGCCAGTCCTCCTTTCAGCTTGGGCATCTGTTCAACAACCACGAAGAAGTCTTCCTCCTCTTCTTCAGCTCCTTCATCATCGGGAGGCGGGGGCAGCTCGAGTTTCTCATGCAAGTTGAGGTCCGCACTGATATCAAAATTTTGGTCTTCTATGATTTCATCATTGGGAACTTCCACCGGAACGGGAGGTCGCGGCGGGGGTGGCGGCTTTTCGCGCTGTTCGGTCCGTACGATGTCTTCAATTTCAACGACCTCCTGCTCTTCCGTCAAGTTCACCTCTTTTTCAACGGCCTGTATTTCAACTTTCATAGCAACCAGGAAGACCGCCAAGACAAAAATGAGGCCTGTTTCCAGGAGCAGTGTGTAATAATTGCGCAGATCGGCCTCCGGTTTTTTTCGATCATCAGCCATGGTAACCACCTCTTGTCGTTTAAATAAATGAAAGGGGAGGTCCAGCCCGGAATTATCCACAAAAGAAATAATAATCGGAGCATATAAATGTATCTCGTTTACATCTGCCTCCAGCTCATTTTTCGGGCGTAAACCGGGGTGAAATCTCCTCCTTCGGTTTAACGATTTGTGTTAACCTTTTTTTCGTGGAGTCTAACGTTTTTTGGCCGAAAATATTGTGCCGCGAACTTGTAAAAACTGCGATGTATTTCTGCTCGGTCATATATTAGTAATGTAAGATTCAGGGTTGAAATGTTATATCCGGTTTAGCCAGCGGTCCATTCAGCCGGAGCTGCAGGTCGGTACCGTTATCCGGAAGCTTGAGACTGGTGATCTGCTGAAGCTGTTGAAGGAATGTCTGGAACCGGGGAGAGGTATCGTGAATTCGCAGGGTGGCATCTCTCAGGGTCGATTGCCGGAACTGGGCCGGATCCAACAAAAAGTGGCCATTGAGCGTGAGGGTAAAAAGTTCGGAATCAAGCCTCATTTCGCTGATAAAGAAAAGGTGGTCTTCCAGCGTATATTGGTACGTGAGTGAAGCCCCGGCGAGGGGGATCGCTTCTGGTTGAAATCCAAATCCCCGGATAAAAAATTGGTATTTCTCCCGGAACGGGGGCACCGGGGACCAGGTAATACCTGAGAGTTCGATCCTGTTCTGCAGAGAGTCGGTTTCATTACCGGGCTTCCCAAAGTAGGCATCCGCAAAAAGGGAGTCGGCCTGCACGGATCCGATCCCCTCTTCCGGCTGGTGGAAGCTAAACTGCCGGCCCTGGGCTTTAATATTGTGCTGAAGCTGGGCAGGCCGGTTCGTGAGTGCCTGCAGAATCAGATTCCATAAATTTCCGCTGTAGTCGATGGTCAGCGAATCCATCTTGACTTCCAGGAATGTTTCACGGTCGGTGTAGGAGATATCGGCAAGTTCCAGCACGCCGTGCTCCACCTGTTTCAGTCCTGATTCTGTGCCCCATACCATAAACTTGAGGAAGTCGGTGTAGGCCAGGTTAAACCGCGCTGAGGTGGCGCGCTGTATATTCCGGTCTTGAATAATATTGATATTGGAGAAGTGAATATCCCCGGAAAAAGGGCTCACTTCGATAGCGGAAAAATCTACCGTCAATTTCGGGGTTGATTTTGAGGTGATCTCCCGGATCGTTTCGTCAATAGTCTGTTCGGCATTGCGGGCCGCATAAAAATGATAGGCAAGCAGGCCAAGCACCAAGAGCAGTACTCCTGAGAAAAGGTAGATCAGTTTTTTTTTCATTAGCAGCGGGATTTTGTTAAACCGGGAACTGAATTTTTAAACAAAGGGCTTTGCAACTCCCTCAATTCCTTGTTCTGAGGGAGTTGTACTCCCGTTAAAAGGTCAATAAGGTCGGTAATACAACCACCTCCCAACAAAATAGCAGGTTCTGCAAAGGTCCCAAACAGTAGATCAACGGGGCACGAACCTGCATATACTAACATTAACCTGAATTTGACATAATTATCTCAACCAGAATGCCCGTTTACCTTGAAATAGAAACAAAAAACCCTTCTTGAAGAAGGCCCAATCGCGTGGTTCGCGCGCGATTGGGTCGGGAGGTGTAAGCCTAAAACAGAGAATAACATCCCTCCCGCCTTCAGCGGGGCTCCCCTCAAGGGGAGATTAAAGTGCAGCCCCCAAGAAATTAAAAAACAATTTTAAAGTTGGACGTTATATTGAGCTCATGTTAACATTATGTGCAATTTACGGACTGTCTCAAAATTGCGGGTTACCAAACAGTAACAGGTACCAGAGCTCGATAAAGGATTGTATAACACATCCCCTGCTCATCTACTGCCAGTCGAAGCTCCCGTCGGCTGAAATCCGAAGGTTTCCCTCTTTGCCCTTTCCGGCCAGTTCTTTGAGGGTGGTATCTTCCAGCATATTACGGATTTCGTCCCTGGTTTCCGCCCATTGGTCATGCAGCGGACACGGTTTTTCGACGCCACATCCGGGCAGGCCGAGGGCACATTCGGTCAGCAGATCCATTCCGTCGACGGCCACGACCACTTCGAGCAAGGTTACTTTATTTCCCGGCTTTTTCAGTCGAACTCCGCCATTGGGACCTTTCAGGGATTCCACAAGGTCGGCCTTGGTTAGTTCCTGTAGAATTTTGGTTAGGAAATGGTAAGAGATGTCCAGTTTTTCACTGATCTCCCTGATCGGCATATAATTGTTATCTGAGCTGGAGGCCATGAAGAGGGAAGCCCGGATTCCATATACGCAAGCTTTGGAAAGTAACATGAAAAAGGTTTTGGGAATTAATACTACGTTGTCTTAGTTGGCTGCTATAAGTTTAACAAGCAAGGAAGAAACTTGCCATCCCTTCCGGAAGATTGGTGCGGCACCGGCGGGATGTGCCGCACATGGCAGATCGCTTACCGGATTTTTTCGATTTTTTCATAGGATGTTTTAATCCCCTTGATCAAGGCTGAACTAAGTCCGTAGTGTTCCATTTCGTTCAGACCTGCGATAGTGCAGCCTTTGGGCGTGGTCACTTTGTCGATCTCATGTTCGGGATGACCGCCCGACTCCAGCAGCAGGGCCGAGGCCCCGAGTGCCGTCTGGGCCGCAATGAGCTGCGCTTCCTCGGCATGGAATCCAACTTCAATACCTCCTTGCGAGGCCGCACGGATAAAGCGCAGGAAAAATGCAACGCCACAGGCTCCCAGCACTGTAGACGCCTCCATCAGTTCAGTGCCGATGACCAGCGTACGACCAATGGTTTTAAACAGGTTTACGGTGGATTCTTCAGCCTCTTTATGAGGGGTTTCCTCGATACAGGTCATCGACTGGTTGATGGCGGCCGCCGTGTTGGGCATTACACGAATGATGCGGAAGCCGGTACCGGTCAATTCAGCAATTTCTTCATCCGTCAGGCCGGTAATGGCAGAGATCAGAATATGTTTTTCCGGATCGAGTACGGGTTTAATCTGTTCAATAAGCTTTTCAATCTGGTTGGGTTGAACCGCCAGAATGAGAAGCTCTGCATTTTCTACAGCTTCGAGGTTGTCGGAGGTAACGTTGATTCCATCCTCTTCCAGATGCTTGATCAGCTCTACTCGCCGCCGGGTGATAGTTACATTGTACTGATCACGGGCTTCGTCGGTACCGACCAGTCCTTTGGCCAGTGCCGTTCCGAGATTGCCTCCACCCAGAATTGCTACTTCTTTTTTCATGATGTTGTGCGTTTTGTTTTGGATTAAATTCTTTCTTCAAACAGTCATGTAACCACAAAGGACGCGAAGAATGCGCAAAAATACCCAGGTTAAATCACTGCGTGTATTGCGGTTAAACAGCTATCCCTCAAAAGCGTTATCAAACTTCTTCCGGATTTCCTCATTACAAAGATTGCCGATGCTCCCCTCGTGGGTGTGCTCCACCTGCTTCTCCGGGTTGAACGTTCCTTTGCCAATCTGCTCCGCCACCGCCCGGTACGCCTCGCGAAACGGCACGCCCCGGCCCACTTGTTGGTTCACCACTTCCACGCTGAACAGGTATTTATACCGCTCATCATCCAAAATATGTTTGTTGACTTCGATATGCTGCAGCATGAACTCGGCCATATCCAGGCACGATTTCAGTACTTCCACGGCCGGGAAGAGCGCTTCTTTCAGGATCTGGTACTCACGGTGATAGCCGCTCGGCAGGTTGCTGTTGATCATCGCCACCTGGTTGGGCAGCGCCTGGATGGCGTTGCACTTGCCCCGGATCAGCTCAAACACATCCGGGTTCTTTTTGTGCGGCATGATGCTGGAGCCGGTCGTCAGTTCATCCGGGAAGGAGATAAAATCGTGATTTTGACCCGCATAGAGCACGGCGTCCATCGCCATTTTAGAAAGCGTGGCTGCTACAGATGATAGTCCGGTGGCCAGCGACTGCTCCAGCCGACCGCGACTCATCTGCGCCGCCACCGAATTATATTTAAGCGTGGAAAAGCCCAGCTCGTTCGTTGTATGTGTTCGATCGATCGGGAGATTCGAGCCATATCCCGCTGCCGAACCCAGCGGATTCTGATCAGCTACACTATATGCCGCCTTCAGCTGATGAAGATCGTCAACCAGCTGCTCGGCGTACGCGCCAAACCAGAGTCCAAACGAAGAGGGCATCGCCACCTGGAAATGGGTATAACCCGGCATCAGTACGTCCTTGTGCTGTTCGCTCAGTTCTATGAGTCGGTCAAAAAGGCTTTTGATAAGTGATTTAATCTGGTCAATCTCGCTCTTGGCATACAGATGCATGCAGACCAGCACCTGGTCGTTGCGCGAACGGCCGGTGTGAATTTTTTTGCCTGCATCGCCTACCGCTTCCGTCAATCGGTGCTCAATTTTGGAGTGGATATCCTCGAACTCCTGCTCGATAGTGAACGTACCTTCCTCCACCTCGATACCGATTTGTTGGAGCTCGGTAACCAATCCGTCGAGTTCTTCTTCGGAGAGAATACCTGCTTTTTTAAGCATCCTGGCGTGGGCAATGGAAGCCTGCACGTCATATTTTGCCAGCAGCAGATCGAGTTCACGGTCGTTGCCCACCGTGAACTCTTCTACCTTTGTTTCCGTGTCGAAACCCTTGTCCCAGACTTTCATGATATGGTCAGAACCTTGCTTAACAGTTCAATGTAGGTGTCGATGCCCTCCTCGATCTCCGACAGCTTGATAAACTCGTCGGCCGTGTGCGAGCGGTTGGAGTCGCCGGGACCCATTTTAAGAGAGGGCACAGGCAGCAGGGATTGGTCCGAAAGCGTAGGCGAACCATACGTTTCGATCCCCATCGCTTTTCCCGTAGTCACCAGCGGGTGGTCGGTTGGAATCGAGGAGGGCCGGAGCTGTACTGAGCGCGGTGCGATCTCCGATTCCGTGTGGTCGTCAATGATTTGCAGCACATCCTCCAGCGAGTAGGCGTCGGTCGTTCGTACGTCGACGGTAAAGGTACAGCGGTCTGGCACCACGTTGTGCTGGCTGCCGGCATTGATAATCGTTACCGTCATTTTGATGGGACCCAGCGATTCAGAAACCTGGCTGAACCCGAAGGTTCGGAACCATTCAATATCCTTCATCGCTTTATAGATGGCGTTGTCGGCGCCGTCGTGGGCGGCGTGCCCGCTCGTGCCCCTGGCCGTACAATCGAGGATCAGCAATCCCTTCTCGGCAATGGCCATTTTCATTTGCGTAGGTTCACCGACAATGGCGCAGTCAAATTCCGGCAGTACATCGCGGGCGGCGCGCATGCCGTTGTCACCGGAGATCTCCTCTTCCGCCGAGGCACAGAATACCACGTTCCAGGCCAGGTCTTCACGATCGTGAAAATGGAGGAATGTCGCCATCAGGGAGACCAGCGGACCTCCGGCATCATTACTTCCGAGTCCGAACAGCTTGCCGTCTTCCACTTCCGGGCTGTGCGGGTCGCGGGTGTACCCGTCATTCGGCTTTACCGTGTCGTGGTGCGAGTTGAGCAGCAGGGTCGGCTTGCCCGGCTCAAAATGCTTGTTGGTAGCCCAGATATTGTTGTGCAAGCGATGGGTTGTCACGCCGTGCGATTCGAGAAAGTCAATAATGACCTCCGCGGTATCGTCTTCCTCCTTGGAGAGGGACGGGGTGGCAATCAGCTGCTTAAGCAGTTCGATCGCTTCGGTATGTAATGAAGTAGAGGTCTGAATCATCATGTCAGTATTGTTCCTGTTTTGGTTAGTAGATTGGCAGGATGTTTGATCTCAACCTGCCGTACGCCCTTGCTCAGGGCTTTAAAGGCATTCTCCATTTTGGGGAGCATTCCCTCATGGATGGTGCCGTCTTCTTTAAGCTCGACATACAGTTCCCGGTCGATTTCGGGGATGACGGAACGATCATCCTCCACATCAGCGAGAACGCCCTGTTTTTCAAAGCAGAAGGTCAGGGTAACCTCAAAATTTTTGGAAAGGGAGTGCGCCAGTACAGCCGCCAGCGTATCGGCGTTGGTATTGAACAGCTGCCCGTGGCCGTCGTGCGTCAGGGCACAAAAGACGGGTGAAATGTTCATCTTGAGCAGCTTGCTGAGGCCGGGAACATTTACGCTGTCGTCATCCACATCGCCGACAAAGCCGTAATCGATTTCGGCATCTTGCCGTTTGAAAGCCTTAATCGCATTCAAGTCGGCCCCGGAAAGCCCCAGCGCGTTGCAACCGCGGGCCTGTAGCTTGGCCACCAGGTTTTTATTGATCAGCCCGGCGTAGGTCATGGCAGCCACATCGAGCGAATCTTTGTCAGTGACGCGGCGACCTTTATTCATTTTTACCTCCACGCCCAGTTTTTCACTGATCTGACTGGCGATGTTACCGCCGCCGTGGACCAGAATTTTGTGCCCGTCAATATTGCTGAAATCATCTAAAAATTCGGTCAGCAGTGGTTCATCGGCCACAACTTTACCACCGATTTTAATGACGTGAAGTGAATCCATTTAGTGAGCCTACAAAATATTTTTCAGTACAGCCTGGCAGGAGCATACCCTGTTCCTGGCTTGTTCGTAAACAATTGAGTTGTCAATGACGGTATCCTCGGCCACCACGTTGCGGCGGATCGGCAGGCAGTGCATGAACCGCCCGTTGTTGGTCAGGTTCATCTTCTCCGCCGTAACCGTCCAGTTGCCCTCGACCGGCGGCCGCTGGCCATACTGCGTGTAGCTGGCCCAGCTTTTGGTATAGACAAAGTCAGCATCCCGCAACGCTTCTTCCTGGTCGTAATTGACCTCCACACCGCCACTGAACTCCTCATCCAGCTCATACCCTTTGGGATGGGTCAGCGTTACGTCGGCCTCGGTGGTTTGAATCCACTCCAAAAAGGAGTTCACCACCGCGTGGGGCAGCGGTTTGGGATGCGGGGCCCACGTTACCGCAATTTTTGGCTTTTTAATTCCTGTTTCCGCAATCGTCACGAGGTCGGCCAGCGACTGCAGCGGATGCCGGGTGGCCGACTCCATACTGACCACCGGTACGGAGGCGTGTTCGATAAGCTGGTTGAGCACCTGCTCGTTGTAATCCTCCTTGCGATCCTCGAATTTGGCAAACGACCGGATCGCCAGGATGTCGCAATACTGGCTGATCACCTGTGCGGCGTCTTTAATGTGTTCAACGGTGTTACCATCCATGACCACGCCATCTTCAAACTCCAGCGCCCAGCCGTCTTTGCCCATATTCATGACGATGGTGTTCATCCCCAGATTCTGTGCGGCCTTCTGGGTACTCATACGGGTACGCAGGCTGGGATTCAGGAAGATCATCGCCAGCGTTTTTTGGGAACCGATATCCGAGAGAAACGGGTCGGCTTTCAGGCGGATCGCCTCGGTAATTAACGCACTGACATCCTCGACGTCGGAAACCTGGGTGAATTTATTCATTTGTCAATGATTTTTATAAAAACTATTCGTTCAATTGAGAACGCAGATAAAACGGATTCAGCTGACAAACACGGATATCAAGAAGTATTATCGGTGTTCATCCGTCTGATCCGAGTTAACCGTGTTCTGTCAACAAGACACTAGAAGTAACTCGATTTAAGTTTCAACCCGGTATCTTCCGGCAGTCCCAGCATCAGATTCATATTGTGGACCGCCTGGCCGGAGGCGCCCTTCAGCAGGTTGTCTACAATGCTCGTAACCAGCAGGTTGTCGCCGTGCTTTTCGACATGGAGCAGGCATTTGTTCGTATTTACCACCTGTTTAAGATGCAGTGGCTCACTGCTAACATGGGTAAACGTGGCCTCTTTGTAGTATTCGGCATAGAGTTCCACCGCCTGCGGTTCCGTCAAATCCGTTTTGGTGTAGGCCGATACGAAGATGCCGCGCGTAAAATTTCCGCGCATCGGGATGAAATTGATATCCTTGTTATAGACGCCCTGCAGTTGTCCCACACTCTGCTTTATCTCGTCAAGATGCTGGTGGGTGAAGGGTTTGTAGATGGAGACGTTGCCCTCGCGCCAGCTGAAGTGTGTGGTACTACGGGGCTGTTGTCCCGCCCCGGTGGATCCCGTAATGGCGTGGATATTTATATCCTCCAGCAGTTTTTTGTTGGCGGCCATCGGGAGCAGCGCCAGTTGAATGCCGGTGGAAAAACAGCCGGGATTGGCAATCTGATCTGTTTTGCAGATTCCTTCGCGATTCAGTTCCGGCAGACCGTAAACAAATTCCCGGTTGTTGTGGCTCGCATCCTCCCGGAGCCGGAAATCGCGACTCAGGTCCACAATGTTGACATCGTCAGGTAGAGGGTGCTCTTCCAGGAAGGGTCGCGAGTTGCCGTGTCCCATGCAGAGGAAGATAACATCTACACCGGTGTTAACTTCGTCGGAAAATATGAGGTCGGTTTCCCCCACCAAATCCTGGTGAATTGAAGCAACCGGTTTTCCGCCCTGGCTGCGGCTGTATACAAAATCGAGTTCTACTTCGGGGTGGTGGAGCAGCAGGCGAATCAGTTCGCCCGCCGTGTATCCGCCCCCGCCTACAATGCCTGTGGTAATCATGATTGGTCGTTGTGGACTGATCGGTGAAGATTAATTTGATTGGACAGAATTTTGGAAAATCCTTTCACATCCTCTCCGCTCCAGGCCTTGTTCATTTCGCCGTAGTCGCCGAAGGAGGATTGCATGAGATCGTTGTCGGAGCTGATTCCCAGGATTTCATACCGGTATGGATGAAGGCTCACTTTCACGGTTCCGGAGACTGTCTCCTGCGTATCCTCCATAAACGCCTCTATGTTGCGCATTACGGGATCCAGGAACTGTCCCTCGTGGAGCATCTGCCCGTACCATTCGCCGAGCTGATCTTTCCAGTAGAGTTGCCACTTGGTGAGGGTGTGCTTCTCAAGCTGCCGGTGGGCGTTGATGATGATCAGCGGTGCGGCGGCTTCGAATCCCACACGCCCTTTTATGCCGATAATCGTATCGCCCACGTGAACATCGCGGCCGATGGCGTAGGCGGAGCCCAGCTCATCCAGCGTGCGGATCGCTTCAACGGGGTCCATGTTCCGCCCGCCAACCCCGACCAGTTCACCTTCGTCAAATTCAAGTTCCACAATTTCTGAGCCGTTTTTTTCCAGCTGGCTGGGCCAGGCGTCGTTCGGCAGTGGCAGGTGCGAGGTCAGTGTTTCCGCTCCTCCAACCGTGGTGCCCCACAGTCCTTTATTGACCGAGTATTGCGCTTCTTCCCAGTCCAGGTCTACGCCGTAGCCTTTCAGGAATTCGACTTCCTCCTCGCGCGAAAGCTGTTGGTCACGGATTGGCGTCAGGATTTCGAGGTCGGGGACCATCACGTTAAATACGAGATCGAACCGGATCTGGTCGTTGCCGGCGCCCGTACTTCCGTGGGCGATGTAATCAGCATTCAGCGTCTTCGCGTATTCTGCCACGGCGATGGCCTGCGAAACCCGCTCGGCGCTCACCGAAAGGGGATAGGTGTGATTTTTCAGCACGTTTCCATATACGAGGTACCGGATGATCTGCTGGTAAAAATCGTCTACTTCGTCGATGGTTTTGTGGGAGGCGGCCCCCAGCGAAAGTGCCTTTTCTTCCACCTCGTTCAGTTCTTCTTCGGTAAATCCGCCGGTTTCCACCAGGACGGTATGAACCTCGAGATTCAGTTCATTCTTCAGGTAGGCCACGCAGTAGGAGGTGTCGAGCCCCCCGCTGTAGGCCAGCACTACTTTTTTGCTGTTACTCATTGCCATCCAATTTTGAATTTTAGAATCGATTCGGTTTTACGGATAAACTGTTTCTTCTTCAGTTTGAGAAAGCGTTTAAAGCGTTCCCACCTTTTTTCCTTCTCCTGCTGCTTGCGCTTCTTCTCTTTCTTCTTTTTCTCCTCGGGATCATAGAGCATGCCGGTGCAGAGGCAGTTTTTACGATTGTTGCTGTTCAGAATATCGTAGTTCGGGCAGCTCTGGCAGCCGTCCCAAAAGGTGTCGTCACGCGTCAGTTCCGAGAAGGTAACCGGCTCATAGCCCAGGTCGGAGTTGATCTTCATAACCGCGAGACTGGTGGTGATGCCGAATATTTTGGATTTGGGATATTTCTTGCGGGAAAGTTCAAAAATTTTGTGCTTGATCTTTTTCCCCAGTCCCATGCCGCGATAGTCGGGGTGGACGATAAGGCCGGAGTTGGCAACATATTCTTTGTTACTCCATGATTCGACGTAGCTAAATCCCACGAATTTGTCGTTGTCCAGGGCAATGACCGCTTTTCCATCCCGCATCTTGGCCCGTATATAACCGGGTTCCCGTTTGGCAATCCCGGTACCCCGCTTATGAGCAGCCTCCTCCATAAGCTGACATATCTCCTCGGCATACTTTTGATGCGAATCGTCGGCTATTGTGACTTTGATATCCATGTTGGTAGTAAGTTTACGTAAGACAGAGCGTTCAGAGGAATTCTGTCTGGTGATTGGTGTTGATTTGGCGGTTTGATTCGGAGCAGGGGCGTAAACCTGTCTCCGATGAATGGAGATATCTTATGAGGCCCGGAGGGGCCGCGGCGGAAGAAGAGGAAGGCATCGTGGTGGTACAGGAAGAGCGTATACAGCAAAGCTGCTGTTTAGCAATTGACAATATTTTCCCGTTGATTTTAACATGCATCGAAATATAACGGTTCCCTGCAGCATAATGCAAATATTTATTCAGGTGTTTTGCATTTTAAATATTGCAAGAGAATACAGAAGTGAAAACATGCAACTTTTATCCTTTCAACACTTAACTTATTAAGGGCTTTGCAAAACCCTCAATTTCTCGTTTTGAGGGAGTTGGACTCCCGTTTAAAAGGTCGATACGGAACCCCCTTCCAACAGAATAGCAGGTTCTGCAAAGGTCCCTTATTAATATTTATATTTGTTACTCTATGAGCGAATCACTATTTGAGAAAGCAGAACAGAGTCTCCGGAAGATTTGGGGATATACATCCTTTCACACGGGCCAGGATGAGGCGATTCGTTCGGTGCTGAACCGAAAGGAGACCCTGGTGCTTTTTCCCACGGGCGGGGGGAAGTCGCTCTGTTACCAGGTGCCGGCAGCCATACAAGAGGGGTTGACCCTTGTTATCTCTCCGCTTGTCGCCCTGATGCAGGACCAGGTGCAACAGCTTAACGAGCGGGGACTTCCGGCAACATTTGTCAACAGCACGCTATCTTTTTGGGAAATTGAGCAGCGATTCGTAAACGCCCGGAACGGGATGTACAAGCTTTTTTACTGTTCCCCGGAACGCCTCAAAACAGATCTGTTTGAAGCCGAAATGGAAAAATTGAACATCACCCTGGTGGCCATTGACGAGGCGCACTGCATCTCGCAATGGGGACATGATTTTCGACCGAGCTACCGGGATATCCGCCCGTCGCTGGAACCGATTGCCGATTCGGTAACATGGCTGGCCCTTACGGCTACGGCCACCCCGGAAGTGCGTGACGACATCGTTAAAAACCTCGGATTTGAAAGCCCGAATATTATCTCCAAAGGTTTTGACCGGCCAAATTTGAAATGGTGGGTGATTCAAAGCAACAGGAAGGATGCGAAGCTGCTGAAAGCGGTAAGCAGGGCTGCTGATAATGGTGCAGGACTAATTTATGGTGGAACGCGGCGTAATTGTGAACGACTGGCAAACCTGATAAACCGGAAGCTTGGTATTCAAACGGCGGCCTATCATGCAGGTTTCGAAAATGAGGAGCGGAATCGGATCCAGGAGGACTGGCTCGAGGGAAGGGTGCCGCTGGTTGTCGCCACCAACGCGTTCGGCATGGGTATCGACAAGGCAGACTGCCGGTATGTCATTCATTATGAGATGCCCTATTCGCTGGAAGCCTATTACCAACAGGCGGGGCGTGCGGGGCGCGACGGAACTGAGAGCTTCCCCATACTGCTTTTTAATCCTTCAGATGCCGTAAAAGCGGAGCGGCGGCTCAAGGATTCTTATCCTGAGCAAGAGCAGCTTGAGCAGGTGTATCATGTTTTGTGTGATGAGCTGAACCTGGCCCTGGGATCTGAGATGGAACAGGCTGAACAGGTTTCGATTGAAGCATTGACCAAGCGATCGCATCTGCCTAAAAAGATTGTGCACTCTTCCCTGAAAGTGCTCAATCAGCTGGGTGTTATTCAGCTGATTGAGAAGGTGGTTCCCCAGGTCGTACTTCAGTTTGTGGCCAGCCAGGATCGAATCAGGGAGTTGATTGATGAGTGGGAGAACCAGCGAAAGTCGGCGTTTCTGGACACGATCTACCGGCAGTTCGGGGCCGAGGCGTTTGCGGAGAAGAAGCACCTGGAGCTCGATTACCTGCAACGAAAGCTGGATACCTCCCGAAACGGGGTTATTAAGGGCTTGCAGGTGTTGCAGGATCACGACCAGCTCCTGCAGTTTGAGGCGATCGGGGAGATGCCGCTCGTTCGGTTGATCGAAGAGCGCGTCTCCAGGCTCCCGTTCCAAAAGCAGGAACTGGAGGGACACCGGAACAGCCTGTTGAAGAAGCTGGAGTATATGCTGGGATATATCGAGACGGATGGCTGCAGGGAGGTTTACCTGAGAAATTATTTTGGAGAAGAGAATATTCAGCCCTGCGGCCATTGCGACAACTGCCTGGAGGTGATCAATAAGCCGGAGGCACACCTTCGTCGCAGGCATCTGCAGGAAATCCAAAATGTTTTACAGGATGATGGAGGAAAGGCGATCGGGGAAATTGCTGAAATAACCGGCAAAAAGAGGTCAGAGCTGAAGACACTGCTGTCGTTCCTGATCAGGGAGGGCCGGGTTATAACAAGGGAAAATAAATTTTACTGGAGTTAGAGAAGCCGGCCGCAGGCAGGTCTCCCATCCATTACTGGCCGAGCCGGGTGCTGTCCATGATTCCATCCCGCACCATTTGTTGCCGGAGACTGTCGATCGCCCTCGAGATACGATCTACCTGCGGTTTTACCTGCCGATGAAAATATTGATGGCTGGACACAAATTGCTGCTCGGTAACGTCATATTTGTCGAATATAACCTGCCTGAGTGAGTCGATACTGACCCTGAGTGAATCCCTGGGCATCGAGGTGCGGTAGGATTCAAGCAACTGCAGTTCAATTATCAAATCGATATAGGTGTCCTCCCCGATCAAATTTTCCGGCGGTGGATTGGTCAGCTCCTCTGAACAACCCACCCCTGCTGCAAGGAGAGACAGCAGCAGGAAACAAATTACAGCCTGATACCTATTCATTTTCCGGTCGTTTGGGATTGAGTGGACGCATCGTAACGTCACTGATAAGAAAATTATCGGGCGTCTCAAGCACGTTCGTCAAGACGGTGGCTACGTCTTCGGGCTGCATCATGTTGGAATGGGTTTCCTGGTCGGCGTTGTCAAAAAAGTTGGTGGCGATAGAGCCTGGATACAGGCAGGTAACTTTGATGCCGTCGTACCGCAGCTCTTTGAACAGGGCTTCGCTGAAACCGCTGACGCCAAACTTGCTGGCATTATATCCGGAGATCTGCGGGTTCCCGATTTTACCGGCAATGGACGCGATGTTCACTATATGACAAACCCCGGGGTGCTTTTTCATTAATGGAACCACTTGCCGGGTCAGGTAGAACACTCCCGACAGGTTGGTTGCGATCATTCGGTTCCACTCCTCCAGCGGCAGATCATCCACATTGCCAAAATAGCCCAGTCCGGCGTTATTCACTAGTATGTCCGGACTTTCAGAACCTGCAAATTCCTCCGCAATCCACGCCTCTATCGCTCCATGATCGGTGACGTCCATTTTGACAGGGATGAAACGATCCCCGAAGGCCTCTCGAATCCGCCGAAGTTTATCCTCGCTGCGGGCCAGTCCGTAGACGGTGGTTCCCTTGTTGATGAGAGCGTGTGAAAAGGCCGCGCCAATTCCACGGCTGGCTCCGGTAACAATCGCCTTTTTGCCTTGTAGATTCATGATCTGGGTTTTTTAGGTTATCTGTTTTTGAAGATACATATGTAAGAGCAAAGCAGCGTAAAAAACCGTTCCGGGCTATACCGTTAATATCCCATTGGCGGATAATGCTGGCTAACCAGATAGTTTTTTGTGGATCAGGGCCTGGACCATCTCCAGGGCGACCTCATTTTCTCCTCCTCGCGGAATGATGATATCGGCATACCGCTTGCTGGGTTCCACGAACTCCAGGTGCATCGGTCGCACATGCTTTTCATATTGATTGAGCACCCCTTCGAGGCTGCGGTCTCGTTCAACGATATCTCTGCGAATACGCCGCAAAAGCCGGATGTCATCGTCCGTATCGACAAATATTTTAATCTCCATCAGCTCCCGCAACTGCTTTTCGCTTAGAATAAGGATGCCGTCAACCAGGATCACCGGTTTAGGTGTTACCACCCTGGTTCCCTCTTTTCGGACGTGGCGGGAAAAATCATAGATCGGTACTTCCACCTGGCAGCCTTTTTTCAGTGCTTCTATATGGCGGACCAGCAACTCGGTTTCGAGCGCGGAGGGATGGTCAAAGTTCTGCTTTTTACGCTCTTCGAAAGAGAGGTGAGCAAGATCCTGGTAGTAGGAGTCGTGTTCCAGCACCACCATATTTCCAGGGTTAATCTGGTCGGCAATACGCCGGATGACGGTCGTTTTACCAGCACCGGTACCTCCGGCCACGCCTATGACGAGGGGATCCAAAAGTAATCTCAGTTTGTCTTAAAATTCTGGCTTTTTTCATATTCGAGCTTGTAATTTCGAATGGCCCTGAATATGGCAGAAGCGATAATGCTTTGGCCATAGTCGCTCGTCAGATAGCGCTGTTCACTCGGATTGCTGATAAAGCCCGTTTCCACGAGAAGAGCCGGCATTGAGGCGTGGAAGAGGACAATAAACCCGGCCTGTTTTACACCGCGGGAATGGCGTTTGGCACGATGGTCGAACTGGTGTTCCAGCATCCCGGCCAGTTTTTCACTGGTAGCCATATAGGCAGAGTTGGCCAATTCATAAATAAGCAGGTCTTCCTCGGTGAGCTCTTCGCTTCTGTCGGGACCCTCTTCAAACCGGATGACGCTGTTTTCCTTTTTCATCACTTCAAAAGCTGCCTGACTCCGGTGAAGTCCCAGGAAATAGACCTCTGTACCGCGGGTATTTCGGTTGCTGAATACGTTGCAGTGGATAGATATAAATAGGTCGCCTTCCGCCTTGTTGGCAATTTCTCCCCGCTCTTCGAGGCCCACGAAGCTGTCGTCCTCACGGGTGTAGACCACTTTTACATCCGGCAGGTACTCATTGATGTAGCCTCCCAGCTTTTTGGATATATCCAGAACCACATCCTTTTCGCGGGTCCCCTTGTAGCCGATGGCCCCCGGATCGTGTCCGCCGTGACCGGGATCAATGACCACGACATCAAACCGGATCTTATCTTTCATCAGCTGGTAGTCATTATCGCTTGAAAAGCCGCCTGAGGGACCTGCCAGCAGGCTGTCCCTTGAAATCGTTAAACTGGACCATATGATCGGGTCGATATTTTCAGCTATTGTTGAAACACGCTCTTCACTGGAAAAGGTAAGCCCCAGCAACAGGTCGCTGCTGTGGCGATCGTGGTACGCATTGGCAATAAAATATTGATCCTCGGGGATATAGAGGTCGACTCCCACGCCCAAAGGATGATTGTAGAAACCGATCTCATCATAGACGACGGTGGTTGTATCGTATTCGATTTCGGAGCTGTTGATCTGCTCGCCATACAGGGTCATCTGGATGAGGTCGGTCCGGGACTGCATAACCTTGAACGAGTCGACTTGCTGTTCGAGATGAAAGCGGACCACATATCCCTCTCCATCGCTCCGTTCAGCGGTCGAAACCCGGTTCAAAATATTGTCGACATCGGCTTGGCCATGAGCCATCCCGCCAAGCAACAGGAAAAAGAGGAGAAAAGGAGTACAAGCTCTTTTAAAAAAAGAGGCGGGACGGAATAAAGTCGAAATTATGTGCTGCACGGTTCTCACTGAATGCTGAAATATATTGCTTTTAGATGATGGTATTTATTAAAGCATATATTTGCATCTAATATATCAAATTTCGCAAAAGGTAATAGTATATGACCGAATACAAGATAATAAGCTTATCCAAAGTAAAAAAATATATCTGTTTTCCTTCTCGGGGACGTTTTAAAAAGGATGCTGATCGAAGGACAAAGACTGAACGAAATTTGAAATCCCAGGTTGTCTCTCATACCTGGGGATACTCGGGGATTGTACCGGGAGGGCACATACACGGTTTGCCAGTCGCTTGTTACAGCGGAAAGAGCTGTCACAGAAATACAAATTCAGTTGATTATATACCGCCAATGACGTACAATACAAATGTATTCCCACCTTAAATTTAGTAATACGGAGGTATAGAGTATGGACAAGAAAACCTTTCTGGACGCTTCGGAGAACGGTGATATTGATGCAATACAGTCAGCCATTCAGGGCGGTATCGACGTAAACACCAGTGACGAACATAAACGCACGGCGTTGATGAAGGCGGCCAAGCACGGCCATGCGGATATTGTACAGCTGTTGTTAAACAAGGGAGCCGATGTGAACATCCGCGATAATCGTGGAACCAGCGCCCTCTACTGGGCCGCAAGCAAGGGGCACAACCATATAGTTAAAATGTTAATTGACCACAAATGCGAGGTCGATATTGTCGACGACCGGGGCTGGTCTGCCAAAGACCAAGCCAACTATTACCATCACGACAGTATCGTGAATTTGCTGGAAGAAGCCGGGGCTTGACACCCGGCATTTTTTATGCAGGGCCTGCGCGATGTTCGGGCAGGCTTTTTTATGGGGATTGGCGCTATTTATGTGTTATGGACCCTTCGATCTTGATCTCTCCCAAAAGGGTCCGGTTGACCGGGCATCGATTTGAAATCTCCAGGAGGCGCTCGATCTGCTCTTCCGAGAGGTCACCCTCTACTATGAGCTCTTTTTCTATAAAATCGATCTTGCTTTTGGGATCATCGCAGTTTTCGCAGTCCTCGTCGTGCCGCTTGTTGTGCCGGAGTTCAACGTACAGGTCCTCTACCGGCCACTCCTTGTGGTTGGCATACATCTTCACTGTCATGAGCGTGCATGATCCCAGGGCCATCAGCAGGTAGTCGTAGGGGTCGGGGCCGGTATCTTTCCCGCCCTTTACGGACTCGGGTTCATCGCCCTTGAGCTGGTGTTTCCCGGCATTGAGGGTTACGGAATAGGTCTCATCTTTTGGCAGAAAGCCGTGTACAATTTTTTGCTTCGAATCGTCAGCCATTGGATCTCTTTTTTGTTAAACTTGTGCCGTCAAGGTAAGAAAATAGGCCGTTTCCCGAAGCCCAAACTTTTTTCAACTTTGGGGTTAAAAAAGGAGTACACGGCCCTGTATGTTTGTTCCTGCGAGATTCCGCGTTCCCTTCTCCATTTTTTTACCACACCATATTAGCCCGAATTTCTCACAAGTATTTCGGATAAAATTACGTCACTTTATGAGTGACAATAACTTATATCATTTAAATTATCATTATTGTCTGGAAAAGGCTGGAAATTGGCCTTTTCCAGCTGCGTTGAAGCACAAATCACCTGTTCAACGTACCGATGTACACCTGCGCAGCCATTTGCCCTTCTCCTTGCTGAAAAACAAATCTCTTGGTGAGGTAAACCCGGGTTAGAACAATCACACTAATTTAATATTCTGGATATCAACAGGTAACACAGGTTTCTTTAATTTGGGATAAATGATTGACAAACCCATGAATAAACGCCCTGTTGATGTTGTCGTCCTCTCGGATCTCCACCTGGGGACGGTGGGCTGCCATGCAGTGGAGCTGGCCCAGTATCTCAATTCCATAGAACCGCGTATCGTGGTGCTGAACGGAGACATCTTCGATATCTGGAATTTTAAAAAGTATTACTGGCCAGACTCCCACATGCAGGTGGTCCGGTGTTTCCTGAGCATGCTGGCCAACGGTACCGATATTTACTACCTGACGGGAAATCATGATGAAGTAATCCGCAAGATATCGCGCCTGCAGATTGGTCCGCTCTTCGTCAGGGACAAACTGGTACTGGAGCTGAACGGGGAAAAAGTCTGGATTTTTCACGGGGATATATTCGACATTACCATGAAACACACCAAGTGGATAGCCAAAATTGGCGGTCAGGGGTACGACCTGTTGATCCTGCTGAACCGTCTAGTGAACTATGTCGGTGAAAAGCTGGGATACGGGAAAATCTCGCTCTCCAAAAAAATAAAGGACAGCGTAAAAAAAGCGGTCAAATTTATTGATGATTTTGAGATATCCGCGATAGAGCTGGCCATCCAGAACAGGTATGATTACGTGATATGCGGTCATATTCACCAGCCGAAGATCAGGGGATTTACGAGTGAGGAGGGATCCGTGATCTATATGAACTCGGGCGACTGGGTCGAAAACCTTACCGCCCTTGAGTTTGACGGACAGGAGTGGTCGATGTACAAATACAACGAGGATCAGTTCATCAATAAAGAAACCACGGTTGAAATTCCTGTCCGTAAATCTGTGAACGAAGTGGCTGTTATAGGATGAAGATATTATACGGAATACAGGGCACCGGTCACGGACATCTGAGCCGGGCCCGGGAATTGCTGCCGGAACTTGGGAGGCACGCAGAGGTGGATGTGCTGATCAGCGGCCACAACTGCCAGCTGAACCTGGAGCGCCCGGTTCGTTATCGAAAGTATGGCATTAGCATGAACTACGACAACACCGGGGGCGTATCGATACTCGAGACGCTGCGCGCGCTTCGCCCCGTCCGCTTCCTTGCCGATATCCATTCCATCCCGGTCCTGGAATATGACCTGGTGATCAGTGATTATGAGCCGGTGACAGCGTGGGCCGCACGAAAGGAAAATGTGCCAAGTGTAGCGCTTAGTCACCAGGCCGCGTTTCTTTCGGAAGAGACGCCGCGCCCCCAAAAGCGGTCGCCGGCGGCCGAGGCGATCCTCAAGCATTTTGCCCCGGCCGATCACGCCATCGGGTTCCATTTCAGGCCGTACGATCGGTTTGTGGAGCCGCCGATCATCCGGTCTGATATTCTTGAGCTGTCGCCCGAACACCAGAATCATATTACGGTTTATCTTCCGGCTTACGACCCGGATCTCCTGATCTCAATATTTCAAAAATTTGATCACCATCAATGGCATGTTTTTTCACCTGATTGCGAGCAGTTTTACCGGAGGAGGAATGTGCTGGTACACCCGGTTGGCAACAACGAGTTTCTCGAAAGTGTTGAAAGCTGTGGCGGGGTCATCAGCAGCTCCGGCTTTGAGATGTGCGCAGAGGCGATGTTTATGGGGAAAAAACTGCTTACGATACCGATCCGGAACCAGTATGAACAGCAGTGCAACGCCGCGGCTATGGAAGAGCTCGGGGTGACGGTCCTGGAGTCGCTCTTTGGGGAGGAAGATCATCTGGAAGAGTGGCTGGAATGCGGGCGGATTATCACCCTGAATGAGGTGGCGAATATCGAGCAGGTGGTTATGGGAATACTCTCCCTGGGTAACGCGGAAAACAGGTCTCCCTCTTTCGTTAAAGAGGAGCAGTTGGTGAGGGAATAAATCGCAGATACAGCCTCATCGAGGAATCAGGAATTGTGAACATCAGTTGCGTTTGGGGACGAATTCGGGCTGAGCTGTTTCATTCCCTATCCACCGGGTAGCTCAATTTCATACCGCTTTTCCAGCAGCTCCAGGTGGTGCCGCTCGTGCCCGGCAATAATGAACGGGATAGCACGGACCGACAGCGAGTAGTTGTTAGCAATACCCGTTCGATTGAGCATCTGTTCGCTGAACCCGGAAAACATCTGAATGTTGGAGGTGCGAAGCCCTTCATATTCTCCCTGTAGATTTTGCAGGCTCCGTTGATTCAAATTGGATTCTCTCACATATGCCTCTTGGTCGTACCCCGGTAATTCTCCCGGGTCGTTGCGGGAGATCGCCAGGGCCCGTACGGAAAAAACGCGTTCGTTGTCGATCAGGTGCCCGATCACCTCTTTGACCGTCCATTTCCCTTCTTTATAGCGGGATAGCGCTTTTTTTTCGTCCAGCGAATCGATGAGTGTACAAACCTCATCCCGCTGTTTGACCAATATATCGATGACATTGCCCGGGGGCAGCTTATCGATATATTTTTGGTAGAATGAACCGTATTCTTCAGTAGCAGGACGGGGATTCCAGATAGATTTCATGGATCCAGTATTGAAATTTATTTTAAGGAGTGTTGAAAAGCCATACCCAAAGTCCCTCTGGAGAAGAGAGACTTAGGGCGAATGAACTTTTGTTTTTAATAAAGCTGGGTCGTTTTTAACGCGATAACCACGTTCGGATTTAATGTACTTCATGAGATTTTATAACGGATTCAGCCGCTTTTTCACCGTCACTGAATGTAGTTTCAGAGTAGGCATATGATATGCCATCTACGGTCTGCCAGTTGGAATAGCGTTCCTCCACATGCACCTGGCTCCCCTCCTGTGGATTGAACTGCTGGTACCGCATGATCCCGGGATAACCGGATTCGGGATCAACCAGATAGGTGATGTTTTTATCATTTATTTTGATGCTGAGCTTTGCGTACTGCGTGCCTTCGACCTCTTCCATACCGATAAACCGGGGATTCAGTTCGTCACTGTTGAGTGCCACGGCCAGGTATTTTCGGTTCAGGCTCTCCCTGAGCGATTGTGCTTGCTGCGGTGGCAGGGGACGTTCCTGGCCCATCATGGACATCGTGCCTTTACCGCCTTCATAGTTCAGCGTGATGGTACCGTTGGGGGTCTCCACCGTCTGGGTAATCGCATCGGGATAGTCCACGGTTTGCGTAACCTGCACGGTCATGCTGCCACCGGGAACATTGGAGCCAAACTGTGTGACTTCCGCCTCCACGGTAACGCTGTCGAGCTGCTGGTCTGGCGCAATGATCGCATCTGACATTTTATCCAGCAGGGCGCGGCCTTTCTGGGCATCACCGGCAACCTCCTCACCGGCGCCATCCTGCCCCGGTTGTGGGATACTGATATCGATTTCGTTGACGGTTCCATATTTTTCAAGCTGGTCTCCGATCTCCTGCTTGTTGCCCACCACCAGGATCTGCATGCTGTCTGGCTTCAGGTACTTTTGTGCCATCTTTTGAACGTCTTCTATGGTGGTGTTGCGGACCCCTTCGATAAACTCTTCAAAAGCGTCGGGCGGCAGTTCTCGGTACTCGTTGGATAGGCGGCGGCTCAACACCTCTTCATAGCTGTCGTACCGGAACACCATTGAATTAAGGAACTGGTCCTTGACATCACGGAGTTCCTCCGGCTGAATCGGTTCCTCCTGCAGGCGCTTGATCTGCTCAATGATCGCGTCGATCGCTTCGGCCGTAGTCGAACTCTTGGTCATCACCCCGGTGTAAAACTGCCCGGGATAGAAGGTGTTCATCTCATAGGAGCCAAATACCGCGTAGGCCAGCCCAAGGTCGGTACGCACCACCTGGAACAGCCGTCCCGAAAAGCCGCCGCTCAGCACTTCATTCATCACCTGCACTTTCGGGTAATCCGGATTGCTGCGCAGCCCGCCGATATGTCCCATCAGCACATAGCTCTGGTTTACATCCGGCTTGTCAACCAGGTTGATCGTGCGGTTGAACTCGTAGTCAATTTCCGGGAAGTCGAGTGCCGTTTTTTGCCCCGCCTCAATGCTGCTGAATGCGTTGCTCAACTGCTTTTTTATCTGATCCGCGTCAAAGTCCCCGACAACACCGACCATCATATTGGCTCCAACAAAGTGATCGCCGTGGAAATTGACCAGGTCCTCCCGCGTGATGTTATCCACCGTCTCGTATTCCGTGAGCCGCCCGTATACCGAGTCCTCCCCGTAGATCAGCCGTTCGAACTCACGGGATCCGATCTGCTGCTGGTTGTCATTGCGTCGTGAAATACTGCTTTTGACCTGCTTCTTTTCAAGCTCAATTTTCTCCTGTGGCAGGGCCGGATTCTGCAGGAGATCCACAAAGATTGGAAGGAGTTCGCTAAAATCCTCCTTCAGTACATTCATGCTGGCTCCGCCGGAGGTAAAACCGATACCCGTCTCCATGCTTGCGGCCCGATTTTCCAGGATTTTATTGAGCGTATCAGCGGGATAGTTCTCGGAGCCGCCCGAGCGGATCACCGAGCCGGTGATGGATGCGAGGCCGGCTTTTTCGTTGGGTACCAGCACGCCGCCGGTGCGAATGTTGACGGAGAGATCGATGAGCGGGAGCTCGTCATCTTCCACCAGGAAAACCCTGATGCCGTTGTCCAGCGTAAAGGTCTCTACTTCCGGGCGCTGGAACTCATTTAGTTCGGGGAAGTTGAGCTCGTCGTACCGTTTTTGGGCATGCACAGTTGCAAGTCCTGCGCACAAGATCAGAACTACAAGACTGGTAAACCGTTTCATCATTCGTTCTCCTGACTGGTTCATGAGATTCACGTTACTCTTCTTATCAGTTTGCATCGGCGACCTCCTCTGACTGTGACTGTTCTTCGTTCCTGATGATACCAACGGTGCGATTGTCTTTGGTAAAGTAGGTCTGCGCTACGCGTTGCAGGTCCTCCAGCGTGACCGCCTGCAGGTCGTCGAGGTCGGTAAATACACTGCGCCAGTCGCCTTTTTGAGCTTCGGCAGCGGCGAAGGCGCGGGCCAGCCCGGTGTTGGAGTCAAGGCTGCGGATCAGGTTGGCACGGGCGTTGGTCTTGGCCCGTTCCAGTTCAGCCCGGGTGATGTCACCGTTCTTGATTTTTTCGATCTCCTCGTAGATGGTCGTCTCCACCGTATCCAGGCTGACGCCCTGGTTGGGAACCGCCAGTGTCATGAACATCGTCTCAAACTTGGTGCCGGGAAACCCGTTGAACGCCGAAACCTGCAGGGCGGTCTGCTCATCCTCTACCATGCGCTGGTAAAGACGGGAGGTACGACCCTCGGAAATAACGCTGCCTAAAAGCTGAAGCGCTTCAAAGTCGGGGTGATCCTGCGCCACGGTGTGATAGCCCATCAGGAAGATCGGCTGGTTCTGCTCGATCATCTCAAACCGGCGCTCCCCCCGCTGTTCCGGCTCCTCGGTATAAACGGGCGGGGGTTCCGGACCTTCCGGTAGGTCACCAAAATAGGTTTCGGCCAGCTCTTTTATTTCATCGGGATTCACATCCCCCGCGAGGGCGATCGTGATGTTGTTGGGGACGTAGTACGTGTCGTAGAACTGGCGGGCATCCTCCATTGTGGTGGCAGTGATGTCGGAATCCCAGCCGACCACCGGGCGCCCGTAGGGATGGGCTGTGTAGGCCACCGCCAGAAATTCTTCCACCAAACGTCCGACCGGGCTCGACTCGGTGCGCATGCGGCGCTCTTCGCGGACGACCTCTTTTTCAACATAAAACTCGCGGAATACCGGGTTCTTAAAACGGTCCGATTCCAGGCTGAACCACAGTTCGGTCCGGTTTTCCGGGAGGCTGTAAAAATAGACCGTCTGGTCGGCGCCGGTCCCGGCATTGAGGCCGGTCCCCCCGTTGCGTTCGATAATCTGTGAAAACTCGTTGTTGACCACGTACTGCTTTGCCTCCTCCTGCTGCTGCTGAAACTGCTCCCAGAGGGTGGAGAGCCGGGCAGAGTCCGGAGTGGCGCTGTACTTCTCACTGAGCCACTGCCGGTAGGTTTGGTCCAGCTTTTCCAGGACTTTTTTCTCCTTTTCCCAGTCAGTGGTGCCGATGTAATGGGTACCCTTGAACGCCATGTGCTCAAAAATATGGGCGATGCCGGTGTGCCCCACCGGTTCGTTGGCCCCGCCGACATCAACGTAGGTCACAAAGCTGACTACCGGCGCGATCGGTCGCTCGACGACGAGGAATGTAAGGCCGTTGTCAAGGGTGAACTCGGTTACTTTTTCTTCGAAATCTTCAAGAGATTGCGCCCCGGCATTGAACCCCGTAGAAAAGAGCAGCAACGCAAGGCAGATAGTGAGGAGCAGGTTGTTAGACTTCATGCGTCTCCTGATTGGATTAATGTTTGAAGTTGGATGAGAATTGTTGAGCTGCTTGAATAAATATGCAAAAAAATTGTACCTCATGAATTCTAAACATTGAAATGATAAAATAATGATCGAGATAAAACTGTCAACTGGCGATTGTTCTCGCATACACTCGTTGTGAATTAACGAAAAATTGCTTCAGGTGTTACAATTTGCCGGGAGATCAGTCAAAAAAACGAAGTGATCTTGTTACAGATCTGTTCAGAATTGATTTTTGGTGTGATTGTGAATCTCTATTAGTTGGATGCAGTACCAGTATCCTGCAGCGAGTTTTCCGGTTGATGCAGCTCGCTACCTGTTAGATCATTCCGGAGAGATGACAGAATGTAATTTGACCGTATTCAGGGAATTGTAGCCGGTAACAATAGCTTTCTAGAAGGCTTTGCAAACCCCTCGTTTCCGCCTGGCAAAATAGCAGGTTCTGCAAAGGTCCCTCCGAATTATTAAAAAGGGCTTCTATTTTCATATCAAAAAGTATTCAAAGGTGAAGCTGAAGAATTTATAACATTTTGATAAGTGCTTTTATCAGCACGCTGAAATCAGTGGTTCGGAGGCCGGCAGCCTCGGCGACCTCCTCGTGGCTCAACTTGCCGTGGTTGACTCCCGTCGCCATGTTACTGATCAGTGAAATTGCGACGGTTTTGATGCCGAGCCGGGCTGCTTCCGTCAGTTCCGGGACGGTACTCATTCCCACCGCATCGGCTCCCATAGTGCGAAAAGCGCGAATTTCAGCCTTGGTTTCATAGTTGGGGCCCTTGGCATAGAGGTACGTTCCCTGCCGGGTAACGATGTCCCGTTCCGCCGCCAGCTTACGAACGCGGTCCACCCACGGGCGATGTGAATAGCGAAACTTTGCGTGCCCCGTTGGAGAGACAGCGTGGTTCTGGCGTATTATATCCTCAATCACCATCAGGTCGCCCACCGAAAAAGTGGTGTTGATGGCGCCCGCAGCGTTGGAGATAATCAGCTTTTCCGCGTCGAGAGCCCGGGCCAGGTATACCGGCAGGGCGGTCTGTTCAAAAGAGAAGCCCTCGTAATGGTGGAACCGCCCCGAAAAAGCGATAACGTTGCTGCTGCCAACCTTCCCGCAGATCAGATTTCCCCTATGTCCCTCGACAGAAGTTGTGGGAAAGCGGGGAATATCAGCATAGGGGATCGCGCCCGTAATGTCGATCTGACCGGTAAAGTCACCCAGACCCGAACCCAGTATGATAACGGATGTTGGAGCATCCGGAACTCCTTTCCTGAACAGGTATCGTGTAATTTCACTGATATAATCAGGAATCGGCATCGGCGGCGATCTTTTCGATCGTGTAGCCTTTTTTTTCACTGTAGTCACTCAGGCGGAAGAGGGGATGGTGACTGTCGTGATAACCCATGATGATATAATCTTCCTCATATGCCTTTTCCAATATTCGTTTTCGTATTTCCATGCTGCGTTCCGGTTCGAAGTCGTATTTGGCGGCAAACTTCCGGTTAACCTCGCCGCGCACGGCCAGCACGTCACCGGCCATCATGTACCGGGATTCTCCATCATCAAACCAGATTATTTGGGAGTGCTCGGTATGGCCGCCTACTTCCTCCACCGTAATTTCCGGGTAGGGGGCCGCCTGCTCATCCAAAAAATGAAGATCGGCCCGGGCATCGACAAAGTGCAGGAACTGGGTCTTCTCATCGTCGTAGTAGGTGTCTTTTTGAGTGGCCTGCTGCCAGGCCCGGCCCGAAACCCAGAGCCGGGCATCGGGAAATGTCAGTTCCCAGAATCCTGAGCTGCGTCCCGCGAGTCCGCCGATGTGATCGTAATGCAGATGGCTGCAGATGATGTCGGTGATTTCATAGTCGGCGACCCCGTGGGTTGATAGATTTTCCTTGATGGTTTCAGTGGTGGTACCTTCTCCAAAATCGCCGATACCCACATCAAACAGGTAGTTCCTGGTTTCGGTTTTGATCAAAAAGGGGTTCAGGGATATTTTAAGGGCTCCCTTCGCCGGGGGATCGTCACGATCAATTCTATTAAATTTTTTGTCGGTGCCCACGCTGAAGGTGCCTTCGTAAAGCGGGTGGACTGTTGCGCTGGTTTTTGTTCCGGGTTGTTCTGCCATTAAAAGATCCAGTGCTGAATATTAGTTTTTGCTCCGGCCTGACATTTCAACATTCAAAAAAGTGTGAAGCCGAGGCTACTTGCCACGGTCGTTCTTTGATTCATGCCGGTCGTAGGCGTCAATAATTTCGCGAACCAGCCGGTGCCGAACTACATCGTCTTGATTGAGATAGACAAAGCGGATGCCGTCGATATCTTTGAGGATATCCTGGATTGAGATCAGTCCGGAGTGTCTTTTTTGGGGAAGGTCGGTTTGTGTAATATCGCCGGTGATGATCGCCTTGCTGTTAAACCCGATGCGGGTCAGGAACATCTTCATCTGCATGTTGGTGGCGTTCTGGGCTTCATCCAGGATAACGAAAGCGTTGTTGAGGGTACGACCGCGCATGTACGCCAGCGGAGCAATTTCGATCACATTTTTGGCCAGGTGCAGTTCCAGCCGGTCATACTCGATCATCTCCTCGAGCGCATCGTAGAGCGGGCGCAGGTAGGGGTCGATCTTTTCGCGGAGATCGCCGGGCAGGAATCCGAGTGTTTCGCCGGCTTCCACCGCCGGGCGGGCCAAAATGATTTTTTTAACCTGCCGGGACTTGAGCGCCCGGACCGCCAGTGCCACCGAAGTATAGGTTTTGCCCGTTCCGGCGGGACCGATGGCAAAAACGATATCATTCTGCTCAGAAGCTTCTACGATCTCTTTCTGTCCGGGCGTTTTGGCCGTAATGGTCTGGCCGGACTGAGAGTTCAGGATAAAATCTTCCGAGGTACCGGACGGCCCGCGCAGCGGGTTGGTTGTGGTGGTTGTCGAGTCGCCACCCGTTTTAAGGGCAAGAACGGTGTCGACATCACCGGTGGTCAGGTCGCCATTTCGGTCGACCATGTCGATAAGCTCTTCAAGCACTTCTGCCAGCTCATCAAGATCTTTTTCCGGCCCCTTCAGTTTGATGCTGCGGCCTCGCACGGTAATGGTGGTATCCGGGAATGCCTTTTCAAGTTTGGTGAGATGCTCATCCTCAAAACCAAGGACAAGGACAGGTTCTACATCTTCTATATGAATGGTCTCTTCACCGATGTTCTGTTCTGTCGCGATAGGCGTTCCTCAACACATTTAATTACACTTAATTCACGGGCTTTGGGAAACCGCAGGTTACCCTTTTTGTTCAGGGAATTGAATTTGGGCAAACGCCATGGTTTCCAAAACCAATTTCAAAAATAAAGATAAGGATTTATGTGAAATGTATTAAAAAAATTGTGAGTGAAGAAGATCGCCGATCCGAATGTTCTGCATGTCATGCAGCTGGCATGTCACCGGTTCCTATACCCACTCCTGGCTTCCCGCGACAGCCTTTTTTTGAAGCACTTGAATGCGTTTGGGGATATTTTTCGCCTTGAAAACGGCGCTGCCGGCCACCAGTACGTCGGCCCCGGCGCGGGTCACCTTCTCAATATTTTCAGAGTTTACCCCACCGTCTACTGATATCAGGTAGTTGAAGTTGCCCTCTCTGCGCCAGGCAGCCATTTTTTTCAGTCGGTCATAGGTATTGGGAATAAAATCTTGTCCGCCAAAACCGGGATTGACGCTCATAATCAATACCAGGTCCACCAGATCAAGTACGGGTTCTATGTTTCGGAGAGAGGTGGCCGGATTTACCGCCACTCCCGCCAGCGCCCCGTGCTGCCTGATCACCTGCAGGGTCCGGTGCAGGTGCGTACAGGTTTCAAAGTGAACCGTAATTTGATCGGCTCCCGCATCAATAAAATCTTCGAGGTAGCGGTCGGGCTGCTCAATCATCAGGTGTACATCCAGGAACAGGTCGGTAACCCGGCCGACCGCCTCAATAATTCCGGGCCCGAATGTGATATTGGGTACAAAATGGCCGTCCATGCTGTCGCAGTGGATCCATTGCGCCCCCCCCTGCTCGCACTTGTTAATCTGTTCGGCCAGATTGGCGTAGTCAGAGGCCAGTATTGAAGGTGCCAGTACCGGGAGTGTAAAATCCATTTGTTAATTTTGTTCGTTTTGCTGGAGGGTATCAGATTCAATGTAGGTGGTATCTGCCTGAACCGCCCCCGATTCGCTCTCCTCTTTGACGTCGAACCGTTCAGAGACAACAAGGTTTATCGTTTCGCCCTCCACCACCTGATCCTCCCGGGGAGTATAATCAAGCACGAAGTTAGGCTCAACCTCTTTGCTGGGCTGAAAGCGGAGCTCTCCCACCCGCAACCCTGCCTCCCGCAGTTTTTGCTGGGATTCGGTAAGGCGAAGGCCGACAATGTCCGGAACGTCAACCATCTTTTCTCCCAGTCCGTCGCTCACGACCAGGTCCACGACGGTTCCCTTGTCAACCGTTCGGCCGGGCTCAATCGACTGGCGCATCACGCTGTTCTTGAATCTCGAGGACTCATAACTGACCGTTCCCACGGCAAGTCCGTAATTTTGAAGCTGGATTTTTGCGTTCCTGAACGAGAGATCCTCCACCTTGGGTACCGTCACCGTGGGGTTGGATTCAGTATTTACCGTGAGATATATTTTTCGATTTGGTTTTACTATTTCAGCAGGAATCGGGGTCTGGTCTATCACGTAATTTGCGGGAAAGGCCATGTTTGCCCGGCGGTCGGTTACCTCGTATCTCAGGCCGTAGGAGGTCAGCAGTTCCTCCGCCTCATCAAGAGACAGCTCACGCACGTCCGGTACAGTCACCCCTTCGTAGTAATTGGTGTATTCAGGCATGACATATTCGTCGAGGACCAGTAACAGTCCTGATCCCACAAGTATTACGCTCAAAAGCGTAACGTAGAATTTTTTGCTGGTTAGTATGTCTTTCAGGTAATGTAGCATGATATCTCGAAGATACGGTTCATAACGGTTATCTTAAAAGTGATATTTCAGGATAAATTGACGAGCCCCGAAAAGGCTTGATTCCGTTTCCAGCCGGTTGTTGTTGATTTTGACCGTAATAAACGCATCAAATGCGGAAACTACATGATTTAAGAGCATGTAGGCCAGCATGTTCCCGGCCACGCGGTATTTGTCGTTAAATTGATCGGCAAGGCTGGCACCTTCAAAAAAATGGGGTGGCATATCCTCCCCGTTCCATGAAAGTTGATATTGGCTGTCCAGGGGCTCTCCGTGGCGATCTATCCCAAAATCATTCCAGCCGGGACCGTATTGGTAGTATTTGCTGATCAGTTCGTAGTATTGCTGGGACCCGTACTCCGGCATAAAATGGGAGAAGTTGTTTCCCGCCGTTCCGTCGGGTGTAATGAACGGGGTATGGCGTTCCACCTCCCGCAGGGTTTGCAAATCTACTGTTTCCCAGTCTATGTCGGGATTATAGGCGGCCTGCCGCCCGTTCACCTGCTGCTCCAGTTCATCGATATGCTCATTCTGGCTGTATATCCCGTTCGATTTATGGTAGTCGACCAGCCATTGGGCATAGGTGACGACACTCCAATTCCTGTCAGCAAACTGTTCATACTGTTGCTGGAGCTCTTCTGCCCGCTGCCGGCTGCGCAGGTGGACGGCCAGCAGGATCGCATCCGCCAGGAAATAAGCGCCGGCCCGCATCCATTTGCTGTTGGCAGCCTGTCCAAGCCCGGGGATCAGTCCTGAGCTGAGGAGGGCGACGCCCGGTTTGGTTCGCATGGCCTGAACGAGTCCGGATGGTGAAGAGGAGCGGCCTCCCTGATAGCGGAAATCCCGCATCGTTAGCGGGGTCTCAACGGAGAACCTGTTTCCCGTCTTTACCGGATCCGAAGAGAGGTTCTTCCTCAACGGCTGGGCCGCCAGAGTTCCGGATGCCAGCAAGAAAACCAGGCTATAGCTGAATATTCTAGTCATTTGTTCAGAATTTCGAAATCAAATGTTAACCCGAAATGAATAAGAGGCTCTCTTCCGTAGGTAACCTTGTTGGAAGCCGATCCGGTGATAAATTCATCAGGTAAGGTAACATCAAACTGGTTAAATCCGTAAGCTCCGCTGATAAAAAATTTGAGCGGGTACAGGTAATAGCTGTTCAGTGAAAATCGGAGTTCCGCTCCAAGCCCGGTTTTAAGCTGTTGACCTGTGCCCTCCGGCCCGTTCCAGCCGTTGCCGACCTCCCCGAACAGTCGGAGGAAGAGCTTGTCAAAAGTATGACGCCCAACCTGTTCGTTGATATCGGTAAACAGCGGGAAAATATAAGAAAGCTGAGAAAAGGCCGTCTTATTCCCGGAAAGAGCGAAATAGGGATAACTGCGCATGCCGGTAAACCCGCCGATGTAGTCGAGATAAAAGGAGTCGGCAGGATTGTTGAAGTAGCTGAAAAGCCGGGAGAAGACCTGTCCCGTGGAGCGTTCTCCCATCCTGAACCCGTAGCGCGCACTCAGTTCCATCGAATGGTTGCGAGAGGAGCGGTAAACAGGGGACAGGGTACCTTCCTCAATCTCAAAATTTTCGAGCAGTTCGCTGGGCCGGTAATTGTACCGCAGGCTGGCGCGCAGGCCGAGGGGAGCGCTGTCACTGTGTGGATAGGGCAGAAAATCCTCATAGACATAGGCTGCGGTCAGCATGGTACTGCGGTAATATTCGGTGGAGCTGGAGGGAACCAGCTGCTGCAGCTCGCGTGAGAAAAAGGCGTCGGTCTGTACGCGGTACGGGGTGTAGCCGAGCCCGAGCTCAACCATGGAATAGGCGTTTATTTTACTTCGCAGAAACAGGTCGATCTCCCATATGTTGTATGCGATATCCACGGCTGTGGTATCGGGCAGGCAGGAGGTGCAGGGAAACTCCTCGACGGAAAGTCCACCGTCAACATTTCGGCGCATGTTGTACAGCTCTACCGCAAGCGTGGGTGACCATCGTTTCTTGATAAACGGAAGCCCCCGGTATTCCGTAATGAGAGACAGGTCGCGATCCAGGTCGCTGAGACGCGAGAGGCTGAAGAAATCGCCTACACCATCCGCATCGCGGGAGCCCAGCCCGAAGAGCGCCCCACCGAAGATGTTGAGCCGATCGGTAACTTCGCGGGAGTCAAAATAGGTCCCCACTTTCAGATCCCGCAGCAGGTTTTCTCCAAGTTCCCCGACCCGGCCCGCCTTGAGCAGCGAATGGTTGCTGCCATGGAACTTGGAGTAATTGTCGAATCGAATGACGGGATAAAAATTAAAATTGGTGAACTCCTGCTCATAACGATACAGTTGCCGCCGGTCACTGGTGTTGGCGGTAGCCACGTTGAACGTAACGGTGCCCGTATCAGCCCGCGCAATGGTGGATTCCGGTAGAGGGTCGAGATCCCGATCGTCATATTGGAGGATATTTGAGTATTCGCCAAACGACCTGGCGGAATCTCCGGAAGCAACGGCCGATATTAGTGTGCCATAATCGGGTTGATAGCGGCCCCGAGCGGCTGTGTCCTGGGTTTCCGGCAGTTTTTTGGAGACGATTTTGTATCCCTCCGACCGATATTCTGCGTACATAAGTGTTCCAGTGCTATCCACGTCAGGCATAAATGCACCGCCCGTAACGCTGGTAAGTTTTTGGGGATTTGGGGTCCCCTGCAGCGGAATCCGGTAGATGTTGAAAATTCCATCAGGATCGGCACTGTAGTAAAGGTACCGCCCGTTTTTTCCCACAAGGGGATCACGGTAGTCAAGCAGTGATTTCTTGAGCACTGTCTCGGTCTGCCCGTCTGGCAGGTTTATGCTCCGTATGGAACGGCCGTGGTTTTCGCCGTAGGCAAAATAGATCGATTGCTCGTTCGGGTGCCATGCTGGAGTATAAATTTGCTCCCCGTCGTTGAAATCAGTCAGCTTTTCTATAGAGCCATCAGCGGGATTTACCAGCACCAGGTTGGCCGTTCCCTGCTGCAGCTGGACAGCTGCTATATGATGTCCGCCGGGACTCCAGGCAGGATCGTACAACCTTTCACTTTGCGTCAGTTGGTCGGTTTTTTCGGTCTCAAAATCATAGAAAAAGAGGTCGTTATACCGTTCTCCGTGCGGGTTGAGTCCGGCTCTCGTGAAAATCAACCGGTTACCATCCGGTGAAAACGAAAATGACGAACGGATGCGGTTGATCAGCGGCTGTTCACTAAACCCGCATTGGTATTGGATTTGGTTCCCGGCGGGCACTGAACCGAGATCCAGCATAGTGAGGGTGCCATCTTGCTGATTCCGCTTTTTGACATATAGAGAGACGGCCGACTCGGTAATCCTTTTGTTAGAAAGGTAAGCTACCCGGGAGCCGTCCGGAGAATATTGGGGATGGAAGTTGAAAAAACCCTGCGATTCGACTACGTCGGTACGTCCCGGTTGGATCGACCGTACAGCATTCTCGTAAAAAGATGTTTGCCGGGCGACCCATTCGCTAAAAAGCCGGCCGCTGCTCGTTCCGGTGGCCTGCTGAATGGCTTCGTCAATGGTTGTGATACCCCGTTGGCCCAGGGCCTGGCTGATATCGCGAAATATCGTCTCCCCGAACTGCTGGGCGAGATAACGGGTAAATGCAAATCCCTGGTTGTATACTTGCTCGCGCTCCAGGCTGGTCTTGGAGCTGAAGGTTCCCATCTCGTCAAAGGAGAGGTACCGGTCATTGAGCACGGCTGTGCGCAGGACCATGTCACGGTGCGAGTCCCAGGTGTCATAGCTCCACCCCGTGCGCTGGTACTGGGCGACCCCCTCGGCGAACCAACCCGGTACACTTATCGAAGAAAAGGGATAGGTAATCAATCCTTTGGGATATCCGTACAGTACATCGGGGCGGCGGACATCCTCGTAGGAGAGCCACTGGAAATAGATTGCGGGTAGATTGCGTCCCCGTTTCATGGCGCTTTCCAGCTGTACGATATGAGTAAATTCGTGGCTTATCACATCCCGAAGCCAGTTGTGGGTGCCCCGCAGGGGGGAGTTGAGGGCGGGAATCCAGATCTCAATCTGGTTGTCGAAAAAGTAGGCCGCACCGTTGGAGTAGTCCTCCCGGTCATTGAGCACAATGCTGGTCCTGGAGGTCGGTTCGAGCCCGTATAATTCCGTAATATGGGGATAAATCTCTTCGGCGATACGGGAGGTTACCTGTGCCGATCGGCTGTTCCCCTCCTGGAAGTGAACCAGAAAATGTTCACTCTCCAAAGTATACCATTTGAGGTGGTGGAAAGGATAGTCGTAGTTTGAGGGTGAGAGCTGGGCCGCACCCTGTTGCGGCAGCAAGATGCAGGCTGCGAGACAGAAAAGCAGGAGTCCAATATGTTTGGATCGATTCGACATCAGTGTACTACCGCAATTTTGACCAGTTTGCTTGCTTTTTTTCCATTGACATTGGCCGTAACCCGGGCAAGGTAGATGCCGCTGCCCCAGCCGGCTGTGGAAATACGCTGCTCCTCCGGGGATCCCCCGCGCACATCGAAACGCTGATCAAAGATGATGCGGCCACTCACGGTAATAATTTTTATTTTCACCTCTCCGGGACCAGAAGTCTGGTATCGAATGTGGGTCTCATCCCTGGCCGGGTTGGGCCAGTTGTAGGTCTCTGACCGAACCAGTATGGAGGATGTCGCTTCCGGCGGGGCGCTTCCTGAAATGCGCCCTGTAACCTTGTTATACGGTTCATTGCCGTAGCGGCTCCCCCAGCGGGTATCTTGCAGCCGGGGAAGCGCCCAAGCCTTGAGATCACCTCTGTGGCTCACAGCATACAACCGCGTCCCAAAAATAACCGGATGAACCGGCTGGTGGCCTGCTTGAACAGCCGGACCGACATACAGGGGAAATCCGGGAATCATTTCGCCCTGCTGATTGTAGGCCGCAAGGTTCATGGAAACGGAATCCTGCACCACAGCGATAACCTCAAGCGACTGGTCGCCGTCAAGATCAGTAATGAGCGGGGTCCCGGTAAACTGGGCTCCCTGTGGAGGTGTGAGAGGAAACCCGCCGAGAAACGCGCCGTTGGCATTGAGGGCATCCAGCCGGTTCTGTTCGTGGTTTACGAAAAGAAAATCGAGGCGGTTGTCGTCGTCAAAATCAGCCATGGCCGGCCAGCCGTAGTTTGGAGATTTAAAAAGCAGCTGGCGTGGATTTTCGGCTTCTGGATCGATCAGATAGAAAAAGTCATCCTCGGCCAGGTAAAACAGGCTGCGGTCGGAAGTGAGCTTCAAGGCCCCGGTATACAGCCGTGCACTGCCAGAAGGGAGGGAAAGGCGAAACGAACTCCCCTCAATCCGCAGTTCGTTTTGTGACAGAAATGAGTAGCCCCCCCCCAGTTTGGAAGCGCGTTGCTGGGGAGCCTCCAGGTCGGTGAGCCGGGTGCCATCGGACATATTGTAACGGTGATCGGTGAAATCCAGGTATAAAATATGGTCGCTGTCCGAGCTCAAAAATCCCTGATTGGGAACTCCGGTATTACGCCAGCGGTTTTGCCACTGGTTACCGTCCCAGCTCCATGCCGCTATGGTGATGTCGTCTTGTTCCGGCTTGTCGGCCAGCACCAGGGTTGATCCCACATAGGCTTGTTGCGGGGGACCTGTTTGAAAGTCAAAAAGCGTGGCCGCAGGCTCATTAAGCTGAAGGGCATAGGTGGTGGAACGGCTGGGAATCACCAGGAAGCTGTCTTCCCGGGAGGCGTACCCGGAAATTGAGAGAGGGTAACTTTTCCAGTGGTAATCGCTGCCTGAAGTATAGGTTTGCCCTTCGGGCAGGTTTTCTTCAGGAAGGGAAACGGGCTGCACGGTCTCTCTGCCGGTGCGTCGGGCGTGAAAGGTCGCGACGGAACCGGGGGAGGAAAAGTTGTAAAATTCAAAAAATGATGCTGCCCCGGAGTTGCTGTTGTTATTGGGCCGGGTATCGGGACCGAACCGATTTTCATAGAGGCTGAGGGTATCCCCGAGAGCGGTTATCACGGATGCATCATTGTCTGCCCACCAAAAATCGAATGCTGTGCCGTTGGAAAAATTGGTGTTTTGTCCTTCAACCGGGCGCCCGATATCCTGGGCTCCATCCGCTTCCTCCAGGTCAACTCCCTGTCGACGGGTGTTGGCGTTTACTCCATTTTCCGCGATCTGTTGCTCAATAACCGCTTCATCGATGTGCCAGATCAGCACCCCGCCGTTGAGCAATCGATCATCCGAGGTACCGGGCTCTCCGTCTGCCCCCCGATCAAGTCCGCCGGGCAGGCTCCAGTCAAAATTGTCAATATCAACCAGCACGCCGGGGGGCAACTCCTCCTCAAAACCGGATTCCTGGTTGACAAACGCCTCGTCGTAGTTGTCAAACGATGTCTGTAATTCTGATCCATCCGGTTGCCGGATGGTGAGGGTAGCCCCGTCCCGGGCGGGATCGCGATGGCGATTTTCGACAAGGAAATATTCTCTGCTGGAGAGCGCGTGCCGGGCCGCCGAACGGGAAGGGGAGCGTAGCGAGGTGGCGGTGAGGGAGATCGGCGAAGGGGAATCCAGGTCTATATTGAACGGGCTGATCCATCCCAGGTAAGTCTTCTCCCATGCCGAGGGTTCTGGCGGGAATAGACCGTTGTAGGAAAAGATGGCCGCCCCGTCCATGAGTCCGAAGCGCCCGATCCCGGAAGCGCCGGTGCGGGTATTGAACAGGTCCGGCAGCCCGAGGTGGCTTCCCAGGGTTGCGCAGATGAGACCATTTGTGGAGAGTTGCAGCACGAACTCGGTCTCCGTCACATCGACTCCGCGGCGGGAGAGCGTGCGTGGCAAAATAAGGGAGTTGGATACGTTGAACGTCCCGTTGTTGACTGGAAACCCCTCAAAAGCGGGATCCTCAAGCAGGCCAGCCAGCGATTCCGTACTCAGATAGAGTGACGGGATATCCTGAGGCGTAATATCCAGGGAGGTCCCCGTTAGTTGAATGTCGCGCCCGACCCCGGCGTGGAAGATCACAAATGCCGTGTTCTGCGGATTCAGGCCGGTAGTGTTAAAACCGCCGGCTGTCTCCACGGCCTGCCAGGTATCACGGGCCAGGAGTGCCAGCTTTTCGTTGGTAAACCGTTCTCCGGTGGGGGCGTAGAACTCCATTTTCTGTTCGAGATGATAGACGTCATCCAGTACGCGGTAATCGACAGAAAGCGCACCTCCGGATACGCGCTCAAAATAATTTTTGGCAAACTCCAGGTGAGCCTCAAAATAGGACCGATTGTGGGGAAGGGGATCAATGCTGACCTCATTGTTTTCCAGGTAGGGAAGGGAACCGGGCTGAAACGTTCCATTTCCCGAAGTCAGCCGGTTTGAGTCGGGCTGAAATGCTACCCGAACCGCCACTATATTGAGGGTTCCGCTGCCGGTTTGACGGGTGGAGAGATCGACATGTTCATTAGTGGATAGCGGACGACTTCGTTCTATATTCTGCTGGCCGTAGGCCGGCGAGATCCCCAAAAGCAGGAGCATGCCTGATAACAGCACGCTCTTGACAGGAAAAAAATGATGGGATCCAGGCGTCGACATTAATGTCAGATTTCAGCCCGTTAAAAGTTGATAAGCAAGCTAAATCGCGTGGTGTTGGCCAGCGGGTGTTCCTCTTCAAGTGCGGCGATATAGCTGAAGTCAACGCCAATCAGGCTGTATCGAAGTCCGGCCCCGAGGGTAAAAAATACCCGGTCGCCATTTTCAGGATGCTCATAGTAATAACCCCCGCGGATGGCAAACAGGTCGTTGTACCAGTATTCAATGCCGGTGCCGATCATAAACTGGTCCATTACACCCAGCGTAACATTTTCAGTCCCGTTGTTGCGGGTGAATTCATCCCATGAGGAGAACAGTGCTTTCAGGGGGCTCTCTGACCCGGTGGAGTCGCCCCGGGCCATAATTTTTGAAATATCGTTGGCGATGGTAATCGTATTGATTCCCTCCGGGTCCAGGTTCCATTCCAGTGCCCAGCCCATTCTCAGTACTGTGGGCAGGGGATCTTTTTGGGCATTGTCGGTATACTGTATGCCGGGCCCCAGGTTCGAGAGGTTAAAACCAGCGCTGAATTGGGCATCGCGGCGTAGAAATTCGAACGAGTTGCTGCGATACAGGGTAGAAAGGTCCACTGCGATGCTGGATCCGGGGTTGATGGTCTGCTGTCCTACGGTGCCTTCAGCGAGGCTGCTGTATATAAAACGCACTCCCCCGCCGATGGCAACATTTTCATTTATTTTTCCACCGTAGGAGACGCCCCCGGCGAACTCGTAACTATTAAACCGCCCTTGCTCAAGGCCCTGCTCGTTGGTTCGGATCTGTTCTCCAAGATTCAGGTAGGTGATATGGCCCCCTATGGTACCGATTCCCTCAACATAATATTTACCGACCAGGTAATCATAAAAAAGGTCGGCATTGAACGCGGGCAGCCATTCGGCGTGGGTGATGCTGATCTGGTTTCCCTTCTGATAGGCCAGTCCGGCCGGGTTCCAGAATACCGCAGAAGCATTGTCGGCAATGGCCACCCCGGTATTCCCCATGCCGGCTCCCCGTGAGTCGGGCTCAATTTGCAGGAAGGGGACCGATGTAATTCCCACTTGTGCTTTCAATGGGGAGAGCGTCAGCACGAATAATATGAGGGACAGAGAGTAGAGTACTTTTCTAAGCATATCAGCTAAATTTCAATCAGTATTGTTTCAGTAAATATAATGAATAAGATGATGCGTTGAAGTATAGCGCTGTTCCACGTATAAGTTCCTCTGTTTCTCAAACGAAATTTGAGGGCATTACGGAACCGTCGCCTTGCTTCGTCCGGCATCCTTTCGCACTCGAAATCCTCAATTTTGGGATACAAACAGAAATTCTGAATTTGCCCGGGCTTTGATTCCGCTCCTACCCGTTTTTTAAGTCCTTGAATGCCAAATTCAGGAAAATCTGATCTTTATAGCAAACAATGGCAGCGAAAATTATGCTATTTGAATAAGTTTCCAACGATTATCCCGCAATGAAATTATTTATTACGTTTGCGACAGTATGTTGTATCCCCGCCTCTCCCGATGTTGTTTATCGTTGAATTTGCCTCATATTCCTGTTTAAAGTTCCGTTGCGCGATAATAAAGGGCCCAAAGACAAGGTTCTTGCTGACCTGTTTCTGCATGCCGAGGAACTGCTTGGCCCGGGAGGCTTTCATTCCGGTCCGGAGTTTAATCCATCCGTTCAAGTACCAGAGCCGAGGCCCCGCCTCCTCCATTGCAGATACCGGCACATCCCAGCCGTCCTCCTGTTCGTTTCAGCGCGTGAATCAGGGTGACGACAATTCGTGCGCCCGAACACCCAATGGGATGCCCCAGGCTGACCGCTCCCCCGTGAATATTCACTTTTTCGGGATCCAGTTCCAGGATCTGGTTGTTTGCCAGGGAAACCACGGAAAATGCTTCATTGATCTCAAAAAGATCCATGCTGCTTTTATCGAGCCCGGCACGTTCGAGTGCTTTTGGGATCGCCTCGGAGGGAGCTGTGGTAAACCATTCAGGGGCTTTGGCCGTACTGGCCTGGCTCAGAATGCGGGCCAGCGGGGTGAGCCCCAGGGACTTCGCTTTTTCAGCAGTCATCAATAACACGCCGGCGGCACCGTCATTGATGCTGCTGGCGTTGGCAGCCGTTATGGTACCCTCTTTTTCAAAGACCGGCCGAAGGTGCGGGATTTTATCAAAGTTTACCTTTTTGAGTTCTTCATCCATCGTCATTTTTTGGGTGTTACCCTTTCGATCTTTCACCTTCATCGGGATGAGTTCCCGCTCAAAATACCCGTTCTCGTGGGCCTGTATCGCCCGCTTGTAGGAGGTAGCGGCAAACTGGTCCTGCTGCTCCCGGCTGATATTGCATTCGCGGGCGCATATTTCTGCCGCATTTCCCATGTGGAAATCGTTGTACACGTCCCAGAGTCCATCCACCAGGATGCCATCCTGTACACTGCCGTGTCCCAGCTTTGAGCCAAACCGGTGATCCGGCAGGTAATACGGCACGTTACTCATGCTCTCCATTCCGCCAGCTATCACTATATCCGCTTCACCCAGCTGGATTTGATTGGCTGCAATCATTATCGCTTTCATACCGGAGGCACAGACCTTGTTAACTGTGGTACTGGGGGTAAGGTCGGGGAGTCCGGCTTTTAACGCTGCCTGGCGTGCCGGGGCCTGACCGATGCCGGCTGACAAGACATTGCCAAGCACAACCTCGTTAATATCCCCCGGTTTAATTCCGGTTGACTTGATTATCTCCAGGATTACGGAAGACCCAAGTTCGGGGGCAGTATAGGTAGAGAGCATTCCGCCAAAAGCCCCGATGGGCGTTCGTTTTGCTTCTGCAATTACTACCTTTTTCATGGGTCTTGGGTCTTGGGTTGCTGCAAATATTCACTCCCTGATTTGCAGCAAACAGTTAAAATGCCTGTTCCAAATCCTTAACGAGGTCGTCCCCATCTTCAATTCCCACCGACAGACGGATCAGTGAATCTTTCAACCCGGCTGCTTCCCGTACTTCTTTGGGAATGGAGGCGTGAGTCATCGAGGCGGGATGGCTGATCAGTGATTCCACCCCTCCCAGGCTTTCTGCCAAGAGGAAAATATCGGTTTGTGCCATAAAGTTTTGTGCGGTTTCCACCGAATCATCTTTGAGCGAGAATGAAACCATCGCTCCAAAATCGCTCATCTGTTTTTTTGCGATTTGGTGCTGGGGATGGGAGGGAAGACCCGGATAGTTGACCTGGTCGACTTCCGGATGCGCATCTAAAAATTTGGCTACCTGCCGGGCATTTTCCACCGACCGCTGCACACGTACATGCAGCGTTTTAATGCCGCGCAGGGTCAGGTAGCAATCCATCGGTCCCGGAACGGCCCCGGTGGTTTTAACCTGGAACCGAAGTTTTTCCATAATTTCTTCATTTGAACTTGCCACGGCTCCGCCGATCACGTCGGAGTGTCCCCCCAGGTATTTTGTGGTGGAATGGAGGACGGCATCGGCCCCCAGGTTCAGCGGTTTTTGCAGGTAGGGAGAGGCAAACGTGTTGTCTACCACCGTCCAGATATCTTTGTCGCGGGCTATTTCGGTTACCGCTTCGATATCGACAACCCGCAAAATCGGGTTGGTAGGGGTTTCAATCCATATCAGTTTGGTGTCGGGAGTGATCGCCTCCTGGACCGTATCAGTATCGGTCATATCCACAAAACTGAAATGGATATCGTAGGGCTCAAACACCTCGCGAAACAGGCGGTAGGTGCCACCGTACAGGTCGTCGGAGGCGATGACATGGTCGCCCGGCCGAAACATCTTGATAACGGCATCCATAGCGGCACACCCACTTGCAAAACAGGCACACTGGTCGGCATCTTCCAGGCCGGCAATAAGTTTTTCAAGCGCCGTTCGTGTGGGATTTGTTACCCGTGCATATTCGTGTCCCTTGTTAACACCCGGGGCCTGCTGTGCATACGTTGAAGTTTGAAAGATCGGGGGCATCACCGCGCCGGAGGTCTCTTCCGGTTCTTGTCCGGCGTGGATTGCTTTGGTATTGAATTTCATAAATGAGCTATAAGTTTGCTTTGACTTTTGCCTCGTTTGCCTGGTCTTCCATTCCGAGGTAGGAATAGGCCTGGTACAGGCTCTCCCAGAACCCGGCCTGATCCGGTTGCTGTTCAACCAACTCTTCATATAGGGTAACAGCATTCGTTAAATTGGATTCGATCTGGTCCGAAATTGTTTCCTGGTACTCTTCGGGGAACAGCGGTTGTACCTGGCTAAGCTTTGCGGCATAGTTTTTATAGCTGTGGGCCAGCTGCTGTTTAAATTCAGGATTTTCGGGGTCGAGCTGAAGCGTTTTCTTGAACTGATTTTGGGCCCGCTGCATTAACGTGTCGGAGCGGGCTTTTACTTGTTGTATCGCCTGGGAATCCTGAATATCACGGGATCGCAGCGAATCCAGCTGCTGCATTGCCAGCTTGTATAACTCGGTCCCGTAAGACTCCAGGTAGATGATGTTTTCAGGCTCGTTTTCCACCAGCCGGGCAAGCAGCTGCGCTGCTGACCGATGCCGGTTTGATGTAATATAAGCGTTAGCGAGCCCGTGCAGCAGGTTCAGATTGTCATCTGAAAAAGCTTCTGCCTCTTCATAAAGCTCCACCGCCTGTTGATGTTGGCTGTTTTCGAGGTACAGGTAGGCCAGCTGCTCCAGGTAGGATCCGGGCAGGCGATCAATTTGACGGCGAGCGGCCTCCAGCGTCTGAATCGCCTGGCCGGTCTGATGATCCCGGTAAAGGGCCCGCGCCTTCATCCTGTACGATATGGCACTGTCGGGGATAATGATAATGGCGTTGTTGAAGTGGGCCGCTGCCGTGTTGAAATCGGTGCTGCTGAGGGTGCTGTCCGTCTGGAGAATTTCGACCCCCTGGTTGTGTTCAAAGCTCCAGCTCACTTGCAACAGCTCATCGACCGTTTCTTTTCCCTGCGGATTGCCTTCGTTTTGATGCAGGATACCGGCTTCTGCAAGTGCCTGTTGCATCTGCCGATAATAATCTGCCCGTTTTTCCGGCGGAGTTTGCCGCTGGGCAAGACTGCTCAGCACCTCTCCCTTTTGAAAATATGCCTCGGCATTTTCGGGGTTGTCAGCAATTTGTGAATCGATACGGGCAAGACGTTTTTGCAGATCCCGATCAGCTGCGGTACGTTCGGTCTCCGTGCTGTTCTGCGGTGCCAGTGTCGAACATCCGGTTCCAATAAAGAACCCGAATGCAATCCCGATAACCGGGATCACCATTCGGGTAAAATACGTGTGCTTCAAAAAAATATTACTATTTAAAAGTTTGAATTACATGCCTGCTTTTTGCTCAGCTTCCTTGGCTTTTTCATCCATTCCGAGCGCAACATAAACCCGGTAGAGCGACTCCCAGTAGCTGGTATTTTCCGGATCTATCTCGGTGGCATTTTCATAATACTCCATGGCTTGCTGCAGGTTTTCCCGGGCCTGTTTATCGAGTTCGGCAGCCTTTTGATTGTCGGTCGTTTGATTGCGCTCCTCAAACAGGGCCGAAGCTTTGTTCTGGTAGATTACCCCGAGCGTATTGTACGCAGAGGCGTCATCCGGTCGATACTCGAGAACGGTATTGAGCTCCTCGATAGCCCGGTCTGTCAGGTTGTTGATCCTGTTCTGTAAAGACTCGTTCGTACTTTGCAGGCTCGATATCTGCTCTTTAATACTGCTGCTGTTGCCGGAGTTTTCTTTAAGCTGTTGTTCCAGCTCAAATATTTTGTCGTAATTGGTGCTGAGCGAATCGTTTAGCTGGAGGACAGTTTGGTAGAGCTGGGTGCCCAGCGCAAGGTGATACTGCGGGTTATCCGGGTCCCTTTCGATTAAGTTCTCCACCGTGGAAATAGCCTGATTAAACTGACCATTGTTCATGTAGGAATCCGCCAGTTTTTCGCTCAAGAAAACACTGTCGGGATATGCCTGCTGTGCCTCGTTCAAAATATTGATCGCCTGGTCGAAGTTTTCTTCAAACCGGTAGAAGTCAGCCAGCCTGTTGTAGTCGGTTGCGCTGGGTGTCTTTTTTAGCTGCAGGACCTTTTCCTTGGCTTCGATTGCACCACTGATGTTGTTGTTCATCGCCTGGATCTCGGACAGGACATCCCAGGAGAGGACACTGTCCGGCATGATCGTAGTGGCATTTTGCAGGTGCTGGGCAGCCAGCTCAACAGGGTTTTCCATGGTCTGGCGCAAGCTGTCGCTGGTGGCGAGCTCAATAGCGCGGTTGTGTTCATTGCTCCATATCGTGGTTTTGACGGCCCCGAGATTCTCAAGTTCACCCGGTGGATCTTCCATTTTTTCCGCAAGCTCCTGGGCCTGGGCAAATGATTCATTCATCTTTTTGTAAATTTCCTGTCTGGCAGCAGGGTCCTCTTCCTCCTGGGCGATGTCACCATAAATGACGCCCTGGTAGTAATAGCCCAGCGGATCTTGCGGCTGGTTTTTTATCGATTCCTGTGCTGCCTCAAGTGCTGCATCCAGATTCCCATCCTGCATCTGGGATATGGCATCATCAACATAGGGGTTGGTGCTGGAACACCCGGCCAGAAGAATCCCGATAAGAACTGTGATCACTGATAACGAAAGTGTTTTCCTAAACATAATGAGAGTTAAGTAAAAATTGCGATTACATATCCAAAATCCGCTTTAAAGTAACTATATAAAGAGCTTTCTGCAATATGGCCTTACAGAATTTATTATATTCAAGAGTGCTTTGAAAAACCAGGGATTTTGCCCTGGCCCCAAACCTGAGTGAATTCGAAACCGGAGTTTATATCACGTAAATGAGGATGTCGAATTCACGAAAAATACCAGGACCGGGGAAGATGACGTTTTCAAAGTTCCTCATTCAACAGTTGTCAAGATAACGGCATCACAGGATAAAATTCAGGATTTATGTTTGGCAAAACGAAATTTGAGGTCCGGCAAGCCGAGGGATACCGGTATATTGACCTTGCCGATTCCAAAAAGGAAGGCCGGACGCTTGTCCTGCTTCACGGCATGTTTGGAGGACTCAGCAATTTCGATCCTCTGCTTAACAGAGTACAGCACAGATCTGTTTTTGTTCCTGAAATTCCGGTTTATTCCCTCGAAAAAGCGAGACTTACGATTCCCGAGCTCGCGAACTGGTTGAGCCAGGTGTTGAAAGAACACGCTGTTAAACAACCAATTTTACTTGGCAATTCCATGGGGGGACATATCGCCCTGCAGTATGCGCTGACTCATCCTGATGAGGTCGAGGCGCTGGTCCTGACGGGCAGCTCTGGGCTTTTTGAAAATGACCTGGGCTCGAGCCGCCCCAAACGATATGACCGCGAATATGTGAAAGAGCGCGCTTCACTTACTTTTTATGAAGACCTAGTCGATGATACGATTATTGACGAGATCCTGGAGATATTGCAATCTCCCTCCAAACTGGGACGGTTGTTGAGAGTCGCCCGGTCAACGCATGAGCACAATCTTGAGGATAAGCTAAACCAGGTACAGCAGCCGGTATTGCTGATCTGGGGAAAAAATGATGTGATCACGCCTCCCGAAGTAGCGGAGCTTTTCTGCGAGAAACTCCCGAACGCCACCCTCGCATGGATAGACCGGTGCGGGCACGCCCCGATGATGGAACATCCCGACAAGTTTGCCGCCCGTCTGATCAATTTTTTAGAAACGAATCAATGTTCAAGAAACAACGAGGAACAACATGAAGAAGATTATTCACACCACTAAAGCGCCAGAAGCGATCGGTCCGTACAGCCAGGCGGTCGTATACAACGGACTCATACACTGTTCCGGGCAGATAGGATTGGACCCTGGTACCATGGAGTTTGCAGGCACGGACGTGCAATCCCAAACCCGGCAGGTGATGAAAAATCTGGAATCGGTGCTGAAGGCGGCGGGATCTGATTTCAGCAAAGTGATCAAATGCTCTATCTACCTGGACCAAATGGATGATTTTGGGGTGGTAAACGAAATTTACGGAGAGTATTTTCCGGAGGATCCGCCGGCTCGCGAGACGGTTGCCATAGATACACTACCTAAAAATGCAAAGGTCGAGATTAGCTGTATCGCTTACCTTTAACCTGTGTATGAACCAATTTCTTGGTGAAAAATGCAGGTTAGTGGCATATATTTGGCTGTATGGGCCTTGGGTTAGTCGAGCACAAACTCTTTCACTACACGGTTGCCGACCCTGTCGGTTGCGACCACCCGCATGATATAGCTCGATGCCGGTTTAAAATCCGGGTGGTAGTATAAAATCCGCTCGTCTTCAGGTTCAAACTCGGCAATGCCCCGTACACCATTGATGTAAAATTCAGTCGTGCGATAGTCAATACCGGAACGCGTATCCTCTGCCCGAACCATCCCCATCCAGGTCCCGTCTGCCCGCCTGAGGATACGGGGACTGTGAATTTCGGGAGCGGCGGTATCGGGTAGCAGGTAATAGGTGCCCAGCTTGTCCCCTTTCGCTTTCAGGACCGGACCCCCGCGCCGGGTTGCAACATAGTTTAACCGCCCTTTTCGCTTGTCATATTCATAAAGTGCAAGGGTAGTGTCCTGCTGCTGCGCCTCGTCTAGAATATAGGTTAACTCAAAGCTGCCTTTGAGGGGTTGCGTATCGGGTTGAATATTAATTTCCACAGAGTCGGCCGAATGGATGTGACCGGTCAGGCTTACTGAAAGTGTATCATACACGGTGTTTGGGAGGAACGTAGCGTACGCACGAATGCCGTCTCCGAAGGCTCGCCCCTGTTGGCCCGGGAACATCCGGTACAGGTGCAATGTTCTGCCTTGCCGGCCATATCCGGGCTGGTGAATCGTCAGCAGGTCAGATTCATCGATCGCGATAAAAGAATCCGGAGTTGCTTTCCTCGGGTACACCGATCTGCCGTTTCGATCTATCGAAATCAGGGTATAGGGCTGGCTTCGGTCAGCCGCACTGTTGATATTAATCCAGTTCTTGTGCCATTGCCAGCTATCCTGTGCAGCGGTAAGCGTTTTCGGGTATCTCGGCGTACCATTTCCACCGTGTGGGCCACCAGGCTCGTTTGTCTGGTATTCGTGTTCAGCCATGGTGCGGGGCTGTACATCTATTTTTACATGGGCAACCGACTGGTTGCCGTTATAATCCTCGGCTATAATGCGCAGCTCGTGGAGTCCCTCCGGCAGGTTTATCCCTCTTTTTTGAGAGCCCGCCCGATAAAATGGAAGGGTGTTTCCATCAGCAACATATAACCGCTGGTACGCCTTGCCGGTACGCTGCAGCAGGGGATAGATGCGGTCGAGGAACATTTGGCCGGTGTCATCATAGGAGAAGCTGTCAACCCGCGAGTGGAACAGGAGCTCTTCATCCCGCATCAGCTTCAGGTCGTAAACGGCGTACGCGTTGTGGACCCTGTTTGCCCGGTCATAAATATCGACTGCCAGCCCGACGCGGCCGCTGGTAACAACCGTGCCGAAGTCATAGAAAGTAGAATCGCGGGTGGGGCGTCTGGTGTATATCTGGTTGCGCCCCTCGATGCGCGATGTGGGGGAAAGGGGCTCGATCGCGAGTCCTGAAAACCGGGGTGGTATGTTGTCGGGTATGGATAAATTCGTTAACAACGGGTTAAAGGGCTTTTCGGAAGGGGTGCGCAGCTCAAAATGCAGGTGAGGGGGACCTATGCCGGTGGCCCCTGAATAGGCGATACGGTCTCCCCGGTTTATCTGGATCTCCAGGGAATCCACTACAATGTCAATTTTATTGGAGTAGTCGCGAAACCGGAGAGAATCGGCTAATTGCTGAATGTTTTTTTCAAATGAGAGCAGGTGGGCATATACCGAGTAGGAGCCGTCATCATGTTTCAGGTAGATCGCCTTGCCATACCCACCGGGACCGATGGCAATACGGTGGAGTTGCCCGTCACGGGTAGCATATACGTCATATCCGCGCCGCCCCCAGGTTTTGATGTCCAGCGCGGCGTGAAAGTGACGGGAGCGCGTCTCACCGAACGTTCCGCTGAGGTAGGGACTGGCATTGGTGGGCCAGAGATAGTCTGTCGTGTCCGGCGTAAACTGGGCCGAAACAGCGGAAGGAAATATAAGCAGGATCCATAACAGGGATGTAGTTCTCATTGCCCGTAATTACTGGTTGTCGACGTTTACAGATAACGTGCAAAGTTCATCTCCAAGTGTAGCTTTAACCTGGTCCCCTTTTTTTAGCGGGGAAACGCCTGCCGGGGTTCCGGTAAATATCAGGTCGCCTGGATGCAGCGTAAACACCTCCGAAAGATACGAGATCAGCTGCTTGATCGGAAAAATCATCAGGCTGGTGTTGCCCCTCTGCCGAACCGTGCCGTTTACTTCCAGCGTGAGATCCAGGTCTTGCGGATTTTTCCCGGCATTGGCGTCAGCAAACGAACTGATCGGGGCAAAAGTGTCAAAACCTTTGGCAACAGACCAGGGATGGCCTGACTTTTTGGCCTGGTGCTGAAGATCGCGGGCCGTAATGTCAATTCCCACTCCATACCCGGCCACGTATTCGAGCGCCCGCCCGGGAGCGATGTTTTTTCCTTTTTTACTGATCGCCACGACGAGCTCCACTTCGTGATGTACATCGGCACTCTTCCTGGGAAGCTGAATCGTTCCACCGTTAAACAGCAGGCTGGTGATCGGTTTCAAAAAAACGAGCGGTTCGTCGGGCTGCTCGTTGTTGAGCTCCCTGATATGTTCCACATAATTCCGGCCGATACAGAAAATGGTGTTAATCTCAAGGGCCGGAGAGAGTCCCGGTATTTTTGGGCGATTCATAGATCCGTCTGCATAAAAAAAGCCTTAATTCCAGCTGGAATTAAGGCTTCAGATTTTAAAATTGTGTTTTACTGAGCCGTTTCAATGCTTACATATTTACGACCACCGCCGCGGACATGAAACATGACCTGCCCGTCAGCTTTGGCAAAAAGCGTGTCATCCTTGCCGCGACCTACATTTTCGCCGGGGTGGAACTTGGTTCCGCGCTGCCGCACAATAATATTGCCTGCACGGACGTGTTCCCCGCCGTACTTTTTAACGCCCAAGCGTTTGGAAATCGAATCGCGACCGTTCTTGGTAGATCCTTGACCTTTCTTATGTGCCATAATGAACTAAATTTCGTTGATTATCCTTCTTGCTTGCTTTCCCAGGCATCCAATACCGTTACCCGGTCTTCTGTTTCGGGAACAAATCCTTCGAGCTCCTCCAGCGGGGTGTTCCTGATATGACTGATCGCTTCTTTGGCCGTCATATCGGTGGAAACCTGTGCAGACTCCTGTTTCGGCTCTTCCTTTTCATCGGCTGATTTTCCGGCCGAAGCGCCTGTACTCCCACTGCCGGAAGTATCGATTTTGTTGATTTCGATCTGGGACATCGGCTGCCGGTGACCACGCTTGACGCGATAGCCCTTGCGGCGTTTCTTTTTGAAGACGATTACCTTGTCAGACTTGACATTGTCGAGCAAGGTAGCCTCAATAGAAGCCCCCTCCACAACCGGTTGGCCGACGTCTACTTTTCCATTGCCGTCGTTAATCAACAGCACGCGGTCAAACGTCAGCGTACCGCCGGACTCATCGGCTTGCTTGTCAACAAACAGGACATCGCCTTCGGATACTTTATATTGATGTCCACCAATTTCTACTACTGCGTACATCGAAAATGTGATGTTAGATTAATAATTTCTTCTTTTGAACAGATTCCAAATATAAGCTTTTGCAATCCTAATACAAAGTGAAAATTATGCTGAATGATTATTCCTAAAATAGTATTTTTGTACCGAGACGAACAGAACTTTTTCCAATTAAACAGATCAGTGATGAGCAAAGAACTACCCGATCTTCACAAGCAGGCCTTTATGTTTAAAAACACCAAGCGATTTCAGCATGACGGAGGCCGTGCCTGGATCAAGGATTCCCAGCTGCACGAATCCCGCCGAGATCATAATGGACGCCTGCAAACTATTAACAAAAAGAAAAAACAGGAACGAGTCGAGGGGTCCAAAGATCACAAACCCTCTTTTTAACCTGTGTGTCAGATTGTTGAATCTGGATAACAAATCAATAGACCGACAATATTAGTTTGCCAATTCCGAATTTTCCAAGACAGTGAAGATGGAGTACGATTTAAAAGATTTTGAGAAGGATGTGCTTGAAGCGTCACGCTCAACCCCGGTAGTTATCGATTTTTGGGCGGAGTGGTGCGCTCCCTGCCGCCAGCTGGGTCCCACGATCGAAAAATTGGCGGGCGAAGCAGAGGGCCGATGGAAGCTGGTAAAAATAGATACCGAAAAAAATCCCGATCTTGCCATCAAATTCGGGGTACGGGGCATTCCGGCGGTAAAGATGATATACCAGGAAGAGGTGATTGCCGAATTTACAGGGGCGCAGCCGGAGCATCTTATCCGGAACTGGCTGGAGGAAAACCTTCCCGACGGCGATGCCGCCCATTCGGAGGAAGTCCTGGAAAAAATAGAGCAGCTATTGAGAGAGGGAGAGCGGGACCGGGCTCGCTCATTTGCTGATGCCGAGGTAACCGAGAGGTCCAGCGCGGAATTAAAGGTACGGTATGCCATGCTGTTGCTGCCGGATCGGCTGGAGGAAGCCCGGGAATGGATGGAGGAGATCGACGAGGCAGCGAGATATGAATATGAGATCGAGTTCCAGGTCCTGGAAACGGTGTCTCACCTCAAGGAGATTGTGCAGGGAGCAGCGGAAGTCTCGGGAAGTGAAGAAGCCCTGCAGCTCTACCGGGACGCTGCAGCGGCAATGATGGAAAAAGATTTTGACACCGCCCTGTCCACATTTATCCGGGTATTGCAGGTAGATCGAACTGTTGATGATGACGGGCCGAGAAAAGCATGTATCGCCTGTTTTACGATGCTTGGTGAGCAGAACCCGCTATCCGCTGAATATCGACGCGCTTTTTCAATGTCGCTGTATTAGAATATATTAGGCCGACCTCATCTAGTTAACTATCCATCCCTAACATTTTAATATGTTACTTATCCACCGGGATGGATTAATAGAAGGGCACCTTTAAAATAACCGGGTTTGCTGTGTAGGTATGTCATACAGAGTTTGTTCCCCACGAATGTTTTTTTGGTCTTTTAGAGGGCAAAACCCTCAATTCCTCGTTCCGAGGGAGTTCTACTCCGTTTAAAAGGTCGATACAGTCGGTGGTAAGCCACCTCCCAGCAAAATAGCAGGTTCTGTAAAGGTCCCTTTAAGAAAAAGTAAGAACCTGTCGCTTGGGGTCGTCAATAAAAACTGGCAGTGTTAACTGGATGGCAACTACACCCGTTTGCCGGGAACCATCGCTTGGAACGGTGTGTTTGTCCTTTAGACGGGTGGATCACGCTAAAAGCAGATATGATTTTTTCTAAGCACATACTTTCTGTCGCTGATTGTTGTTGCTGTTGTATAACAACGTGTGATGGGGGTATGTGCAGAATGTGCTAAAACCGTTCTGATTACAACATCAAGCCTCATCACAACGATTTGTGGTGAGGCTTTTTTATTTTTAATACGAACCCAAAAAAGCAATACACTATGTCTGGTACATGCCAAACACTTGATATCGAAACGTATACGAAAACAAAAGAAGCGGTAAAAGAGGACCCTTCGCAAGGCAAGGGTGCTTTTGAGACGGAAACGATCTGGAAAGATGGGGCTGTAGCTGTCAACAAGGCCCGCAGTTTTGAGATAACCACCGACGAACCCCAGCCGCTGGGTGGTGGAGATACCGGGATTGATCCGATGGAGCTTCTGCTGGCCTCTCTGGGTTCCTGTCTTACGATCGGGTGGGTGACCAACGCCAATTTTCATAATATCGACTATAAAAATCTCAGGATAAAGGTATCGGCTCCCTTCGACCTGCGGGGATACCTGGATATTGACGACGACGTACGCCCCGGTTTCCCCGAAATTAATTACGAGGTAGATGTGGAGACCGATGCGGATGAGGAAACGCTGCAGAAAATTAAGGAGGCTGCCGAGAAAAACTCCCCCATGTTCGACAATATCGCAAACGGGGCCCCGATCTCCGGTACGATCAATCACACAAAAGCAGTGACCGGGTAAGTTGGACTGCATTTTGTACCTGCCGGGTGCTGTGAGCCTGGCAGGTACTCTTTCGTTAGCGATGGTATGAACAATTTTCGGCAACCTGTTGAAGCATTTCTCACATTGCGGTAGAGGAAGAACAAGGTTGGGACAATCCACTGATAAAGTGTTGATAACGGGCTGTATTTGGTCATCGACACGCCGGCAGTTTGGAGACGAATTTCGTAAGAAAGCCAGTTGTGATCCAATCAATAAGAATGGAAACAGAAATTCCGGAATGGATTGTCAGAAAGATACGAGTTCAATACGGGGCTCCTGTCAATATCAATAATTCAATTACACTAAGTACTCATGTATATGTATAAATCAATAAATAGCACCACTTTTTTGGTAATACTCTTGCTACTTGTAACGGCTTGTACTTCTGAACAGTCAGAGTCAACTGAACAGCAGTCATCCACAGGTAGTGAAACCGAGTTGGGGGAAGCTCCCGATTTTGAAGTGACTACCATTGCGGGCGAAACAGTGAGCCTGCAGCAATCGCTGGCAGAAAACAAGCCGCTGGTTGTCTATTTTACCGCTTCATGGTGCCCGATCTGCGCAAAAAACTGGCCGGTCCTTTCGGTGGTATATCCCGATTATAAAGACAAACTGAATTTCGTCGCGATTGGCATCGATCCGACTGATGATGAACAGGTGATGAGAGAGCTTTCCGAGGAAAAGGGATTTACCTTCCCGATTACCCGGGGATATCCGGATGTGATGGTCGATTTTGGTGTGGAGAGCCAGGCCACCACGGTTGGAGTGAATCGTGAAGGAGATATCGTTTTCCAGAAAAATAAAACCGCCCTCAGTGAGGAAGAGTACCGCGCCCTTTTTGACGAGTTGGTGAACTGACCGATATGGACTTTGTCTATTTCTCGTTTATTCAGGGTGTATTGGCGTTTTTGGCGCCCTGTGCCGTGGCTTTGCTGCCCGGTTATATCGTGGCGTTTATTTCCCGTAACTCCGAAGGGGATCCGGCCGTGGTTACGCGCATGGGCCGGGGGCTTAAACTGGCGCTGCTCAGCATCCTGGGCATTTTGGTGGTCTATGCTGTCGCCGGGGCGATGATTATTATTGCCGCCCAGGTGTTGAAAGAGTACATGAAGTGGATCACCATCGGTATGGGAGCAGTGCTGATTCTGCTGGGTATTCTGATGGTGGCGGGAAAAAACATTTCGTTTTCCCTGAACCTTAACAACCCGACGCATAAAACAGAATTCGTCGAGGCCTTTGTCTTCGGAGTGGCCTACGCCATCGGGGCGCTCGGGTGCCTGTTCCCGCTGTTCCTGGTCGTAGCCACCCAGGCTATGGCAGCCCCGACGGCCTGGCAGGGCGCATCCTATATCGGGGCGTATTTTGTGGGAATCAGCGGCATGATGATCGCCACGATATTGCTCTCCACGGTTGCCAAAGATCTGCTCATGAGCTCCCTGAGAAAAATCCTGCCTCACATGGAACGCATTACCGGCGGATTACTTATTCTTGCGGGCGCGTATGTGATATATTACCAGATGGCGCTTTTTTAAATATTTTGGGAATGAATATCCCCAAAGCCTGCGTGTGAAATAGCTGGTATGTACCCGCTCTGTGTTCATAATAAATGAAAGGAATAGTGAAATTATGGAATTGGAAGCAATCCACCAGTGGCTGATGAATCTGTCGGCCGACTACAATGTGAATCCCTATATATTTGCGGCTATCTACGTGGGGGCGATACCCTTTTTTACCGCCTCCGTAGCCTGGGTTGTCCGCAACAAAAAGCGCGATAAACCGATCACCCTGCCGGTCTTTTCCACCGGCTTTTTCCTCTCTTCAGCCTATATTTACCTGCTGATAGCGGGTGAGAATGTACCGGGCTGGGTATATGTGGTTGTGGTCGGACTGCTGGGATACGGCATCTATGCCACTTTCAATAAAATCAAGAACAAGAAAAAAGAGATTTCTGTATGAGTTACGACTATGACCTGTTGGTAATCGGGGGCGGTGCGGCGGGACTCACGGCCGCCGGAATGGGCGCAAATTTCGGGGCAAAGACAATGATGGTGGAGGCAGATAAGCTGGGCGGCGATTGCACCTGGACCGGCTGCGTACCCAGTAAAACGCTGCTTCACGCAGCTAAACTGGCACAAAATGCCCGTGAGGCGGGAAAATTCGGGCTGGAGATATCCTCAAATGTAAACTTTTCCGCCGTCATGGAGCATGTTCGGGCCAAGCGGGAAGAGGTATACCGGGAAGCCGACGACCCGGATATTTATCGCGATATGGGGATCGATATTGAATTTGGTCGGGCGCGGTTCGTGGATGCCCATACCGTGAACATTCAGGGCGACGGGGCGAGCAGGGATGTCTCCTCTCGCTATTTTGTGATTGCAACCGGCAGCAGGGCGACTGTCCCACCAATCCCGGGCCTGGCGGAAGTTTCCTATCTTACCAATGAAACTCTTTTTGAGGCGACTGAGCAACCTGAAACCCAGGCTGTTGTCGGCGCAGGCCCGATCGGTATCGAGATGGCGCAGGCATTTCAGCGGCTGGGAACCCAGGTTACGGTATTCGACATGCTGCCCCGGATCCTCTCCAATGACGACAAGGAACTGGCCGGCATGCTGAAAGAACGGCTGCAGCGCGAGGGGATCGATTTTCGGCTTTCGGCTTCTGTAAACAAAATATCGGAGACCCGGTCCGGAACAGTTCAAATAGCTGCCGATATTGAAGGAGAATCAGCAAACTGGTCGGGCGAAGCTCTTTTGGTGGCTACCGGAAGGGCAGCCAACCATCAAAATCTGAATCTCAAGGACGCCGGAGTCGACTTCACCAAAAAAGGTATTACGGTTGACGATCGCTGCCGCACCAGTCAAAAACATATCTACGCGGCCGGGGATGTGACCGGCCGGTACCAGTTTACCCACATGTCGGAACACATGGCCAAGGTGGCGGTGACGAATGCTCTGCTCAAAGTGCCGATGAAAATAGATTCCGGGCATGTACCGTGGAGTACCTACACTGATCCCGAGCTGGCACACGTGGGGGCAACCGAGCAGCAGCTGAAAGAGAATGGCAGTTCCTTTGAAACCTACCGGTTCCCGTATGATAAAATTGATCGAGCCCTCACCGAAGACGCCACGGATGGGCTTATTAAAGTATTTGCCAAAAAATGGAACGGGAAAATCCTGGGTACCACTATTTTTGGAAAACAGGCGGGTGACCTGATCGGTGAATACGCCCTGGCCATGCGCAATGGCGTCACCCTCCGGAATATCGCCGATACTATTCATCCCTATCCCACCTTTGGGCTGGGAGTTCGCAGGGCAGCCGACCAGTGGTATGTGAAAAACCAGTCGGAATGGCAGGTAAAACTGATTAAAAAAATATTCGGTTACCGGGGGAGTACTCCCGATTTAAGTGACAAGGACCGGATCTTGTAATTTCTAGAGGGCTTTGCAAAACCCTCAATTCCTCGTTCAGAGGGAGTTGTACTCCCGTTAAAAGGTCACCAAGGTCGGTAGTATAACTACCTCCCATCAAAGGCAGGTTCTCCAAAGGCCCCTTCTAATAACCAATTTTGGGCGGATAAATTTAGATTCAAGCAAAATTGGAGGGGGTGTCGGTTTCTCCCCAACCTGGTTAAGAGCGTGTGACGAGCTTTTCGTAGATAGGCTCACATTCTGCCAGAAGTTCCTTCAGATGCTCCGGAAAGGGAGCGGTTTTGGGTTTGTAGGGCTGAAAACCGGTGGACCGGTGTACGTTCTGGTACCAGTATTTGGCCCAGACTCCATCCTCGGGACGGGGACCGGCCGGCCATGAAAGCATCGCTCTGTCGAATGGAATTTCAAGAGTATCGCAAATTTCGGACAGCTTTTCTTCCGGGTTTATCAGCACCTCCCTGGAATCGATGACCAGCGGTTCCTGCCCGAGAGTAATCAGGTATTCCAGCAGCTCCAGGTGTTTGGCATAGCCCACGTCGCGCATCGTCGGCTGTTCCACCTTCTGGGCGTAGGAGGGCAGCATATCCCGGGGATCGCGGGTTAATATAACATTGATCGTTTCTTTCATGAAACTCCAGTCCAGATCCACAAGGTGGTGAGTCATATTCTTGAAGAAAACCACCGGGGTTTCATACTCACCGAATATTACATCTCGTATGACCTGTTCACCGTCATTAAGCTGGTCGGCAATAATCTCTTCCGCTCCGGGGTGATACTCGTCGGCGTCAGTGGAGGTCAGGTAGTGGGCATACAGCGGCTCATCGACCACCGTGGTGTCCTCTCGCTGGGCAAAAGAGTACATCAGGGCGGTGGAGATATTGCGAGGTCCGCTCCACAAGCAGATTCGCTTCGTGTCACTCATCAGTTGTCTCCTTTTTGTACCGCTTTGCGGATCGCTTCCGTATACAGTTCGTGCACTTTTTGGGTCACCGGACCCGGTACCGAGCGACTGATGGTTCGCCCGTCTACTTTTGTAACGGGCGTTACGCCCCCGAAGCTGCCGGTCACAAAGGCCTCATCTGCGCCGTAGACATCGAACAGTGAAAAATTCTTTTGATGGCAGGGAATGCCGGCTTCTTCGCACACCTCAATGATTTTGCCCCGGGTGATGCCGTTCATACAATACTGCCCGGTGGAGGTCTGGACTTCCTCGTCGTTGACCATGAAAAAATTGGTGGCGTTGCAGGTAGATACAAACCCGTTGATGTCAAGCATGAGTGCTTCATCAGCCCCGGCTTCCAGCGCCTGGATGAGTGCCTGCACCTCATGTAGCTTGCTGTGGCAGTTTAGCCGGGGATCGAGATAATCCGGCGAACCCCGGCGTATGGTGCTGGTAAACAGGGTGACCCCGCGCTTCCGGCTCTCGGGATCAGCCTTTTTGTGTTCAGCGACGATGACCAGGTTTGGGCCGGATATCGTCAATCGCGGATCCTGGCTGGGAGTTTTTTTGATACCACGCGTCAGCATTACCCGAACGTGTACGTGGTTGTGCATGTCGTTGGCTTCCAGGGTTATCCAAATCTTGTCGGTAAGCTCTTCCCGGCTCATCCCGATATCCAGACCGATGGTGGCCGCCCCGGTCCACAACCGATCCAGGTGTTCATCCAGAAATACCAGCACGCCGTCATGCAGGCGCAGGGCCTCCCAGACGCCGTCCCCCACCAGGTATCCGCTGTCGAATACTGATATTTTGGCTTCCTCGCGGGGTTTCAATTCCCCGTTGATATAAATGAGTACGTTTTTGTTACGCGGATCTTCAAGGGCGTTGTGGGTGCCGTGGGTCATCTCTTTCTTCCTCTGGTGTGTTTAATTTAATGCATGAAAAAGTAAGGACGGTTCGGCACTACTTCCAAAAAAAATAGAGCAACGATGAAGGTCCGGGTTCGTCGGAACGCAGATGACACCGGTCAAGCCGATCTCTGCAGACAGATCATGTGAAAGCTGATATTCCGTGGTGATCGGCAATATCGGTAGTACTGGTGTTCTTCCAGGAAAAGACCGAAATCAAGGATTTGCCGTAACATTATGATGTACCGCAGATTATTCAGGAACCGGTTAAAAAAGGTGAATACCCTGTTGAAGGATGAAACCGGGTTCTGCTTTGATATTCAGTCATTTCTTTTAACTTTATAATTAACTTAAAGTTCGGGGTAAGGTGGTGTTTAATTGTGGCATGGAGGGGCACAAACCGGGTTGTTTACCCAGATATTGCCGCAAACAGAAGTACCCTTGCAGTCCGGCAGGGTTTGCAAAATTAGAAGTTTTGTCCAGGGCGGAATCTGACCAAATTTAAATGGGTCAATTAAGCTTCCGGCGTTACAAAAAGCGGCTTCTCCCGTTCGCCGGTAGTGAAAAATGTTCTTTTAATCATATCTGCAAAGCATAGTATCAGGTTATGGAAAAAATCATGATTTCAAGTATAAAGCCACTCGGGTTGTTGTTGATAGCGTTGTTTTTGAGCTCCTGTTACAGTGTCAGGATCAAGACGGTGGAGGGGGTGCCGATGCCCGATCCCGTCAGTGACCGTACCGACTACTACCGCGATATGATGGTGATAGAAAAGGATACGGTGATAAATATGGGAGCGGTAGAACAGGATTTTACCATGTTGATCAAAGAATGTGGGGCCGACGGGCTGCATACCGTGGAGTATAGAAATACGCTTGGCGGTGTTTTGCTGAGCGGAATCACATTCGGAAGAAAACGACAGGTAAAACTCAAATACGTTTGCATGAAACCTTCAAACTAAAGGACGATGGCAAAAACAACACCTTATCAAAAGTCGGAATGGGATACGCTGCACAATAACGGTCCGTTCCCGTTAAAACTGCTTTATGTAACTGAGCTGGGAGGAGAGAGCATGTTCCCCTCCAAGACCGAGCGATACAAGGACGCCGCGGGAGAGGTTCAGCGCCTGATCCGGGAAACGGCAGAGGCAGGAGAGGGATTCCGGGCATACGGTTCCCGCTGGTCGCTCTCGAACATTGCCCACCACAGAGACCGGATGCATTACAACGGATACATGAACCTGCACCTTCCACTGGCCGGTGAGGATTATCATCCGCAGACTGGCTATGATCCTTCCGACCTTTTTTTCTTCGAGTGCGGGAATACGATCAAAGAGCTGTCCCAGACGTTAAGTTCGCACGGGAAATCGCTGAAGACAAGCGGGGCCAGCAACGGCCAGACGATTGCAGGTTCTGTTTCAACCGGTGTCCACGGATCCGCGATTGATGTCGGCTCCATACAGGATTACGTGGTGGGACTGAACCTTATTATCGGCCCGGAGCCTGATGATATTATCTACCTGGAGCGACACACCCGCCCCGCCCTGAGCAATACCTTTGCCGACAAAATAGGGGCGAGAGTCATCCGGAATGACAAGCTGTTCAACGCAGCGCTGGTTGGCCTCGGGGGATTTGGATTTATTCACGGCGTAACGATAGAGGCAGAGGACAAGTTTTTACTGCGGCGCCACGTGGTGAAAGTTGACAAAGATGTTGCCCTTGAACTGGCCGATTCGATGGATTTCAGGAACTCGGAATTCAAGATCGAGGGGGAAACCGATGAGGAGGGAAACCCGCTCCGTCCCTATCACTACAAAGTGTTTATGAATCCGTACAATGACGAGGAGGAGTATGTGGTGGAGGCGATCTATAAAAAGCCGTACGAGGTGCCGTATCCCGATCCCTTTCCGGTTGTTCAAAAATCGGTATACCGGGAGCTGATTTATCTTTTTGTCAAGATTGCGGAAGATCTCCCAAATATTATTCCCAAGCTCATTAAACAGCTGAATGATGTGGTCCTGCCCTCCGTTGACCAAACGACGATTGGAACCCACGCTGAGCTCTTTTGGGATTCGCAGTACCAGGGACCGGCTTTTGCCTGCTCTTTCGGGGTGGACCATCGGAACTCCTCGAAGGCGTGGGAAGTGCTGGCAAAGGTTGCGAGGGAGGAAGGTCCTTTTCCCGGGCTTTTTGCCATGCGGTTTGTCAAGCAGTCGGAGGCCATGCTGGCGTTCACAAAATTTCCAATAACCTGCATGATTGAGATTGACGGGGTGCTGTGGGAAAAGTCGGATAAACTTCCCAGCCTCACCGAATTTTCCCGCATGATGATCGAGGCGCTGCAGGAAAATGACATCCCGTTTACTCTGCACTGGGGTAAAAATGCCGACTGGGGATACCCGAACCTGGTAAACCATATGTACGGGACCGATGTGGTGAACAAGTGGAAAGAGCTGCGGAGTGCCCTGCTTTCCCCTGAGATGGCCCGCGTGTTTTCCAATGATTTTATGGACACCACCGGCCTCTCTTCGGTCATTGACGATGCGGATGAGGATTTGATCGCCTCACTGGATGAATAAAGACGGTATGTTTGAAAGTCTTTGCAAAACCGTTGTTTTTGGCCAATATCGTCATTTTTGCGGATGCGAACCCCTCATTTATGAGATATAAACTGTGGTTCCGAATCCGTTCAGGGGTTGATCTTGACCAAAACTCCTGGTTTTTCAAAGCACTCTTTGAAATGAAAATAGGTGGGAGGTCCGGCGATGACTGGTTGGAATCGGATCAGAAAAAGTGTCAGGATTGCGGGTGATACCGTAGAAAAAAGGAGCAACAAGCTGGCCCATATTGTGGCCTCTCTTGTTGAATCGGCAGGTGTGGGTGTTGCCGACGCGCTGCACAGCACAGGTGCAAAGAGGGCGATTGAACCGCTGTTTACCTGGATGGGAGGAAGCCTGAAAGGTATATTTTCGCTTTTGTCAACGGTCATCAACGCGGTTTTGGGCATCGCTGGTGGGCTTGTCGGGGGATTCATAAAGATAGCGGGTGGACTGCTGACAGCACAGGGACGGGTAATGGCTGAAGGGGCCGGGGATATCGTTTCCGTGATTTTCGGGAGTATTATTCTCGTGGCGGGCAAGCTGGTCGCCCTGATTCAGGCAGCAATTGCTATCCAGGATTTTGAACGGCCGTTAACCACATCCGAGGAGAGAATGCTTAAAAGAGTCTTCAGGGATTCGCTAAACTGCCACGTAGTACGAGTGGTGGAAGGGCGCTCGGGACTGTTCGGGCTGAGTGAGCGTGCATTTACTCTGGGGAATACGCTCTACATGAAAACGGAAATATTCCCCGATTATCTGCTGATTCACGAAGCCACCCACGCATGGCAATATCAGCATATGGGTGCGCGATATGCCAGCGATGCCCTGATGGCCCAGTGGTTTCTCCCCGATGCGTACAACTGGCAGAAAGAGATTAGTGACCGAAAAAGAGCTGAATGGACTCTCTTCAACCGGGAGGCCCAGGCAGAGTTTTTGGCGGATATCTGGAAGTATGGGGAATTGAAGAACAGCAACGGTCAAAGGGCTGAGGAGGGAGGTGGCGCTTTTTTCGACGCAGATGGTCAGGGCATGCTTGCACATTTCAAGATTCACAACAAGGACTACACCGATATGGCCAACGACGCCGTTAATAAAATTCGGTATACGTAGTTATTGTGGCAAGCACAATGGGGTAATACGTATACCGAATTGGTAGATGATATATCCTATTTAAATCCTTGAACCAGCCCAAAGAAAAAGGTAGTAATCAGCAAACCCATTACAATTTCGAGCTTGTATGGAGAAGCATATTGGAGAATGACATTGACCACAAGCTCCCCGTAGGAGAACAGCAGGTTCAAAAGTTCAGTTGCAAATTCCATGATTTTTCCATTTTGGTTGCCACTTACTTTAAAGAGTGGTCCGGGTACAAAATGTTACAAAAATTAGTGTATTTTAATTTTTCGGGAAAAAGTATGCTTCTTGTCGGGTTTGCAACAGTATCTGGCAGGCAATGATCTGTTTTCCGTATAATGAGAGCCGGGAATCTGTGGGACGAAGGGAGGGGATGCGAAACACGTACGGTTTTCTGTTTGCCGCTCAAACTGCCAGGTATATGCCATCGTCTTCAATGGTTATAATATTCTGCTTGTAGAGGCGGCCGATCGCTTTTTTGAACGTTTTTTTACTCATTTCCAGCCGTTGGTGGATCTCTGCAGGGTCGCTTTTGTCATGCAGGTCCAGGTAGCCGTCCAGCTGTTTAAGGTGCTGCAGAATATGTTCGGCGTTGGGTCCTACCTTTTCGTATCCGATGGGGCGGAGGGTCACGTCAATTTTCTGGTCATCCCGTATTTTTTTGATGTAGCCGGTGGTTTTATCGCCGTAATATACATCCCGGAAAAATTCATTGTGGTAGATCAGGCCCTTGTGCTGTTCATTGATGATCACGTTGTATCCAAGTTCGGTTTCAGTCCAGATCCAAAGGTCTACCTCCTCTTTTTCGGCCACCGTGATATCACTGTTATCGAGATAGCGATCTATTTTGGAGGTTGCTACCAGGCGGTTGCTCTTATCGTCAAGATACATGTAAACCAGCCGCGTCTGGCCCTCCTGCATCTTCTGGGTTTGCTCGCTGTGGGGAACAAAAAGATCTTTGTCAAGTCCCCAGTCGAGGTACGCCCCGTAGATATTGACCTCGTTAACCCGTAACAAGGCGATGCTGTTGAGCGTTATTTTGGGATCCTGCATTGTGGCTGTAAGGCGTTCTTCCCCGTCTTTATAGAGAAACACGCGAACATTTTCTCCTTTCCGGAGCTTTCGTGAGGCCAGCGTTCCGGGCAGCAGCACTTCCCCGTCTGCCGGGTGGGAGGGATGCCGCAGGAAATAGCCGTATTCCGAATTTCGCGCTACGTTCAGTGTTTGATAAGTGCCAAGTGTAAACATAAGAGTCTGCTGTTGGTGAATCTAAAAAGATCACGCAAGGTAAGGGGAATGGTTCTGACAAGTCAACATTTAATCGAAAGGCATTAAATGTTCCCCCGTAAACGGTTGGGGGCACATAAGGGGCTATTTTTCCAAAGTCTCCATTAGAGTAGGTGAATGGAAAATGAACAAACGACCGCTTTGTTCACCTGGTTGCATCCAGGCGAAAAGTGATACAGGTATGGTTAAACTTTTATACCTGATGATGAGGATTTTTCGTTATATCCAAAATGGATTTACCCGTTTTCCTGTAAAAATTCCTGGGTAATTTCCCGGGTTCGTTCAGCTCCCATATATTTCTCCAGGTCGTAGAGCGTCACTTTTTTTTCGCCATTGTCGTAGGTATACCCTAAGTAGCCATCGTCAATCTCAGATTCAACTTCTGATGGCTTCATGCCGAGCATTTGACTTATCTCTTCAATAGAAAATTTTGAACGCATAGCGGTAAGCTTTATTCGTTTTATTGTAGATGAAATAGACCATTCGATGGATTTATGACGAAATATAAAATAGAAAAAACTTTGCTTTAGTGGAATTCAAGATATTTTTAGATTTTTCCCCCGCAAGAATGATTGATCTGTTTCGTGTTGATTGAGTAATAGCAGGGAGCTTTGCAAAACCACTACCTGAGTTCGCAAGCCGGTTTATCGGATTCAAATTCCCACATTTCAATCTAAAAAAACGGTTTAGAATTTACCCAGCCGTTGATCCCGTGTAAACGTACTGGTTCCCCTTCCTGTTAGTCACTTGTCAATACCTGAAACCATATGACAACGCTGATAAATACCTTTATAAACTAAAATTTTGATGCTCTTTTTCAACCTCTTTGTGTCGGAAACAGTCAACCGTATGGTCATTCACCATGCCAACTGCCTGCATGTGCGCATACATAATAGTACTCCCGACAAATTTGAATCCCCGCTTTTTGAGATCGGATGCGAGCTTGTCAGACTCTTCCGAGGTGGACGGAACTTCGCGGATGGACTGCCAGCGGTTGTTGATCGGTCTCCCTCCCACAAAAGACCAGATATACTTGCTGAAGCTGCCGAAAGCTTCCCGGATGTCGATAAATTTTCGGGCATTGTTGACCGCCGCCCGTATCTTCTGCTCATTCCGTATGATCTCCGGATTTGATGTAAGCTGTTGAATTTTTTTCTCGCTGAAACGGGCCACTTTATCAACGTCAAAGTCGGAAAATGCCTGGCGATATCCCGCTCGTTTCTTCAAAATTGTGCTCCAGCTGAGGCCGGCTTGGGCGCTCTCAAGGATCAAAAACTCGAACTGTACCCGGTCGTCGGTTACCGGTACCCCCCACTCTTTATCGTGATATCGTACATATTCGGGGAAAGTATCCTCACACCACTCACATCTATTTTTCATATATTAGGCCTCCGTCGGATTAGAAATGCCTGCGTAATAACAGAACAAGTTAAAAGTAATTAAACAAGACCAATACGAATGCTGTGGGAACAAACTACTAATTATTTTGCCGAGAAAAGTGGAATTAGTGAAAAACTCGGAGATCAGATTAAAAGTCTTTCTCAATTTTTAGAGGAGGCGATAAGAGACAAGGATGACGCCGATCTGATTGAAGATATCACGGAACTGCCGAAGCTGGCCTCAAAGGCTTTTGACGAGGGCGATGAGGAGACAATGGAAAAGCTGAAAGAAAAAATCGGCAGCTTGTCCACCGAAAAAATCAGTTCGCTTCTCCGATATTATACGGTTTATTTTCATCTTATCAATTCGCTGGAACAGCACGAAATCACCCGTATCAACCGGGAGCGATCATTTGATACCACGGCCGATGCGCCCCGGACGGAAAGCATCGCCGAGGCGGTCTATCAGCTAAGCGAGAAAGGGTACAGCAAGGAGGAGGCGCTGGAGGTTATCGGCAAGCTCGATATTCAGCCCACCATCACCGCCCACCCGACCGAAGCGCGTCGCCACAGTATTTTGGTGAAACAGCAGCACATTACCTCGATGATAGCCAAGCTGGAACAGGAGCAGTACACCCCGGATGAACGAAAAACGGCGGTCCTGGAGATTTTGAATGAGATCCACCTGCTGCTGGCCACCGATGAGGTTCGTTCCGCCCGGGTTACGGTGGAAGACGAGGTGGAAAACGGCATGTTCTATTTTATGAATTCCATCTGGGAGACGATTCCAGTACTGTACGATGATCTTCGCGAGGCGTTCAAGACGTATTACGATACGGTCCCCGAACTGCCGATTATTCTCAAATACCGGTCTTGGATCGGGAGCGACCGCGACGGAAATCCGAAAGTGACCACGGATGTAACCTGGAACACAATTCTGGAACAGCGCGAAAACGTGTTGAAGCTGTACCTGGAGGAGCTGGACGAGATGCGCCGATACCTGAGTGTGTCCAACAACAAGTATTCGATCACGGAGGCCCTTGAAGCTTCTATTGAGCAAGACAAACAGCATTTCACCCTTTCTGACCGGTACCAGCGATTATACAAGCATGAGCCGTACCGGCAAAAAGTGACGCTTATCATGCACAAGCTCCGCCACCAGCTGAAAGCCCTTCGCGAGGGTAGAAAAGCGGAAGTGATTGAAGAGGCGCAAAAGTATACGGCGTCCGATTTTATCGGGGATCTTCAGCTGATACGGGAGAGCTTGGCCGAGGGTGGACTGAAAGGAGTTAGCAGCTACGGCAAGCTTAACAACTTGTTGATTCGAGCGCGTACCTTCGGGTTTCATCTTGCGGGACTGGATATCCGCCAGCACAGCAAGCTGCATGAGCAGGCGGTAACGGAACTGCTTTCCCTGGCAAAAGTCACCAATGACTACCCCGAACTCTCGGAACAGGAGAAAATTGATGTGTTAACTCAGGAGCTTTCCAACCCGCGCCCGCTGTGCCCCGCCAAGGCCAATATCTCTGACAATACGCGCGAACTGCTTGATGTTTTTTCCATGATTGGGGAGATGCAGGAGCTGGATAAAAACAGTTTTGGCTGTTATATCATCAGCATGACGCACGGTATAAGCGATATGCTCGAGGTACTCATTCTGGCGAAGGAAACGGGGCTGTGGAGTTACGAGCAGGATGAGGTTAAAAGCCAGCTCGACCTGGTTCCGCTGTTTGAAACGATTGAGGATCTCGAGGATTGCGGGGCCATAATGAGTAAAATCTATGAGAATGACCTGTATCACAAACAGGTCATCGCCCGGGACGATTTCCAGGAGATTATGCTGGGTTATTCCGACAGTAATAAGGATGGCGGATACTGGATGGCGAACTGGGCCCTTGAAAAAGCTCAACAGGATCTTGGAAAGGTATGCCGCGAGTATGATGTGGATTTTAGGCTCTTTCACGGTCGCGGCGGAACGGTAGGTCGTGGCGGTGGCCGCTCGAACCAGGCTATTCTGGCACTTCCGCCCATTAGCAATAATGGGCGCATACGGTTTACCGAACAGGGCGAAGTGATATCGTTCCGGTATTCTCTTTCCTCGATTACCCGCCGGCACCTTGAACAGATTGTAAACGCGATGCTGCGAATTACGGTTTCCGACGAGGACCCGACCCAGGGCAACCGGGACCAGCTGGAAGAGGTTATGGAGCAGATTGCCCGGCGCTCGATGAAGGCCTATCGCGACCTAATCGACGATCCGGAATTCTGGCCGTGGTATACCGAAATCACCCCGATTGAGCATATCAGCCGCCTGCCGATCGCTTCACGACCGGTTTCCCGCAAGGGACCGGATGCGGCGGATTTTGATAACCTGCGCGCAATTCCGTGGGTTTTTGCATGGACCCAGGTGCGATTTAACGTGCCCGGATGGTACGGCATCGGGGTGGCACTCAAGGAGATGATTGACCAGGACAAGGAAAACCTGGAGCTGTTTCGCAGGTGGTACAACGAGTGGATCTTCTTCAAAACGATCCTGGATAACGCCCAGCGTGAAATGGCGCGAACGCACCTGCCAACGGCAAAATCATACACGGCCGAAGCCGACGGCAAATTCTACGGGATCATATCGGATGATTTCCGGAAGGCGGAAGAGGCGATAACGGCCATCACCGGGCTGGATGACATTCTGGACAACAGCATGGTGATCAAGCGGTCCATCTGGTTCAGAAATCCGTTCACCTATCCCCTCAACCTCATGCAGGTAAACCTGCTCAAACGCTGGAGAGCGGCGGGCGATAAAGAGGAGGAAGAGCTCCGCGAAGCCTTGTTTCTCAGCATCAACGGCATTGCCGCCGCCATGCAGAGCACCGGGTAGGAATATCGAACCGCAGAAAAAGGAATGCCGAATTTTGATTTTCCTTACTTCGGTATCCGAGATTTCTTGTTCGATATTCTGCGGTTCATAATCGCCTTCATCTGGCGCCGGAACTTGGGAGCTCCACCATTCGCGGGATGCCGTACGGGGATGTAATCCAGTTCAAGCCTGTCAAGGCACTGTTCCGATTTTCGGCCAACCGCAATGACTTTTGCGGAAGGAAAGAGATCAAAAAATGCTTCCAGCACGGGAATACCGGCCTCCAGTTCGGCATCGGTGGGAGTCCGGTTGCTGAGCATCCCATCTCCGGCATCGTATGGATGCCACGCCAGCGCGTTCCAGAGTACCACCTCGAACGGGTCTAAACCCAGAGTGTAGAGCGCCTTCCACATAATGGTTGCAGTGGGTTCAGAAAACCCTTTTTCAATTACTTCGGGACTGCTCGTTCGCTCTGGCTTCAACTCCCGGAACACGTCATCCGGCGGAATGTTGTGTGGTTTTTGTTGGTGGCCAAGCAGGATACGCTCGGAGGTCATGGCAATGCCGGTAAAATGTCCCCCCTGATATCCCAGCGCTTCGGCTACGCACAGGTATTTTGCGGAGTCAAGGCGGTCGGCAAGGTACGTCCGTAGCTGCCGGCGTCGCCTGCGGGGCGATTTCTCATCAAGATCATGCTTCTCATCCTGCTGGTACCAGGGATTAAAGAACGACCCTTCCGGGGTTTCTTCCAAGAGGTTGAACAGATGGTCTAATCTTTTTTTCACAGTAGTTTATTCAGGTCCGGGATTGAAGTTAACCATATGAGGGTTTTGCAAAGCCTTCAACATGATAAAAAATATCGGTGTACGGATGAGAAGAAAATAAAGTAGCCCCTTGTTTTCAATAAAAATGCAATACGTTTTCCATTTCGTTACATTTATTATGTTTCTCGTATCTCTTATCCGAACCATTTAAAATGGTAAGTCTGTATGCCAAGTGAACACGCTACTATCGAAATTCAGCGAGTAAAGGAAAGTCGTCTCCAGGAAGTGGATCTTGAAAGTCCCGGGTTTGGCCGGATCTTTTCCGACCATATGTTTGAAATGGAGTATCGGAACGGTCATTGGGGATTGCCCGGTATCAAACCTTACGGGACGATAGAGGTTGAACCCGCGCTCAATGTGTTTCACTATGGGCAGTCGGTATTTGAGGGGACCAAGGCCTATTATGCGGGGAATGATACGGTAAACCTGTTCCGGCCTGAGAAAAATATTGAGCGTATGGCCAGGTCCTGCAAACGGGTATGTATTCCGGAAGTGGACCCTGATCTGTTTATGCGGGCCATTGAGCAACTGATTCGGCTGGACCACCGGTGGATTCCCCAAAAAGAGGGCAATGCCCTGTACATCCGGCCATTTGCCATGGCTTTTGAGCCGGTGATTTCGGCCCGCTCCGCCAAGGTGTTCCGATTTTATATCATTACATCTCCGGTCGGATCGTACTACTCTGCGCCGGTGAGCCTGGTAACGGCTGGAAACTATGTACGCGCAGCCAAAGGAGGCACTGGGGAGATAAAAACCGCCGGCAACTATGCCGCAAGCTTGTATCCCGTACAAAAGGCAAACGACAGGGGATATGACCAGGTTCTCTGGCTCGATGCCGACCAGCACCGGTATGTGGAAGAGGTGGGCACGATGAATATCTTTTTTTTAATTGAAGATCGACTTGTGACGCCCGAGCTGGGGGGTACGATTCTACCGGGCATTACGCGGGATTCGGTCATCCAGCTGGCCAAGTATTGGGACATTCCTGTTGAAGAACGCCCCGTGCCGATCAGGGAGGTCATGGAAGCGGGTGAAAACGGCGCGCTGCAGGAGGTTTTCGGAACGGGTACGGCAGCCGTCATTTCTCCGGTAAAATCTATTTCGCACGATGGAGGTACGATAAAAATTCACGATAAAGGCCGGGGTCCGCTGGGACAGCGATTGTATGACGAAATTTACGGTATTCAAACTGGCAGGCGGCAAGATCCTTTCCAATGGATTCACCCGGTGGACCTGTAAACAGAAGCAAAGAGACGTTGGTGACTCCTCATCCATGAACTATATAGGCCTTCCTCAAAAAGTCACGGCAGGCCTTTTTCCGGGACAGGCGTGTTCCTTTTTGTGTGAACAAAACGAAAAAATCACCGTCTGTCATCGCTTCCCCTTCGGCTAAAAGAAACTCAGATGTTCCCGGTAGCAGACTTATCTAAAATAGAGATTTTCTACAGTCTGCGCATTTGTCAAAATTCCTCGCAGGGTTTCTTAACCCCTCATTTTTAATTGTTCCGGGAAATAAGCCGGTATGTACAACGGCATTAATATCCTTTATCCCGATCAATTTTATTTTTTACTTCCATTCCTGATAGAGCTCGTTTGTAGTTTTCGATCACTTGTCCAGCTACCTCGCGGGGGAGAGTGAAGCTGGCGGAATGGGGAGTAATCATAATATCCTGGCGGTTCCAGAACGGGTGGCGGTCGGGCAGCGGTTCTTCAGAAAACACATCAAGGCACGCGCCCTCGATCCACCCGGTATCCATGGCGTAGATCAGGTCCTCGTCCACCAGGTGCTCTCCGCGAGCGGCATTAATGAGATATGCCGGGCGCCGCAATTTCCTGAAAAGGGCCAGGTTAAGTATCTCTTCTGTATCGCTCGTCAGTGGAAGCAGGCACACCAGCACACGGGTCGACTCCAGGAACTGGTCGAGTTCATCAGAGGCAAAAGTGTCAACCCCCTCGATTGTCCTCCTGGTGTGCGACCAGCCGTTTACCTGGTACCCGTTTTGTGCCAGGATTTCGGCCACCGGTTTGCCCAGTGTTCCCAGTCCCATAACTCCGATCGGTATCTCGTCTGGCTTTTTGTTTGGGTGCTCGCTCCATTTTCGTTCTGTTCGCTGCTGGTAGTAGGCATACATGTTGCGCTGATAGTTGAGAACGGTCATTAATATATACTCCTGCATCTGGCGCACCAGGGAGGGAGAGACAATCCGGCATACGGTTACATTCTCGGGAAGCACTTCATCCCGCAGAATATGATCCACGCCGGCTCCAAGCGAAGAAATCACCTTGAGATTGGGAAACCGGTTCAGTGTCTGCTTCGGCTGATTCCAGCTAAGGATAAACTGAACGCGCTCCCTGTCTTCAATATTCGGCCAGATCTCGATGTCAAGGTTGGGATCTTCCTCCAGCAGTGCCTCTTTCCAGGCCATTAGATTGTTGTGATGCGGGGCGAGAAGCAGTAGCGACACAGCGAACGCATGGATTTATTTAAAAGTGGAGTTCAAAAATCAAGAGTGTGGACTAACATCAACGACTGTTTGAATTCAGGGTCTCAGTTGAGACCCTTTCTATGAGCATGTCGATTGCAGTACAACTGATGTCAGGCAACAAAAGCGATTTTGTAAAGTCTCCTGTGGTTTATTTCAGAAGCTGCGATTGTTACCCCTGAGTTTACGGCGCATTGCTATTGATCTCAATCCAGTAACCATCCGGATCCTGAAGGTATACCTGCCGAACTCCATCGGGACGCAGTTTTATTTTATTGGGATCTCCCTCCCAATTGTAAAAAGGAATTTTTTTATCACGCAGGTTCTGAATGAAATTGTCAAAATTTGAGACCGCCAGGGCCATGTGCAAGTATTTGTTAACGCTCACCATCTCCTCCTCCAGCAACAGGTGAAGTTCCAGATGTTCTCCCATTGAAAACCAGCGGCGGGTCGGCTTTTCTGTTTTATTTTCTACTTCCTGAAGGCCCAAGACCTCCTGGTAAAATTCAGCAGACTTGTCCAGGTCGCTTACTACAATAGCCTGGTGCTCAAAAGTGGCGGTGTATTCTTGTGCGCGGGAGCTTGTAACACCCAGGGAAAATATAAATAGTGCAAGGCATGGAAGATACCGGAAAACGGTTCGGATATTGACGGGAAACGGGAAAAAGGAATAGCGTTGCATATCTTTTCATTAAAGGCTTAAGATGGTTTATTTCATGCAGATCTCCGAGAAGCTGCCATTAGCATATGTACTGTTAAAAAAGTAACTCCGCAAGTACTAATTTGACTGATCCAAATCATGGGATGACCAGCTTCTGCCGGGAAAGGAAAATGGAATGAAACTTCATTTCTGCCACTTCAATTATAGTGGTAAATACTTGCGTTAAGTCTGTCAGGCAAATACCAATACTCTCGCAAAACAGGGTAAAAATACCTGAAATCGGCCGAATAGAACCAAGATCTGTCAACTACCAGGAACCAGAAGATATCCTCGAAAAGTATGGATAAAGAGCTTATCATAACCTGTGAGCATGCAGGCAATGAAGTTCCCAGCGGGTACCGGTCACTATTTGAAGATGATCCCGAAATTCTGAAGACTCATAGAGGTTATGACATCGGGGCGCTTGAGCTCACCCGCACCTGTGCCAGGAAACTGAAAGTAAGCCCGTATCTGCATTCGGTCACTCGTTTGCTGGTGGACCTGAACCGATCTCTTCACAGCCCTGAACTGTTTTCCGAGTTTATGGAATCGCTGGATGAAAAAGGAAGGCAGATGGTTCTTGAACAATATTACAAGCCGCACCGAAATACTGTAGAGGCACAGATTGAGAAGATGGTAAGCAAGGAAGTCCAGGTGCTGCACGTGAGCGTACACACCTTTACCCCCATATTGGACGGTTCATTGCGGGAAGTCGATATCGGATTGCTGTTTGACCCGTCCCGATCCAGCGAGACCCGGTTTTGTCATATTTGGAAAAGACTGCTTGAGCGTGATTCCGATCTGAATATCCAGTTTAACAATCCATATCCCGGTGTCATGGATGGATTTTCCACCTATTTGCGTACTAAATATACCGACTCTGAATATGCCGGACTGGAGATCGAGGTTAATCAGAAATTTCCCGAAAATCGCTCTTCCGGCAAGCGGTGGAGTCAGGTGCAGGAGCTGGTGGCAGAAACACTGAGGGAAGCTTACCAGGAGTGGAGGGCAAATTAATCCGGTATTGAGTTGGCTGTTACGACTCTGCGACCGATCGTGCTCAGATCTGAGCTTCCTGTTGTCTGCAGTGTTCTGTATTCGGGTGCTCTAAATTTGGATTGAGTTTAGGTGCTGATCTCAAAAAATGAAACTATTGTGGATTTAAATTGTTTTTCGGTATTTGCGGTACGCTCAGTGTGAAAAATCCCATACCATTTCAGACCAACTCAAACTGCCTGCTATATAGATGAAGCTGTTCACAGAACGAACGCCTTTTAAACGCGATGTTTTGTTCCTTTCCCTGTCCGGCATTTTCCTGACCTCCCTGGTGTTGGGGAATGTTATCGGCACGACTAAATTTGTTACTATTTTCTCCTTAGAGTTGCCGGGATGGCTGAAATCAATTACCCCCAGTCTTGTGCGGGACGAAAATATCTATACGATGAGTGTTCCGGTCGGGGTTGTCGCCTATCCATTCACTTTTTTGGCAACCGATCTTATTTCGGAACTATTTGGACGGAAAAAGGCACAGATGGTTATCTGGGTGGGATTTGCCATGAACATATTTATGCTTTTTCTGATGAGCGTGAATCACTGGCTCCCCAATACGGCAGGAGTCAGCGGTGGAACCAGTCTTTTTGAGGGAGTCTATGAGTTTATGGTAGGAAATACTATTGCCAGCATGATTGCCTACCTTACGGCTCAAACAGTTGATGTACGCCTGTTCCATTTTTGGAAACGTTTGACCCGGGGTAAGCACCTCTGGTTGCGCAATAATGCCTCTACAACCGTAAGTCAACTGGTTGATTCTACAGCGATTCTCTCAATCTTGTATGTGGCAGGCAATTTGGGAGACAATGTGGACAATATCGGAGCCCTGGCCATCCTTATTCTCAATTCCTATCTGTTCAAGTTCTTCTTTGCATTGTTTGATACCCCACTTTTTTATCTTGGGGTTAAATTATTTAGGAATTACGAAGAAGATCCTTCGGAATTTAGCTTGTTGGGTCCAGATCCTGACAGTGCATAAGGTTTGGCTTCAAAGAAGATGATGGAAAAAACTTTCAAAAAAACATTGACAATGCCTGCCCTATAGTCGTATATTTTGTTTCCGTTTTGGAGATGGGTTGAAGCCAATTTTCGAATTGATTTCAACCCAATTTTTTGCTCTGAATTTTTGTGTTCAGAGAGCTTCAAGATGTTGTTCTTTTCCGTAATGAGACAGACAGATAATCGCATAGTGCGACCCGTCATTCTGCGAAGCAGATGACGAAGTAAAGACGGCCGGGAGGCAAG
>NZ_JBINJF010000030.1:0-50191 GCF_043951865.1 Halalkalibaculum sp. DA3122
ATTTTTATTCTCCATCCGCCCTGCAGAAATTTTTGTGGAATACAGTGCCCGGAGCCGGAGCGTTAAGAAACCATTGCTGTTTGAGATCCGCGTTTCCCAGCGGATCGAGTTCAATGGTTTTAGCGGAGGTGGAGGAAACGCCACAAAAATTTCTCCGCCGGCGATTTTTTTGGTTCGTTTTTTCATCGATGAAAAAATGAACAAGGAAAGATGATTAAGAAGCCTGAATATGAAACAGGAGACGATTTCCCCAACCGAGTTATCCCTTTTGACTTGACCCAAAAGAACCAAAAATTAAAGGCGATAAATGGGCCAAACACTGCAGACTGCAATTTTTGCAACCCGCTTTCCTCTAACAGAAATCTTCCCGGTTAGCTTTGTGAAGTAGCCCGGTTGATATCATCGACCGCGAACGGCTTTGATCCCGCACGATTGAAACGGTCCATACATAAATATTAAAAAATTTTAATATTATAGTTGCATTTTAATTGTAGTTCACGCATATTTTAAATGCGTTTTACGTTGGTCGATTAACAAAATCTAACATTAAGGGCAGGGCTTTTAAAATTGTAGTATATTTGTAAATTGAAAAATGTAACATCTATAAACGCGCATGCTCTTGTAGCATGTAGTTGAAACAGAGTACAACGGTCGAATATCGGCTATTACCAAACAGAGTTTAACCTCTAATAAAAACAAAACCTAAGGAGATAGAATCATGGGTCAACAACAACTCTTACTTATAATCCTCGTAACCATTATCGTGGGTATCGCCACGGTCGTGGCCATTAACACCTTCTCAAGCGCTGCAGATAGTGCGAATCTGGATGCCGTTCGTCAGGACATAGCTTCCATTGCTGCTTCTGCTCAAGGCTACTACATGAAGCCAGATATGCTTGGTGGTGGTGGTAAAGATTTTACTGATATGACGTTTGAGAACCTTGCATTTGCTGGTACCATTGTGGATGGAACACCCACTCAAGCTTACAATGAAAATGGTACTTATGTTTTGAGTGGAGGTGCGCAGGGACAAATAACTATCACCGCATATCCTTCAAGCCAATATGGAGCAAATGATACTCCACCTGTTACCAATACTTCAGATCCAATTTCGGCAACTATAATGCCGGATCAGTTAAGCTATTAGTACTTAATTAGCTGAAGGAATACTTAGTGTAAGGGTTTTCATGCTGAATAAAAGTATGAAAACCCTTTTTTATTTCTATTGTTTATGCTTATAAAAAAACGATTTAAATGGAATAGTTTTTACATCTGGATAATTATAGTGGTATTAGTAACTAGTTTTTCAATCACTAATGTCAGCTATTTCAATCAAAAAAAAATAGCACAAAGTGTTATTCTGTGCTTTAGTTCCATTCTCTTCGTCTATTTTCTCTATAAAACAAAACTTGTTGGACTAAACAGTAGGGTCTGGGTTGGGTTAACCATAATTTTAGTTTTTGGGACAGTCTCTTCAACATTAGCACCACTACCACAATGGGCTTTCCTGCAAGTGGGATGGTATCTATTGATAGGCCAATTATTATTCCTGTGTAGTTATCTATACCAAGAGGACAAAGAGCACTATATAAGAGTTGTACTAATCGGCCTAATCGCATTATGTGTGCTTTATTTGACAAGAGTATATGCCGATTATATAACAGGATTACTTAATGACAACTGGACCACCTGGCCAGAACAAAACAGGATTGAACTGCGCAAAAATGGAGTTCTTTTAAACCCTAGTGCGTACCTGGGATTTAATCACGTCCGGTTCTTTAACCATATCCAAACCTGGACGTTACCGTTGCTTGCGTTTGCTTACCTCTATTTCAAGGATAGAATTATTCCGGGACTACAGTACCTGTTACTGTTTTTTATCAGTTCTTGGTGGATGCTTGTTTTTGCAGCGGACGCAAGAGGCACCATGGTGGCTTCAACTTTGGGCTTGTTAACTATTGTTATTCTATTTAGAAAGAGATGTATTCCTGTTGCCAAAGTCTACCTGATAACAGCTGCAGCTGGGCTGGTACTCTATTTGTCTCTTTTTCTACTACCCCAAAATGGGGGGAGAGAAATATTGTCAAGGTTCGGAGACAGTGGCAGGCTGGATGTTTGGTGGTTTACCATTGAGCAAATTATGAAACATCCCTTTTTGGGGCTGGGGCCGATGCATTTTTCTTATATGGGAATTAATCCCCCGTGGTCAACGCCCCACAATTTTATTTTACAAACTGCGGCGGAATGGGGTATACCGGCTGTTATCTTAGCTACGGTGCTGGTTACAGCAGGTTTAGTTAAATTCATCAAACAAAGTCTTCATTTGTCTGAAAATGAAATGGATCCGCGATGGTTGATGTGGCGAATTGCGCTCATCGCTTCTATTACCGCTGCTTTAGCTCATTCAATGGTCTCCGGGATATTTAATTCATCACTCAGTCAACTGTTATTTACTATCATCGGGGGCGCAATTATTGGGGAATATTTTCTCTGTTCAAATAGGGAACTATTCAGAGAACGAACAAGGATTTCCTATATGACAATTATTATTATTGGTCTATTAGGGATAAATACGGTATTTGTGGGATACAGAGTGGCTTCAGATATCCCTCGTCTTAACGAACGAAAGAAGGAATTTTTCGAAAAGTTTGATACCCCATTCAAGTTATATCCACGTTTTTGGCATCAGGGCATGATTTATGAAGATACCGCCGATCTTAATAAAGATGAACCCCAACATAACTGAAATTGAAAATTCTAATTAAACCTGGATTAAATCCTGCTAATAATACTGGTTATTAAAATACAATTGAATATTATTTAGTAGATGATCTCTTAAACGTGAAGACTTATGGGTCAACAACAAATTCTGTTAGTAATCCTGGTTACGGTAATTGTGGCTGTTGCTACCATTATTGCCATTGATACGTTGCAGGAATCACGGAAAAGCGCCAACGAGGATGCCGTACAGCAGGATATATTGCTGATTCTCGGCGAAGCCCAGGCGTACTATTTCCGGAATGCTTCCCTGCAGGGAGGCGGCCGCAGTTTTGACAATATCGGGATCGGGGATATCAGCATCGGAGACTCTACGGCAAATGGCACATACGCCGTATCCGGTAGTGGAAATACGCTGACCGTGGAGGGCACCGGCACAGATGAAGGGGTATTCCTGCGGGCCATCGCCGAGCTGCAGGGCGATGATTTCCAGGTACAGTGGGAGTATGAAGAGTAAGCGGCATACTCTTGGTGGTTATGAGGCATCATATAATGTGAAACAGGAGATTATTTCCCAAAAATACTTGCGACAAATTCGGGATAAACAGCCCTCTCCTTTCAGGGAAAGCACTTTTTATTTGTAACAAAGCCATTTTCTTTGCATCATATCATATAATAAATCTACAATTAAACCTTAGAACGGTTATTATTGGTGAGCAGTGGGGTATCCTCTCGGTACTGTGAGTTGGCACGGGTTGGCAGAACTTTCAACCTGTAACCTTCAACATACAACCTGCAACCTTCAACCGATTTACAATCTTACAGATGGCACAATTCAGACTTAAGGCAACATCCGCCCAGGGCAAGATGATTAAAACGGAGTTTGAGGCCGACTCCAAAAAGGAAGCAGAAAAAAAAGTTGATAAAATCTCCCGCAACAACGGCCTGAAGGTCCACTCCATCGACAAGAAGGAGACCTATATCTACAAGGTCAAGAAGGGAGCAAACAAAGAGGTAAAGGGGGAACAGGAGGCCTACAGCAAGGAGGAACTGGAGAAGGCGCTGGTCAAGCTGGGCTACAAGGTCATAAGCATCAATAAAAAGTGGTTTGACTGGAAGGGCGGCGTTCCCCAGAAAGAGGTGGTGACGTTTATAAGACTCTCGGCCGACCTGTTGAAACAGCAGCTCAGCTTTGATGAAATTCTCAACCTGCTTCAGGAAGATACCCAGAACAAGCGGATGAAGGAGGTCATCCGGCAGATCCAGAAAGACCTCAAGGATGGGAAAGAGGGATCGGAGGTATACGGCAAGCATGAGGATGTATTCGGCAAATTTGCCGCCTACATGCTGAGCGTGGCGTCCACCAGTGGTAACATGGCGCAGGTGTTTGAAAGTACGGCCAAGTTCCTTGAGCGGGATGCCGAGTTTAAAAAGAATTTACGCCGCTCGCTCATGATGCCCACAATCACCGTGATTGCCGTTATCGGGGTGGTCCTGTTTTACGTGGGCTATATATTCCCCGAAATGGCGGGCGTATTCCTGGAGATGGATATCAACCTGGAGCAGCAGGCCCCGATGACGGCCGCCACGCTCGACTGGAGCGCGTGGCTGCAGAATAACTGGCTCCTGATCACCCTGGCGCATATCCTCCCGATTGCCGGTTTTGTCTATTTTATCAAGACGCCCAAAGGCAAGCTGCTGCTCGACAAGCACATCACCAAGCTGCCCGTGATGGGAGACCTGATGCACAAGACGAGTATTGAGATATTTTCACGGGTGTTCTATACCCTCTACAGCGGGTCCGGGCAAAATATTGAAGTGATCAAAGTGGCGGCGGAGGCGTGCCGCAACAAGTACATGGAAAAGCAGATAAAAGAGGTGGCCATCAAGATGATGCTGAAGGAGGGTGCCGGTCTGATCGAGTCGCTCAAGGCGACGGGGGTGTTCACTAATACCGCCATCAGCCGTTTTAAGCTGGGGGCCGAATCGGGGGCTCTCCGGGAAAATGCCCAGCAGCTGGCCGAGTATTATGAGATACAGACCACCTATAAGATGGAGTCTGTCATCGATCTGATCAGCCTGTTTGTCAACCTCTTCATTATGGTTGCGTTGATTGCCATTACCATCGTATCATCCGAGTCGGCATTGATTAAGCCGCAGTCAGGCATGTAAGAGGAACCTGAAACGATCTGTGCCTCTATTTTGCAGTCAAAAGATATTGACCATTCAATTATTCGGCAGGTATGGCCGGCTCTGCTTTAAAAATGGAATTTTGGATTTGTTAATGAACCATCAATGGGCAAGGTAAACACCCGCAGACATATCGGCAATATTCTGCTTAACCGCGGAGTCATAGACGAGGAGCAGCTGAATATTGCCAATTCCATCCTCGAGGAAGAGCCGGATTCAACCAACCGGCGGCTGGGACAGATTTTGTACCAGGACCTGGGACTGGATCGCCACCAGGTGATGAAGGAAATTGCCAGTATCTACGCCTTTGACGAGGTTTTTGAAGGAGTTCAAAGAATAGAACCCGACGTCATAGAGGAGATCAAGGAAAATATTGAGCAGCTTCCGCAGGAGATCATCGATGAGCTTGTCCACCAAAAGGCGGTGCCCCTGCAAAAAGATCAAAATGAGTTGACGATTGCAGCGGCCGATCCCTCCGATCCAACCCTTTCGAATATTATTTCGCGGCTGAATTTCAAGCATTTCGAAATTTTTTATTGCCGCTACGAACTTGTTGAGCAGATCCTGACCGAGGTCTACGAGCAGAAAAACGAATTCCTGGACCTGCTGGAAGAGATTGAATATGAAGAGCCCGACCTGCAGGAGTCCGACGAGGACCAGATCGACGAGGAGGAGATCGACGCGGAGATCAACCAGAGCATGCTCAACTCCCTGGTGGAGGGGATGCTCGTTGAGGCTGTGCGGCAGGGAGTCAGCGATATCCATATCGTGCCCACCGGTGCCGCATCAACCGACATCCGGTTCAGGATCGACGGAAAGCTGCAGATGTGGCATGAGCAGAAAAATGTGAAGCCGGAGGCGATATCCGCCGTGGTAAAAGACAAAACCAGGAATGTGGACCGTTTTGAACGGGACGCCTCCCAGGATGGATTTATCCAGCGCGTGGTTGACAACCACAGCATCCGGTACCGGGTTTCCATCATGCCGATGGTGGGAAAACAGTTTGAACGGAAATTTGAATCTATCGTAATCCGGATTCTGGATGATCGAAAAGTGATTACCGATCTCGAAAAACTCGGCCTGCAGACCAAGGCGAAAGAGGATTTTGTAAAAGCGATCGAAAAACCGTCCGGTATTGTCATTGTAACGGGTCCCACGGGCAGCGGTAAGTCCACCACCCTGGTTGCGGCGCTTTACTACGTGATCGACCCGGCTGTAAATGTACTTACGGTAGAGGACCCGGTGGAATACCTGATAGAGGGAGCCCGACAGCTGAAGCTCAGCAACCACATGACGTTTGACCAGGCGATGCGCGGTATTTTGCGGCACGACCCCGATATTGTGTTGGTCGGTGAGATACGGGACCTTAAGACGGCCGAAATCGCTATCAAGCTCGCGAACACCGGGCACCTTACCTTTTCAACCCTGCACACGAACGACGCCCCCAGTGCCATCTCCCGGCTCTACAAGATGGGCGTGGAGCCTTTTTTGATTGCCAATGCCGTAAACCTGATTATGGCACAGCGATTGGTACGGAGACTGTGCAGCAAATGTAAAGAGGAGTATGAGCCCCATCCCGAGACCGCAAAAGGGATCGGGTTTACCGAAGAGGAGATCCAGCAGACCACGTTTTATCGCGCAGTGGGATGCAATGAATGCAACGACATCGGCTACAAGGGCCGGGCGGCTATCATGGAGGCGCTCTATTTTGACAAGGAGATCCGCAGCATGATCCTGGAATCCGGCAGCGAAATCGACGAAATGGGCATAAAGGAATACGCGATGAGCCAGGGTATGCTGAGCCTGCGTGGTTCCGGGCGCGAGCGGATCAAGTCGGGGATTACAAGCATAGAAGAGGTCATGGCGATAACAATAGAAGATTGAGAAAACCTGGGCAGATGAAGCTGCGATGTTATATCGGCACCCCGGAAAGAAATACCCCGGGTTTTATCATGGAAACCGCATAAGTGCCAATATTATATTACATTAATGAAACCAAATTTAATTGATAAAATTGATCCGAATAGTTTTACTATTACAAAAGATGCGTGGTTATTTAACAAAGGCTTGCATAACCAGAGCCATAATCCATCCTGAGTTGTAAAATAGGGGTCAATTTAAAGAGCGAATATTATGATTGAAGATGGTCAAACCGAACGTGATGTTACGCCTGAGTACATCCGTAGATTTTTAAAGGAACCTCCCTTACTGCTGAGGAATTTTCATTACGAAGATACGATGGAGTTTTTAAACCTGGGGGTCGAAGAGCGATTTCTGCAGGATGATGTCATCATCAATGAATCCGAGTATGTGAATTCAGCCTACCTGATAGCAGAGGGGAAAGTGACTATCTGGAAAGATAATATACAGCTGGCGGTACTTTCGGAAGGAAACTTTTTGGGAGAAACATTTCTGTTCAGCAAAAACAACCGGATGGCCAAAGTGGTTTCGGAGGGGGAAAGCCTGCTGCTGCAATTCAAACGGTATGACGCTTTGAACTTCTTCCGTAAAAAACCTGAAAAACTCTTCAATATTTTCACCCGCAACATCATTGAAATTCAGCAAAAAAAGATTAGCAACATGAATGTCCAGCTGCTGAAGCTAAAAAAACGGCTGCTGAATGACGCAGGCTGGTAATCTCCTTACCGGCTGGAGTCTTGCCGGGCATCTCTTTTATATGCACTCATTTATTAAAACGATTTAACTTTTTTTATCGATTTTAAACAGTAACCTTTCTGAGTCGGGAAATTCCCTTAAAAAGGGTTGAACATTAGAGTTTTTTAATATTGTTCTTTTTTTCTATACTAGAGCGTACTCTTTTGAAAAACTGTCTGTAAATGAAAGTGTTCAATTTTACAATTTTTAGATACATCATCTTGTATTAACAAATATCGTTGGTTGTTTCGTAACCACATTTTGTTAAAACATTTCTTCAGACTGAAAACGGTATAACAAATAATAATCTATGGGACAGGCTATTGGTACAAATCGTCTGACAGAACTCATTCAACCGATGGCGCGGCAACTGTCGAAGACCGCAAAGGGACTGGAACGGCACCAGGAGATCGGGCGGATTATTGAAGACCAGCCCGATGAAAAGCGGTTGATCCTCGGCAACATCCTGGATGATTATCTGCTGGAGATGAATGACAATGAGGCCTCCGACATCGATCTTGGCGGACCGGGCTGTGGAGGGCAGATCTGGTACAGGATTCACGGCGACAAATCTCCGTCCGATAAAATTGACGCTCGGCTTGAGCTGGTCGAAACCGATTTTCTGCTGCACAACGCCATCATGCCGAGTCAGCGCAAACATCTGCTGGAAAACAAGAACCTCGATTTCTCCTACTCTATTGAGATAAGTGAGGATGTGAGCCAGCGCTTCAGGGCCGACATGTATTTTGACCTGGAGCACCTGGCATTAAACATGCGCAAGATTGAAAATGAAATTCGTCCTTTCAGGGGATTGAACCTTCACCCGGAAATAGCCAAGGCCCTCAGCCTGAAATATTACAAATATGGATTAACGCTCGTTACGGGAATTACGGGCTCGGGAAAATCCTCCACGCTTGACACGATCATCGATGCGAACAACCGCAGCATCGACTCGCATATTGTTATTATCGCCTCTCCGGTCGAATTGATCCATAAGCCGATCCGGTCGGTTGTCAGGCATCGCGAGGTGGGCAGGGATGTCGCCTCTTTCAAGGAGGGAGCGGTTCAGGCGCTTCGCCAGGATCCCGATATCATTGTGGTGGGAGAGCTCCGGGATCCCGAAACAATCATGACCACGCTTGAAATCACCGATTCCGGTCACAAAACATTTGGCACCCTCCACACCTCCTCGGCGATGGAGAGCATCGAACGGATTTTGGGCGAAGTGCCACCCAACGAGCAGAACCGGGTCCGCACCCGGCTCGCAGATGTGCTCACATGCGTGATCAGCCAGAAACTGATTCCCAGCCTGGATGGGAAGCGGGTGCTGGCCAAGGAGATTCTGCTGGTAAACAGTTCCGTAAAGGCGGCTATACGAAACAACAACGTCAACGAGATCTATCAGATGCTGATGGAGGGCGGTGACAAGGGGATGAATACCATGGAACAGGACCTTAAACGGCTATATGACGAAGGTAAAATTTCCAGGGAGGAAGCGATCAACAATGCAAATAACAAAAAGCGTTTGCTGCAGCTTCTTTCAGACAATGAGCTCTAAATTAAATAAAATGCAAATATTCTAACGGCGGCTCAATGTTCGGGAGCAAAGTATACACAGGTATCGTAATTGAAGGCAGCCAGTTAAAAATTGCCCGGGTTAAATCCGAGAAGGGCAAGGTACGCCTGGTTAAACTGGACAAGATCGGCTTGATTGACGAGCTGAAACCGGGAGGGTACGATTCCTCTGAAGGTCCGGAGGGCGGCGATTTTGAAGAAGATCAGGATGCCGATTCCATTTTTGGGCTGGGAGAACTTGAGGGGGATGGCGGCGAGGAGGAGCTTGAGGAGATCAACCTCGACGACATGGATGAGGAACCCGTGGAGGATGATGATATGCTGTCGCTGGACATGGTGGAAGAGGCCGACAGCGGCACGCGGTCAAATGAAGTGCTCCTGTATGAGACATTGACGGAGATCGACCCGGACAACCTCCGGCTGGGACTCAATGTGGAGGCCGGTGATACCATTTTCCAGATTATCAGGGATACCAATTTCAACGAAGTCAAGAAAAAAGACCTGATTGCCGATCTTGAAGAAAAACTTGAATCCATTTACGGGACCCCGAAATCGTCTGATCGATACGATTACGAGATAAGGGAGAACGGGTCGCTGCTGCTGGCTTCGACGGAGGAAGATCCCAAGCTGCTGGAGCTGGTGAACGAAACCCGCGAGCTGTATGGGGGCAAGCTTTTTATTGATGATATACTTCCGGACGAGGTCAGCCTCGTCGGCCTTGTAAAAGCGAACTATGAGCTGCAACCCGACCAGATAACCGGCATTATCCAGTTCGGTCCGGAGAGATGCCGTCTTATCTTTATGAATGGAGAGGAGGTCTGGCTGGTTTCGCCCATCATTAATGAAGGAACCAAAAACCGGGGATTCCTGAATACGATATTCAGCAAAATCCTGTTTCAGCTCGATACCGGTGAGGTCCCCAACCTGGATCGCCTGATACTGGCAAATAATACGTTGGGTACGGAGGCGACTGATTTTTTTAAGAAGAATTTCCCGGATGTAAGTGTAGAGAATTTTCGGTTCGAAAGCAGCAAATTTGATTATGGGGATCAGGACCCGGTAAGTGCCGACGCGTTTACCACGGCAATAGGTGTTGCCTGGGCCGCCTCGGGGGTTGACAGGGAGCATTTTCCCGATATTTCGCTGCTGCCTGGGTATGTCCTGGAGCGCCAGAAAATATTCAAGCTCCAGTGGCACGGCATTATGCTCCTTTTTCTCATATTCATGGCACCGGTCACGCTTAATTATTTTTACCAGCAAAATGCCCGGCAAATTCAGACGATGGAAAGTGATCTGACCCGGATCAACAGCCAGATCGAACAGGTAACACCCACTGTAAATGCCGCAAACAAGTTGAGCGACCAGCTGGCCATACTACGGGAAGAACTGGTATTGCTGGACACCCTCAGTCGCGGAACGCGCGAGTGGACCCGCAAGCTGCAGATCCTGAACAACGGGATGAGCGAGAATGTACAGGCGACCTGGTTTACGGGCATGCAGAACAACCAGGATGGTACCTCCCTGAATGGATATGCGCTGTATAGAAATCAAATACCGGACATCGTGGATATTTTTGCCGATGCAACGCTACTGAATGTCAGCATCGAGGAGATCCGGGAACAGGAGGTCTATCGGTTCTCCATCAGGATCAAAGAGTTCTCGGACGATAAAACCCAGTTTTCTCCACCGAGACCGGAAGACTTAAAAACAATATTGGGCAAATAGTTATCCACTGATCTATGTCATACGCATTACGGAATACACTAATTTTGTCGCTGGTTTTTTTGCTGATTACCGGTGGGGGATGGGCGTACATCGAATTTTTGCAAAAGCCCGAACTGGAGCGTCTGCAGGGGGAGATTACCGAAAAACGAACAGAACTCTCCAACAAGCAGCAAACTGCCAATCAATACGACATGCTCTCGGAACAGTACGAGAATGCCCAGTACTACATAAAAAACTATGACAAAGGGCTCTATTTCAGCAGTAATGAGGACAAGGTATTTGATTTCATCAACCAGCTAAACAGCGGACCCGCGGTGACCGACTTCTCATTTACATTTGTCGACTCAACAAGCCAGGGGCAGTTCGGGATCATCAATATGCAGATATCCGGGAGCGGATTTTATCGGAACGTGGTGAACTTTATCCGGAGAATTGAGCTGAGTAAACCGATCAACAAGATCGCCAATCTGAATATTTCACCGATCAATAACCTGGAGTCGTACGGACGTGTCAATTTTAACTTTGCGCTGGCAAGTTATTACAGCCGCAGCAGCATTGTTGACGCCACGGAACTAACGATATCGAATTCGATACTGGAATCTGTTTACAATCCATTTTATCCATTTATACGGGAAATTGAGCCCAATGAAGAGAACTTAATTGACATCGAAAGCAGCAGCCTGGTGGCATTGAGTTCAAACGCGGTGTTTGTCATTGATCAAAATGGAAGCATGCAAAAATTACAGGTGGGAGACAGGGTGTACCTGGGCAGGCTGGAAACGGTTAACATTCAACAACAATCGGCAATATTTGAGCTGAATAAAGGCGGCATCATAGAGCATGTAACTTTGGAGGTACAACAATGAACTTTAAAAACAGAACAATCTTGAGGTTATTAATATTTCCACTCCTTCTATTTTTTATGCAGCCGCACAACAGCCTGGCTTTGCAGGGGCAGGACCGGATTCCCCGGGAGTATACCAACCCGGACGAGGTTGTCACCTTTGACCGCAACACCCCGTTTCAACGGGCGATAGATGTGATCAACCAGTTTGCCCAGGAAAGGCTCAATAAAGTGATCATCGACAGGACGGGTACGGAGGGATCAATCGGCATATCTGTGCCGCCGATGCACTGGAGAGATGCCCTCGACCTGCTATTGCGGGTAAAAGACCTGGTTTTGATAGAGCAGGATGAGATTTTTGAGATCGTTCCCTATCAGGAGCCCGCCCAAGACCAGGGCCAGACCGCCCAGGGCGGAAATGTGGCTGTGCAAGCAGGACAGGGACAGCAGGGCGATGGTCCCGTAGCCACCATCGACAGCCGGGAGGTACGAATTAATGCGATCTTCTTCGAAGGCAGTCGCCGTGCGCTACAGGAAATTGGGGTAGACTGGTCTACACTGACCGAAAATGTACCTGCTAATCTGGGTAACTTTGTTGGCCAAAACCAGGGCGGTGGCGGTGGTGGAGGCGGCGGAGGCGGCCAGGGTGGAGGAGGCTCTGGAGAGCTTCCGGCCACTTCCGGCTTTGAGGACCAGTTCGTCTCTGTCAACTCCAAAGGGGCTCAAAATGTTTCTCAAAATGTGTTTAATGCCCTTATAAATTTTGGGCAGGTCGGGAATTCGGGCATCGAAGTTCAGGCCCTGTTCAGCGCCTTTGAGGCAGACAACCTGGGAGAGATCCTTGCGTCTCCGTCTGTCAAGGTGATGGACCGGCAGGAGGGGCGTATCCAGGTAGGACAAGATTTTTCTATTAAACAGCGTGATTTTGCAGGTAACGTTACGGACCAGTTCTTCAGCGTGGGTACGATCCTTACCGTTACCCCCACAATTATAGAAGAAAACGACACCACCGTTATCCATCTCGATATCCAGGCGGAGCGTTCTTCGGCCCAACCAGATCCCGTCAGCACCATTGTCAACAAGCAAACGGCCGAGACGCAGGCTATCCTCGTGGATGGGGAAGCGACCGCCATTGCGGGCCTTTATCGATCAGAAGTGGCGGAGGTGCGCCGCGGCGTTCCCATACTCAAGGATCTACCGCCCTGGCTGTTTGGACTGCGCTACCTGTTTGGTTTTAATTCCAAGGATTATCAGATGCGTGAACTGGTAATACTGGTACAGGCGGAAATTGAACCTACCATTGCTGAACGCTATGGTCGTGAAAATGCAAACAAATTTGATGTGCTCCACGAGGAACGGGAACGGATACGTAATGAAATCGAACGAAAAGACCAATACAGCCCGACCCGGATTGAGCAGCTAAACGCCGATGACGAGGATGAGGCCGAGGGGTCCGAAACAGAGCTTCCTGAAGAAACGATCCCTGAACAGGAAGAGCAGAATTCCCAAGAAGAAGAGGAGATGCCCGGACAGAAATCCCGTGAAGAAGAAACAGATGAGTATCTTGATCCTGAAATGGAGGCAAAACCTGTACCGCTGAACCTGGGAACGGAGCAAGAAAACAAGAACGAGGAGCAGTCTGAAGCCGGGGAAAGTCCTGTGGACGGAGACGGTGCGGAAAGTAGCCGGGCAGAGGCCGTAGAACCGGAACCGGCTGCCGATTCAACAGACGAGATTGCGGAGCCGGAGGGAGAGCAAGATACACGCCTTGATCCCCAGGGAGGATCGGCGGGGAACTACAACTACTTTATTGTTGCCGCCTCCTTTTTAAACAGGGAAAATGCCGTTGAATTTCAACAGGAGCTGCGGGAACAGGGCTACGATGCCGTGGTGGTAGAGGATCCCGATTCCAGTTACCATTTTGTAGCCTACAGCGGGCATCAAACCCTTGAGGAGGCCAAGGCGGAGCTTAATACGATCTGGGAGCGCCACAACGCTGATGCCTGGATTTTTAATGCGAGGTAAGAGTTTTAAGGGCTTGTTCAAATCGAGATTCCAGCTTTTTTCCCAGGTATTGGGATACCTTTATTAAGAGGGCTTTGCAAAACCCTCAATTCCTCGTTCTGAGGGAGTTGTACTCCCGTTTAAAGGTTAATAAGGTCGGTGGTACAACCACCTCCCAACAAAATAGCAGGTTCTGCAAAGGTCCCTCAAAAAAAGCAGGTGTCTCTTTTGGCTTGATTCAAAAGGAACCACAAAAAAGGCGGGGGATGGGGCATCCACTGCAACCTGCATCAGGCGTGGAAACCCGTTGGGACGTGACATGGTCGTGGATCTTGCTTCGGCCTCCGCGCTCCATTTAAGGCCGGAGACAGGTTGTTTTTTGTTGTTCCCCTCTTCAGTCAGAACTTCTGCCTGATGGGGCATGATGCTATTAGCTCGTTCATACGATCATCATCTTAAAATGGCCAGATCATCGGGATGGCAATCGTCGCAATAATCCAGAAGATAATATTGAGGGGAAGCCCCACCTTGGTAAAGTCTGTGAACTTGTAACTACCCGTGCCGTAGACAAGCGTATTGGTCTGATATCCAAAGGGAGTTATAAAACTGAGCGAGGCTGCATACGTAACGGCAAACAGAAACGGTTCCGCATTGACCCCGAGGGAGTCGGCTGTCTGGATGGCAATGGGGGCTAAAAGTGCGGCCGAGGCGTTGTTGGACATCACGGCGGTGATCCCCATGGTGAGCAGGAAGAAGCCCGACAATATAGCCCTTGGACCAAGCACGGATAACAGGCTGATCATCCCGTCGGCCAGCAGGGCTGCCGCCCCGGTTTTGTCCATGGCGGTTCCCAGTGGAATCACCCCGGCAAGCAGCAGTATCACTTTCCAATTCACCGCCTGGTAGGCCTCATCTGCGGAAAGGCAGCCGGTTAAAATCATGCATATCACCCCGGCGATTGCGCTCACCACGATCGGCAGGTAACCGAGGGCTGCCGAAAGAACCACCGCTGCAAGGATCGCCAGCGCTTTATACGTTTTTTCGGTTCTGTAGCGGTACACGCCCACTTCCGAGGCCAGCACGAAAGAGGGATCGGTATCGATCTGTTTTACGCGATCTTTGCTCATGTTCAGAAGCAGGGAGTCGCCCCCCGAAATGACCACTTTTTCGAGATCTTCGTGCATCAGTTCGCCGCGATGGCGGATGGCGAGCGGGACTGCTCCAAATCGGTCGTAAAAGTCGATTTCTCCCAGTGTTTCCCCGACCAGCGATGAATCCGGTGCGACGGCCGCCTCAACAAGGGCGTCGCGACTCTGTTCCAGGTCTACGTCCACCCATTTTTTGGGAGGCTTCAGAGAAATATCCTCCCGTTGCAGCAGCTTGTTGATCTCTTCCGCACTGCCGCGTATGCGAAGGATGTCGCCGGCCTTCAGGTACACTTCCGAACGCTGGGCCGATGAGTCTCTTCCGGGCTTAAATATTCGAAGCACATCTAGATCCAGGTGGGCCGTCAGCTCCTGTTCATCCAAAACGGTTCCCACCAGGTCAGAGCCTGGTTCGAGCACCACATCGGTGAGATATCCCTGCATCTTGTAGCCTGAGGTCAGCTCCTCGTTTTTTCGCCGGTTGGGAATCATCTTGATGCCGATCGTAAAAAGATAGATGAACCCGGCTGACAAAAAGAGAATTCCACCGGGAGTGAATTCAAACATGGCAAGCGGCTCAAGACCACGGTCCTCGGCAATAGAACTTACCAATATATTGGTGGAGGTGCCGATGAGCGTGCAAATACCTCCCATGATCCCGGCAAATGAGAGCGGCATCAGCAGTTTTGAGGGGCTGACATCAATTCTGGAGGCGATATCAATGAATACGGGAATGAAGATTACCACGACCGCCGTATTGTTGATAAAGGAGGAAGAGATGCTGACAAACAGGAGCATCCCGAGAAAACCCAGCCAGAAATTATCTTCCATCTGCCGGGTGAAAAAATCCCCGACTTTATTCAAAATCCCGGTACGGCGGAGCCCCTCGCTGAGCACAAACATGGCGGCAACAGTGAGCGTGGCGGGATTGCTGAAGCCGGAAAGGCCTTCTGAAGGGGTAAGTATGCCCGTAACCAGCAACAGGCACATGATAATTATTGCGGCAATATCAAAAGAGACATATTCTGAACTAAAAAGAAAAAGGGCAATTGCCAACAGGGAAAAAACAAATAATATTTCAAAACTCATATTTGGTTATTTGCTTGTTACCAGTTGCACACCGATGTAACAGGAAAATAGGAGTTAAAATTTATATACTCTCAAGCGTTTTATATTCAGGTTATTAGTTCATCTCCCTCAAGTGAATAATAGCTCTTCATCAGGTTGGCTGTAAGGCATGAATGGACCGGCAAAACCCCGATAATATCCCCCACATGTAGTTTTTTCATGAGTGGTGGGCTGCATTTCAGAATGCCGTGTTCCTGGGAAAGGTTCTTTATAAAAGCATTTTCAACGGGCTGGGACCATCTGTTGTTTTCTTCCAGCAGAACGGGAAGCCCGTATATGGTTTGACGATCCCATTCCAGTGTTTCTTTTGACAAGTGGACGGCACCCCCGTGAATAACGCATTCATTGCGCTGAGGATATGTCGCAACCACCGGCGCCGCCAACGCCACTGCAATATCTTCGATGGTACAGGCACCTGCTTGTACCTGCATCAGGTCGTAAAACACAAAGTTGCCCGGGCTGATCTCATCGATTTCCCCGAAATCATCGGCCACGGTGCATCCCGGGGTATCTCCAATACAGCAGGTCAGGTTGTTGAAACGATTTTTAAGGCGCTGTACCTGTAACACAACATCGGCGTATATCGCCTTGATTTCATTTTTGGAACGGGCAGAGTAGGTGTGACCGGGATGCGAGTAAAAGCCTTTGAGCGTCAGCAAATCGGAGTGTTTTATGAAACGGATCAACCGCGCTATGGAGTCTGTTTGTCCGGGCCTGAATCCGGACCGTTCACCTCCGGTATCAATTTCGATATAGACCTGGGCTGGTTCAGTCAGATGCTCCCTCAAAAACCGGACCGATTCGATATTTGCCACCAGCAGGCTAATGGCATTGATCTTCGCGGCCAGGGTATTGATGGAGTCAATTTCACGAATATTCACCGGGAACGCGACGGTGATATCCCTCCAGCCGTGATCGGCAAACAGGTGACCCATCTTGAATGACGAGACGGTGATGGCATCGATTCCAAACTCCCGGAACCACTCTCCGATAACCGGCGACTGGTGGGTCTTTACATGCGGTTTGAAGGCTAATCCGTGATTCCCGGCCTTTTCTGCCATACGCCTGATGTTTGTCTTACATTTTTGGGGATCGATAAGTAAAGTCGGTGAGCTGATCATGAGAATTCAAATGTTAAAAGAAGTTTTTTGGTAATGGGGATAAAGTCGTCCGACTTTATCCCGTTTTATGGTCGGTGGAATCAGGGGCATGCTCATGAATGTATGAGATTAGGTGCTCGGCGTCTTCTTTTGTTAGGGCAAGCGCCCTGCCGTGGACCTCTACCAGGGTTAATGGCCGGTCTGAGTCTGCCGGCATAAATTTAATATTCAGATCCCCCGGAAAAAAACCGGTTCCGAAAAATTGGGTGTTCGGTTCCGTATATACCGTTTCGATGTTGCCAAGTTTAAAAATGTCGCGGCTGACGACCCGATCTTTCCTCAAATAGGTAAGAATCAGCTCTCCGTTTTCAGTAGAGCATTCGATGGTGTGCTTGCCCTGCATCACTTTCAGACCGCTTAATACCGTACCCGCCAGCAGTCCAAATGCGATTAAACGGAGTACGCCTTCCCACACTACATCCTCGGCAACATGATAGGCACCCAGAAACAGCAGTGTACCCAAGGCCAGGGCGGAGGTTATCTGAATCCAGTAACCGGAGTATTTTTCTTTAATAATCATCTGAAAAGTAATTGAGGTGCAGCTGTCAATAAATTGGAGACACGGGATAGTTAAAAAAAACGGTTATATTAAAATGGGAATTTCACCCGCAGCCAACGTAATGCAAGGTACTTGACGTGGGGCTGCAAAGTTTTCACGTCACCGGCGGTTTTGCAAACCCTCTGGTAAATTAAACAACTGCAATGGATAAAATCACGGTACAAATTGATTGATTTTTATTGAAGTATTAGCTTGGTTTATAAAACATATAAAGAGGATATTATGGCGAAGAAGAAAAAAGGGACCAAGAAGAAGGAGATGTCAGAGGGCACTGCAATTGCAGTTGTGGTACTTGGATTGACTGTGGGAGGAATTGCAGTATATTATATATTGACGTGGCTGATCAGCCTGTTTTTCCCTAATCTGCTCAATTAGTATATACTTTACAGGGGCCTTTGCAGGACCTGCTATGTTGTTGGGAGTAGCTGTACTACCGGCCTTTGGGACCTTTAAACAGGAGTACAACGCCCTTAAAACGAGGAATTGAAGGTTTTGCAAAGCCCTCTGTTAATTATTTTCTATTTCTTTGCTGGATGCTTAAAACGAACAAGAGCCCTTCACAATATGCTCATTAACCAGTATGCGGGGGGGATATTAAACTGCAGTTCAACGCCGGTCTACAATATGTTGCGCCGGTGTTGAACTCGACGTCACTGTGAAATTAATTGCAAAACTCATTTGACAGGTCTGAATTTATGAACACAAATCCGGAAAATACGCGAACCGATAGGTCACTGCCGGCCCTCTGTTGGATTATTGCACTTCTTGTCGTTGTAATACCGTTGAGTTCGTGTAGCAGTGAATCGAATGATTCCGCCAGGTCTTCCCAGCATACTCCGCAAGAGCAATCATCGGGGGAATCGTCGCCGGATGAGCTTAATGCCCAGCAGTTGAGGACGGCTGCGCTTGAGGGAGAGATCGGGAAGGTACGCGCGGCGATAGAGGAGGGGATTGATGTGAATGCCTCCGATCAACGCGGCCGTACCGCCCTTATGCTGGCGGCCTTTAATGGACACACAGAAGTATCCCGGATTCTGCTGGAGGCGGGCGCCCGGGTGGAGGATAAAAATACGGAGGGGCGAACACCTCTGATCTTTGCTGCCAGTGGACCGTATGCTGAGACGGTTGAGCTTTTACTGGAGTGGGAGGCCGATCCCAATACCGCTGACCAGGTAGAAGGCTGGTCCGCTCTTATGTTTGCAGCAGCAGGAGGGCATGAGGAGGTAGTCAGTACCCTGCTGGAATATGATGCCGACACACAGCTGAAAGACAAGGATGGGGACACCGCCATAAAATTTGCCCGGGACAACAATCACCCGGAGGTGGTGTCACTTCTGGAGGAGAATAACACGCAGTAAATATCAGGAAGAGACCGGGGGGCTGTGTTTCTTTATGAAAGCCGGAATATGTTGATAGCGCACTCAAAGAGTTAATGTGAGGGGACGCCACAAAAATAAAAAATGAGTATCACTGTTTGGATGATCTCCGGATTTTGTTAAGTTCCCCGAAATCTGTTTATTAAGTTTATCTAACAAAAACAGGGAGGAATGGAACAAACACTCATATTTTGAGTTACAGGGAATGTAAACCTGAACATCACTTCTTGTCCTGTTATGGATATTACATCCTTTGATGATGACGACGTGCTTACCGATTATCTCACTGATTACCTGGATGGTAATTTAGACGCCACTGAAGTGGAGGTATTTGAAGAATACCTGGATCAAAATAAGCGAGAAAAGGAATTTACCTGTAAAGCCCGGAAGGGAAAACAAGCACTAAATTGGCTGGTAAAGCAGATGAATAATTATGAGAACATAGAATATAAACTGGCGACACAAATTGCTCTCGAAAAATTAAGGTCTGGTAAATCTGATACGATAAATCAGTAGGTAGAACGGCTGATTTATTCATTGACAGAGGGACTTGCCAACCTGTTCTTCATTTAAATTGTGCTCTCAGTATCTGGATGCGGCTGGTTTCATTCGCCAAAAGAGGGGAAGTATGCCGGAAGTTAAGTGTGGAATAGGTCCACCGATTGACTAACTTCCGCAGGAGTTTGGGATTTGTTTTGTTCGCACAAAGAAGGAATATTTTTGCCTGGGGAGCGGCTTTAATATTTTTGAGGAAGCCGTAACTCACGAACCAATTTCTTGGTGAGAAAAGCAGGTTTTAGTACTCCAACAACTGATTGATCTTTTCTTTCAGCCTGTGAGAAGCGAGATATCCCTCCTCCAGTCTCTTGTTGAAGGGGATGGGAGTGTCCAGGGAACCGCAGCGGATGAGGGGGGCATCCAGGTGTTCAAAGCACTGTTCATTGATCAGGGCTGAAAGCTCACTCATCGGTCCCAGGGTCAAGGAGGGCTCCTGTAGCAGCAAGGCTTTATTTGTTTTGATTATTGATGTCCTGACCGTTTCAAGATCAAGTGGATAGAGACATCGCAGATCTACAATTTCCAGTTCAACGCCCTTTCGTTCATACTCTTCGGCTATCTCGTATGCCCAGTGCACGCCCATCCCATAGGTTATAATGCTGGCGCTCGTCCCTTCTCTGCATATTGCGGCACTGCCGAGCTCTTCAGGTTGGCAGTGGTCATAAATTGTGGATTTAAGACTTCTGTAGAGCTTTTTATGCTCAAAAAAGAGAACGGGATTGGGATCCATCAGCGCACTGTAGAGTAGGTTTTGGGCATCTTGCACGGAGGACGGCACCACGATTTTCAGGCCGGCGTGCTGCATAAACCAGCCTTCCGGCGACTGCGAATGAAACGGCCCCGATCCCACGCCGGCACCGTGTGGAGCACGAATCGTAACATTGAGCGGTGGAGTCCATCGATAACGGGATTTTGCCAGATTATTGATCACCTGGTTAAAACCGCAGGATATAAAATCAGCGAACTGCATTTCAACGACCGGTTTGAAACCTTCCAGCGCCAACCCTATCGCCGTGCCCACTGCGCCTGATTCCATGGTCGGGGTATTGCGAATGCGCTCTTTGCCAAACTGTTCTACAAATCCCTCCGTTACCTTGAAGACGCCCCCGTATTCGGCAATATCCTGCCCAAGCATAATATAGGAGTCATCCTCCAGGAACGCCTGCCGAAGGGCGTTGCTTACAGCATCGACAAACCGTTGTTCAGATTGGGTTGCTCCTGGTTTAGCAGGGGAGGGAATTTCAGCCGAAGTAAAAACAGCAGCGGTCTCCTTCTCTTCATCAAATACGGGGTCATCCGCATTGAGAGCACGCTCCAGCTCATCCTCAAATAGTTGATCCACCTGGTCTGCAACAGCTGAAAATTCCTCTTCCGTGGTAACCAGTTTCTTGTTTTTTATCCATTTTTTCAGCTGGAGGATCGGGTCGCGCCGTTTCCATTCCTCAAACAGCTCATCAGGTATATAGGAGGTGCCCGAGGCCTCTTCATGTCCCCGCATGCGAAAGGTCTTGGCCTCTATCAGTACCGGCTGACCACGCAAGGCGGTTTTCCGGGCATCGGCCATTTCATCCATTACGTTAAAAATATTATTTCCGTCGATTTTGAGTCCCGCCAGTCCATAACCGATCGCCCGGTTCAACAAGTGCTGGCAGGCGTACTGTTCCGAGGTGGGGGTGGAGAGGGCGTACCCGTTGTTTTCGATCACAAAGATGACCGGAAGTTCCCAGACCGCCGCCAGGTTCAGGGCCTCGTGGAAGTCACCCTCACTGGTGGCGCCGTCGCCGCAAAAACTACAGACAACGGAACCGGTCTCTTTCATCCGTGATGCCAGAGCCAGCCCGTCCGCAACGGGCAGCGTGGCGGCCAGGTGTGAAATCATCCCCACAATCCGGTTGTCGAGGCTTCCAAAATGAAACGAGCGGTCTCGCCCATTAGTGAACCCGTCCGCCTTGCCGAGCAGCTGACAAAACAGCCTGTACAGATCGACCCCCCGCGTGGTAAACAATCCCAGGTTCCGGTGCATCGGCAGCAGATAATCTTCATCGCTGAGCGAGGCTGCCGCTCCTACGGAGATCGCCTCCTGCCCGATCCCTGAAAACCATTTGCTTATCTTTCCCTGCCGCAGAAGATTGATCATCCGCTCCTCAATACGCCGGGGCAGCAGCAGTTTTTTGTACAGTTCGACGGCCTCTTCTTTTGAAATATTTTTTGTGGGATGGATCATTTATTTAACAAAAAATTTCAGTAATTTGGATGCTGTTGGTCGGATCCGGTGGATCGACATATTCTGTTGTGATTCCGTGCTAATATGACCAGAATGATGAACAAACGAAATGCGGTCATTGAATTATATATCGGCTGCATCTGTTGCGGGGCATAGCGTATTATACATAAATTAGAAATTACAGAAACGTTACAACTGTTTGCGGCGGCAACTTCAGTGAAATGTTGAGAATAGCATTTCGGGAAGTTTTCAGTCGCATTTTTCATTTAGGGCACCTGCAGTGCACAACTTGAAAAGAATTTATTGTTAGATGGAAGCACTTGGTCGACAAATACTTGTTGAATATTATGATTGTGACGCAGAAAAGCTTAATGATGTCGATTTTATTGAGTCGGCATTCATTGAGGCTACGAAAGCCTCCAAAGCCACGATTATTACACACAATTTCCATAAATTCAGTCCCCATGGGGTCAGCGGTGTTATAGTTATTGCTGAATCCCATGTGGCCATTCATACCTGGCCGGAATACAAATACGCGGCTGTCGATATTTTCACATGTGGCGAAACGATCGATCCATGGATAATCCAGGAACACCTGAAGAATTCACTGGAGTCCCAAAACACGTCAAGCATGGAAATGAAGCGGGGGATGTTCAGGGTCAATCCCGGTGAGCGTCTCCTTTTTAAACCCAAATCCACACTTACAGAAAATTAACGGTTGTAATGAAAAAATCTTCACAGATGCAGGTTTCGCCACAGCTGATGGTTGACACGCCCAATATTTTTTGCCTGGTCAGGGGGGCATCGGAGGGGCGCACGCGGCTCAATGCGTTTGATAATGCCCTGCTGAACGCCGGCGTGGGCGATACCAACCTGATGCGCATGAGCAGTATTTTGCCGCCGGGAGCTGAGCAGTGTGCGATCCGTGATATGGATCTCCCGAAAGGTGGACTCATTCCGCTCGCCTATGCCACGATAGACTCTACCACACCCGGCCGCTTTATTTCTTCCGCCATTGCTGTCGGCATTCCTGAAGACCGCTCTGAACCGGGGGTGATCATGGAGTTTGAGGACCACAGCAAGCTGGAAAATGTGGAGGCTATCGCGCGCCAGATGGTGGTCGATGCGTTTGATTACCGGAAACGGAAGCTGAAAGAGATCAAATCGATCGGCATTGAGCACCAGGTCGAAACGTGTGGGGCCACGTTTGCTGCGGCTGTCTTGTGGTATGAGTAGTATGAGTAACAGAAAACTTGTCCAAAAAAACACTCTGATGCCCCGCTTTGTACCACGGGTGGGCTTCGAGTGACTGCTCGTCATTTCGTAAGAATTCTATAAATCCTAAAAAGACCGTTTGACGGATGACCACCTACAACGAGTATTACCATAAAAAGACCGGTTTAACAGTCGGGGTTAAGAATGTGCTTTTCTCGGAGCAGTCCGAATATCAGAAAGTGGAGGTGCTGGAAACCGACACCTGGGGCAATATGATGACGATCGACGGGATGGTCATGCTCTCGGAGAAGGATGAGTTTGTGTACCACGAGATGTTGAGTCATGTCGGGCTGTTTTCTCACCCGAAACCGGAACGGGTCCTGATAGTCGGCGGCGGCGATGGAGGCACGGCCCGCGAAGTGCTGCGGCACGACTCGGTTGTACAGGTCGATTTGGTGGAGATCGACAAGGTGGTGGTGCGCGCCTCAAAAAGATTTCTCCCGGAGGTGGGAGACTGGCAGAATCCCAGATTGAATGTCCTGTTTGAAGATGGCATACAGTTTGTCAACGGCGTCAAACTCCCGTATGATGTCATCATAATTGATGGCTCGGATCCGGTGGGACCGGCACAGGGACTGTTTGAGCATAACTTCCTCCGGTCGTGCCACAATGCATTGGCCGAAGATGGAGTGCTGGTCGCCCAAACCGAAAGCCCGTGGGTTAAATCCTATCACAGCAGCATAAAAAACGTATTCACCGCACTGGATGCTATGTTTGAGGTCTCAAAGATGTACCTGGCCTATATCCCACTCTACCCGGCGGGGATGTGGTCGTTTAGCTTCGGCAGTAAAGGTGTTGATCCGCTGACAGGGGATACAGTGCGACGGGTGGAAAAGGGCGTACGCCAGTTTGGGGAAAGGTTGAAATACTATAACAAGGATGTTCACATCGGCAGTTTTGCCCTGCCGAATTTTGTGCAGGATATTATCAGCTAAAAATAGTCATGCGTGGGAATAAAGAGGCGGTTTTGAACGATACCTTTTTAACCCAATATTTCTTTAAATAGACCTCAAATTACGACTCAAATCCTGCCTCTGAGTTGTGGAATTGTCGAACGCATCGTATTTATGTTCTTTATTCTTTAGTCAGAAAAGGGCAGTACGTTGCTTTATTATCCAGGTTCTTTTGCACAAATTAGCTGGCTCATGGAGCTTACAGATAAATATGTACTGGTGACCGGTGCCTCAAGGGGGATCGGCAAGAGTATATCCGCCAAGCTGTTGCAGGCGGGGGCAACCGTCACAGGTACGGCCCGCCGCTCCCCCTTTCCGGAAACGCTTGCACGGCACAGTGCATTTGAAGGTCTGCATGTAGATCTGGAGGATGAGGTTGAAACAGCCCGAATCCTTAAACCACTGTTTCAGCAAAGGCCGGCTCCGAATGTACTGGTTAACAACGCAGGTATTTTTGAAGATGCCGATTTGGGTTCGGATGACGACCGCTGGCTGCAGAACTGGGACAGGACGTGCCAGGTTAATTTGCGAGCACCCGCTTTGCTCTCAAAATGGGCGGTAAACTGCTGGATAAAACAGGGGGAGGGAGTGCTGGTCAATATAGCTTCGCGGGCGGCTTACCGGGGAGATACGCAGGAATACGCGGCATACGCGGCCTCGAAAGGGGGGCTGGTGGCCTTTACCAAAAGTATTGCACGCGACTACGGCACCAGAGGGATCGTCGCCTACTCTGTGGCTCCCGGATTTACAAAGACAGATATGGCCGCCGACTCGATTGAGATTTACGGGGAAGATTACCTGAAGGAGGGGATGGCCTTCGATGAGATAACATCCCCGGAAGAGGTAGCCGAGCTGGTCACGTTTTTGGCCTCCGGCAAAGTGAAACATATGACCGGCTCAACATTCCATATAAATGGTGGTTCCTACATGATCTGAATTATTTAATTATACCTAATAAAAGGTGCGGCGAACTGGCGGACCGTGCAGCACTTACTTTACGTAGCAAAATCGATATACAACTATGAGTGACTATAACTGGATTGAAACTTCTCAACCCGATTTCCGATTGCGTTTTGCCAATGAAAGAGACATCCCCTTGATCCATGCTTTTATAAAGGATCTCGCCGATTATGAGAATCTGGAGGACGAGGTCGTTTCCACAGAGGAGTTGTTGCGCCAAAACCTGTTCGGAGATCGATCGTACGCCGAGGTTATCCTCGGATTTGAAGAAGACCGGCCCGCCGGATTTGCCCTGTTTTTCCATAACTTTTCCACATTCGTGGGGAAACCGGGCATCTATCTTGAAGATCTCTACGTAAAAAAAGAGATGCGCGGCAATGGGTATGGCAAAGTATTTTTGAGATACCTGGCCCGGCTGGCCAATCACCGCGACTGCGGTCGGCTGGAATGGGCCGTCCAGGAATGGAATGAGCGTGCAATCGGTTTTTACGAGAGCCTGGGAGCACGCCAAAAAGAGGAGTGGACGGTCTACCAGCTTGCCGGATCCAGGCTGAAACAGCTGGGTAACTCTTTCGACAATCACCGTTAGGACGGGTAGCAGATGGATATAAAAGAACGCAAAAAGGATCATGTGGATCTGACCGTTTCGGGTGGAATGGGATACGACCGGACGGCGGGTTTTGAGCAGTTCGACTTCAGGCACAACGCCCTGCCGGAGGTGGATATCAGGGAGGTCAGCACCGAGGCCCGGCTGCTGGGACGTACGTTTTCATTTCCCCTGTTTATCTCCTCCATGACCGGAGGCTATACCGACGCAGGAGCCGTGAACGCCATTATCGCCGAATTTTGCGAAGCGTACAATCTGCCGTTTGGAGTCGGGAGCCAGCGGGCCATGCTGGAAAACCCGGATCAAAAAAGCACCTTTTCCATCGTGCGTGAAAAAGCCCCCAACGCATTTATCGCCTCGAATATAGGAGGGGCGCAGCTGGTGGGGGGGCTGCCGGCCCACAAGCTTGAACTTATGATCGATACCATCGAAGCGGATGCGGTGATCGTGCATTTGAACCCCCTGCAGGAGCTTATGCAGCCAGAAGGAGATCGAAATTTTAAAGGTGTTGAGTCGGGTATCGCTCAACTGGTGAAGGACAGCGCGGTTCCTGTAATTGTAAAAGAAACGGGAGCGGGAATTTCAGCCGAGGTGGCCGAGAGATTGCTGGACTGTGGCGTTTCGGTCATCGATATCGCCGGGGCAGGGGGAACGAGCTGGGCAAAGGTTGAAAATGAACGGGCTTCCAACAAAACTCCGGATGAAGCATTTAACGAGTGGGGTATTCCAACCCTCGGGTGCCTGCTGGAGGTGCGCACACTGAAAGAGCAATACGACTTTGAACTGATCGCTTCAGGGGGCGTACGAAGCAGCTTTGATCTAATAAAATCGGTGTGTCTGGGAGCCGATTTCGGGGCTGCGGCCCAGCCGATCATACAGAGCGTCGTAAATGGAGGCTATCAAGGGATTGAGGCGCTTTACAAAAAATGGCAATATCAGGCCAAAGTCATCCTTACCTTGGTGGGGGCCGAAACGATTGAATCACTCTCGGGAGAAAATATTATTCATTCCTGAAACGGTTCTTACATCCTTCCTTAAATTCATTATATTTGCATCTAAAAAATCAGGTAAACCGAGTTTTTTTGGAAAGCACGCTGAAGCATCAAAATTTAACGACGTTGATTAACCGGGAGTTGACCCAGCTCGCGCTTCCGGAAGAACCATCCCAACTCTATGATCCGGTTCGGTATACGCTGAACCTGGGAGGCAAGCGAACCCGGCCCTTGTTTACGCTGATCAGTTGTGGCATGTGCAATGGCGACCCGGAGGAGGCGGTACCAGCGGCCCTTGCGATCGAACTTCTTCACAATTTTACGCTCTTGCACGACGATATTATGGATGCGGCCGATACCCGCCGCGGGGAACTGAGTGTATTTAAAAAATGGGATTCCTCCACGGCCATCTTGTCCGGCGATGTAATGTATGCGTACGCCTTCAAGCAGTTGCAGTATTATGGGGGGGGCGACCTATACTCGAAACAGCAGTATGCAACGATCATGGATATTTTCCTGGAGAGCGCGGAAACCGTTTGTGAAGGCCAGGCGTTTGATCTGGAATACTCCGATCGCATCGACGTATCCATCGATGAATACTTAAAGATGATCCGGGGCAAAACGGCAGCGCTCATCAGTGGTTCGCTGATGCTGGGAGGCGCGGTGGCCGGTGTTGAACAGCGCGAACTGGAACGCCTGCGCGAAATTGGAAGGGAAACGGGGACTGCCTTCCAAATACAGGATGATCTGCTGGATGTAATAGCCGATCCTTCCAAGTTTGGTAAAACACCGGGTGGAGATATTATGGAAGGCAAGAAAACATATCTCTCGATTCTTGCGTTAGAGGAGGGGAACCAGAAGCAGCAGAAGTTTATACAAGAAGTATTATCGTCAAAGGATAATGCTGAAGAAGAGATCGTTGAAGTTATCCAGCTATACGAAGCGTTGGGTGTTGTCGAGAAAACAAAGAAGACGATTGAAAAACACTACACAAAAGCGGTCGCTCTGCTCGACCGGTTTCCGGATTCGGATTTTAAAGACGACTTAATAACCTATTTTAATAAACTGAAAAAAAGAGAATTTTGAATCTACTCAATATGAAAGTCAGATACACGCACTTCGCATTTATCGGCGCTGTCGCAGTAGCAATACTTTTTTCGGCCTGCTCAAAACAAAACTATATTCAGCGGGGCGATTCTCTTCCCGAAGCCTACAAAAAATCGATGCGGCTTTTTCAACTGGGGGATTATACCGAGGCGGTAGACGCGTTTGAGACGGTATTCAGCCTGGGCCGTGGTACCGAGTACGCCAGGAATGCGCAGTACTATCTCGCCGAATCCCATTTCAACAATGAAAATTACTTGTTGGCGGCTTCTGAATATGAACGCTATGCTTCCCTGTTTCCACGGTCTGAGCGCCGTGAAGAGGTCGACTTTAAAGAAGCCTATTGTTACTACGAACTGAGCCCCCGTTACAGGCTGGATCAAACATATACCCACCGTGCTATTGAAAAGTTTAATCTGTTTGAATCCAGGTATCCGGACTCCGAGCGCCTGCCTCAGATTGCCGAGTACGTGGACGAGATGCGGGCCAAACTGGCGCACAAAATGTATAACGCAGCTGATCTTTACATGCGGATCGACGAATATGAAGCGGCCGCAATCTATTACGGGCTCACCATCGATCAATACCCGGAAACAGCGTGGGCTGAGCAGGCACTTGTTGACCAGATCAATGCTTACAACACCTACGCGGCTAACAGTGTCAGTTCCAAGCAGCAGGAGCGGTACCAGAAAGCGGTGGAGAGCTATGAAAAATACCTGCAGCTGTTTCCACAGGGAGAACACCGCTCCCTGGCGGATGAATATGTGGATGAGGCTCGTGTAGCCCTGGCTCAGCTGGAAGATACCTCCTCTGAGGAAGATACTGCAAGCACACCTACTGCCAGCATAAATGAGCGCTAACCATGCCTGATCGCATCGGCTTGTTCGGCGGGACGTTCGACCCGGTTCACGCGGGTCACGTCGCGATCGTGGAATCTTTTCTCGAAAGCGGTCTCATCGATGAGCTCTGGGTGATACCGGCTCCCACGCCGCCCCATAAAACAGATCAACACATCACCAGCTTCGAACACCGAAAAAGGATGCTGGAACAGGCGTTTGACCATATAAAAGGGGTTCGGATCACAGATATTGAGGAGAGACTGCCACAGCCGTCCTATACGATTCACACCATTCAATATCTAAAACAAAAGTATCCTGAAAAGAAATTTTACCTGTGTATCGGAGAAGATTCGCTTGCGGATTTTTCCTCATGGTACAAGCCCGAAAAAATTGTACAAATCTGCGACCTGCTGGTGGCTGAACGCCCTGACAGCAACTCGCGGGATCAGCAAAATAATTTCCTGGAAAATGCCCGATTTGTTAAACATACGCCAGTGGATATCTCCTCGACCGAGCTGCGGGAACGGTTGAAAGAAGACGGGAAAAGCCTGGAAAAGGACCTGCCGCCGGATGTATTAAGCTACATCCGCGATAATGACCTGTACAACGATTAGGATCGAGTGATGAAGAGAAATACTTTTCTGAAGTTTATGGGGCTCTCGGGGCTTTCGGGGCTTGCAGCCGGCTTTTCTCCGGGATTGTTGTCGGGTCTGCAGAAGCCATATATCAAACCACCCCGGCTTTCCAAAGGGGATACGATCGGCTTAATCAGCCCCGGATTTATCATCCCGGAAAGGGACCGGTACGGCGAGATACAGGAGACGCTCCAAAATCTTGGCTTTGAGATTCAAGTAGGGAAACACGCCCTCAACAGGCATGGCTACTTTGCGGGAAAGGACCGGGAAAGGGCAAGTGACCTGAACAGGATGTTCCGGGATCCCGGGATCGATGCCATTATACCTTTTCGCGGAGGATGGGGCTCCAACCGGATACTGCAATATATCGATTTTGATGCAATTGGGGAGAACCCCAAACCCCTAATCGGATTTAGTGATATTACAACGCTGTTGCTCTCGATATACGCCAAAACAGGGCTGGTAACATTCCACGGTCCGGTGGGAAAGTCGGAGTGGACCGACTTTACGTATCGTCATTTTCGCACGGCGGTGATGCAGTGTGAGGGATTTTCACTTCAAAATCCGGCTGTTCAACCGAGTATTCCAATTCGAACGGGCAGGGCAGAGGGACCACTGCTCGGGGGAAACCTTTCGGTGCTGACCTCGATGCTCGGTTCTGAATATCTGCCTGACTTTGAAGGTGCTATTTTATTCCTGGAAGATGTTGGAGAGGATGTATACCGTATTGATCGCATGCTGACGCAGCTTAAACTCAACGGCATTTTTGACCAGATCGGGGGCCTGGTATTTGGTCAGTGCACAAACTGTACCCCGGGGAATAGCTACAGCTTTTCGCTTGAGGAGATACTGGATGACCATATTCTGCCCCTGAACATTCCTGCCTGCAGGGGAGCGATGATCGGTCATATCGATAACATGTTTACCCTTCCTGTGGGGCTCCCTGCCACATTAGACGCCGGTTCGGGGATGATTACGTTTAATGAGCCTGCCGTTGGATAACGTCCGGCAATTCAATTTTTAGCTGCATTTCGCCAGCGTTAAAAGGACCGTTGCAGAATCTACCATTTTGCCGGGAGGTAAGGTTGTACCGCCGTCCTTGTTACCCCTTTAAACGGGAGTGCAACTCCCTCACAACGGCGAATTGAGAATTTTGCATAATCCTCTTATAATTAATTATTTCTAATGTTTTATTTATATGATATTTTACATATATCATATAAATAAAATAGTGTGAAAGGAATGACGGCTTCCGACCAGTACTATGCTGCAAAAAAATAATGCGGCTCTTGCGTTGTTATAATCGGGTTTTCACCCTGTTAGCGAGGTGACACTTTCTCAGTACGTGTTCATACGCACGGTTCAATGTTGTTTAGCCTGGGACTCCAGGCGTCCATTCCATTCGCAGCAAAACGAAAGACTTGGCACCAGTTCTTTAAAAATGAAGTAAAACGGCTTGGGATAATAAAATGAAAAAAATAAATATTTTAATCGCTGAAGACAACAGGATCAACCAGGTGGTGACGCAGAAAATACTTGAACGTGAAGGTTTCTCCGTTTCTGTAGTTGAAACAGGATTGGAAGCGGTAAAAGCTGTTAAAAACAACCGGTATGATGTCGTATTAATGGATATCCAGATGCCGGAGATGAACGGCTATGAGGCCACAGCTGAAATTCGAAAACAGCAACAGGGAGACGATGAGAGCCCTGTTATTATCGCACTGACTGCAAGTGGAATGGAGACCGAAAAGAAGGCCTGCATGGATGCCGGAATGGATGGATACCTGAGCAAGCCGATCAACAAAAACAAGTTAATCAAAACATTAATGGAGCTGGAAGGCGATATATTTCACATGGCCTGAGAGTAGAGAGGTTGAAAGTCGTTGGCCAATATCACTCTGCCTCAGGGTAACGCCACATATTTTCGCAGGATCCATTCGGCCCCGAGCAATATGATGACGATAACAAACCAAAAAGGGTGCTGATTCGGATAAAAAAGCTGCGTTTCAACATGTTGCTGCTCCTCCATCAGTCCGCGATCATCCATGTCTTGCCAGAGAGTATGGGCCTCCTGGTAGGTATAAAACTGCCCGCCGGTTTCCCCGGCGATTTGACGAAGAAGCTCATCATTCCGAACGGTATTTACATACTCAATATTTGAGCCACTCACGGAAAACTCTCCGCTCTGCGTATCTATGGTTCGATTGCCCTTTTTGGCAGTGGCTTCGAATTCATAGATCCCCTCTGGAAGAGCTCCTATCTCCAGCTGGTATTGGCCACCGCCCGTATTTTCCATGTTGTAGAGCCTGGATTCCACCTGCTCACCGGTTAACGTCAGGGTTATCACCCCTTCATTTTCGACCTCACCACTTTCATTGGTCAGGAAGGCATTAAATGATACCGGCTCGTTTCCGGTAAAATTTTTTTGGTCAGGTTGTATTTTGAGTCTCCGGTTGTCAGGTTGGGTGGCGGTCCAGCTCACGGTATTGAATATTAGATTTTCAATAAATTCCCGGGCCTGTGGATTAGTACTCTGGGCAATTCGATACCATCCAAAAGCGTTCAGCTGGGCCCGACGCAGATTCCCGACCTGCTGCAGGGCTACCAGCGGTTCACCGGTCGCTGTTCCCTGGAACCGGCTGTTGTAAAGCACGGTTGAACCCGGTGATAAATTCAATCCCCGGATGGGGCTGTAGATAGTCGGGAGACGGTCGTAGGAAACCTCCGGGAGTTCCATGACGGGGTGCTCGGAGGCCTCCACAGCAGCGGCCAGGTTCACTTCCACAGCACTGTTGTTGTCGGGGTTGGATATCGGGAGCACGGACTCGGAAGAGGGCAGGTTTTCGAGCCGAGTTCCGGGTGTTGGGAATATAACTGCAGGCACAGAATCCATGATATTTTCTACGCGGGAGGCCAGCTGTGATGAGATCCCCCGTCCGGGATAGCCGTGCAGAATCACTAAATCAAGAGTATCGGCATCGATGTTGAGATCGCCGCTGATAAACCGGTTCCCGCCCAGCCAGGTGCGGGTGCTCAGCTGTGAATTTTCATCCTGCATCAGCAGGGTACGAACCATCCGTACATCCGGGTGGATTTCGAACGCGAGGCTTAGAATACGCTGCCTGTCATCAAGGACCTCGATGGAAAACGGCTGGACGTTGTTGGCTTCCGTCCATTCATTCTCTTTGGGCGGAATCGCTATCTCGAATTGCTGCAATCCTTCCTCCTTCAGCTGAAGATCAAAAGCGATTGTATGTGATGAAATGGAGCTCGTCGGTGTTACTGTTTCTGACTGAAGGACCTCTCCATCTGATATGAGCTGTACCTGGAATGGCTCTCCCCCGAAACCCTGGTTCAGCAGGGTCACCTCGACAGGATGAGCAGAGTTAAGATAGCCCGTGGCATTGGTTACGATGTTCTGCACCACCAGGTCTTGAAGTCGGCTGGTGTCGCCCAGGGCAACAGTAAAAACCGGGATATCCAGCTCCCGGGATAAAAAGACGGGATTTTGTCCCTGGTTAAAGATTCCATCGGTAAACAGCACGGCGGCACGGGCATCACGCTGATTGTTCCTTATGATTTCAAGGCTTTGGTTGAGGTTGGTCTTGCTCCCGTCAAATGAGAGGCTGTCCGGATGGCTGAGAACTACTTGGTCACCGAATGAAAAGAAGCGGAAATCAAGGCGATCTATAGCCTGAAAGTTCAGGTCCGCAATGGTCCGCCGGTAGTCCCCGGTTCCCTCGTAGTCGCCCTTGTTGATTGAAACGCTGGCAGAATTGTCGAACATCACCAATACTTCCGGATTGTTATACTGTGTCAGTTCGGACCGGAACAGCGGGTTCAGCAGTAGCAGGAGCAACAGCAGAAATGTAAGCCCCCGGAGCGTGATGAGTCCATATCGATACAACGGCCGAATCGCCTTGAAATCCTTATAAGACCACCAGGCGATGCCCAGCGTTGCGGCGATGAGCAGCAGGTAAACCCAGCTGGGTAGTCCCGATTGGAAGCCTTGAAAGACAAAATCCACAATGTTGTTCTGTTAGGCCGTTTCGATCAGTTTGTCAATAAGCTTGTCGGTGGTTAAGCCTTCAGCCTCGGCGGCGTAGTTATTGATGATGCGATGGCGTAATACCGGTTTGGCAAGGGCCTGGATGTCTTCTTCCGTCACGTTAAACCGCCCGTTCATCAGCGCACGTGCCTTCCCGCCCAGGATCAGGAATTGAGAAGCCCTGGGTCCGGCTCCCCAGCTCAGATATTTGTTCACAAAATCGGGGGCAATATCAGAGGTCGGTCTTGACATCGTGACCATCCGGACCGCATAGTTGAGCACGCTTTCGGGAACAGGAACCTCCAGCACCAGTTCCTGTAGTTCCTGAATCTGGGAAGACTCCAATACTGATTCGACCTGCACATCCTGGGGTGCCGTGGTTTGGCTTACGATATCCATCTCCTCATCCAGGGAGGGGTAGTCGAGCCAGAGATTAAACATAAAACGATCCAGCTGGGCCTCGGGCAGGGGATAGGTTCCTTCCTGTTCGATGGGGTTTTGAGTAGCCAGCACAAAAAAGGGGCGGTCCAGGTCGTACGTATTTCCAGCGGCTGTTACATGGTATTCCTGCATCCCCTCCAGCAGGGCGGCCTGTGTTTTGGGAGGGGTCCGGTTGATCTCATCGGCCAAAATGATGTTGGCGAAGATTGGCCCTTTCACGAACTTAAACGTCTTGCCCCCGGTCTGCCGGTCCTCCTCCACAATTTCGGTGCCGGTGATATCGCCCGGCATCAGGTCGGGGGTGAACTGAATGCGACTGAAAGAAAGATTGAGGGTTTGGGCGACGGTTCGAATCAACAACGTTTTGGCCAGGCCGGGAACTCCCACGAGTACGCAATGTCCCCGTGAAAAAAGGCATACCAGCAGTTGATCAATAATCGTTTTTTGCCCGACTACCACCTTGCCAATCTGATGTTTAATATTTTCAACTGATTCCTGGAAGAAATCGACCGCCTCAACAGGTTCATCTGGAATGGGTTTCATGAAGTAATAATTATCGGGTTTGCTGTGCTATTTGTTCTGGGACCGGAATTTTGTATTCGATATACACTTCATCGCGCAAGTCGTTGATCCATTCGCGCATCATCCGGTACTGTTTCTCCTGCAGGGCGATGTTTTTAATCTGTTCATAATCTTGTTCCAGGTTGGCTACGTGTTCCGGCACGCGCCGGTCGAGACGGACAATCCGGTAGGCGGTTCGAGCATTGTTGCCACTCCCGGTGTTGAACTGCTTCGGCTCCGATATCTGTCCCTCCTCGTCGAGCAGCAGCACAATTCGGTACATCGCCGGGTCGAGCTGCGAGAGCGGTATCAGCCGATTGCCGGTTTGAGGATCCAGCATGCGTCCCCCTTGGGGGGCGGTTTGGGGATCGTCGGAGTGCTTGCGCGCCATCTCCGCAAAGGTAATGTCCGGATTCGTGAGTACGCTGTCTCGTATTGCGTTCAGCGTATTGACAGCCGCCTGCGTATCATAGCTCTCCTCGTCTATGCTGATCAAAATATGGTTGGTGTCAATCTGGTCGCCACTGCGCTTGTTGAGCCGGATCACGTGAAATCCGAACGAGGTTTCCACCACTTCGGAGATTTCACCTGGTTGCAGGGCCGAGGCGGCGGCCGAGTAGGCTGACACAAGGTCGTTAAGGGGCATCATCGGCAGTTTTCCGCCGTTGGAGGCCGAGGGACCATCGCTGTGGCGACGCGCCAGTTCTTCAATACTTTTGCCGTGGTTCAAGACCGAGTCGCGCAGCTGTTCGGCCAGCTGGCGGGCGGCCTGCTTGGCATCATCCAGCGGAGGAGGAATTTTTACGATCTGGGAAAGAGCGACCTGTTCCGGAATCGTGGGGAGAGAGTCCTGCGGGATACGTTCGAAATACTGTTTTACCTCGGGCCGGGTAATATCCACTTCCTGCATCTTTTGCTGCCGGTATTTCTGGACGATCATCTCCTCGCGGTAGTCCTGGCGCAGGTCCGCCCGCAACTGTACAATACTTTTTCCCATCTGTTGCTCAACGGCGGCTTCGCTGCCCAGCTGTTGAACCACGCGGTCGATCCGCTGATTAATATTTTGATCCACCTGCTCATCAGTAATGGTTACGGAGTCTTCTCGGGCCTTGTCGAGGAGCACGTAACGCTCTACTATGTTTTCCAGCACCGAAAACCAGAGCTCCTCACTGAATTCCACTTCACGCTCCTGCGACTGCCGACGAAGCTGCAGCATGTAGTCGGCTACCTGCTGGTCAACCTCCGACTTGAGGATCGCGTGATTATTAACCACCGCAACAATACGGTCCAGGTTTTTTGAGGAGTCATTATTCAAATTTTGCTGGGCCGTTGCCGCAGATGTTAAAAAGAGGCAACCGGCAATAGCTGAAAAAATGAAGAAAATATGGCGGGAAAAATTATTCATTGGATTCTGAGGATAAAAGCGTGTCGGGTTCAGTTGTTTCTGCGTTTATATTGGATTCTAAAACGTTGTACCGTTCAATTTCATTATTCGACTGCGCGTTAAGATAAAGATTCTTTACATAGGAATTGAAATGTCGTCTTCGTTTCTCAATACGCAGCCATTCCTTGATCTGATCCATCAGCCAGTCGAGGTCGGGATGGCCACCCGCCGGTCGTGTTTCCATGAGCTGGATAAAGTGATAATCCCCATTTACACGACGTATGGGGGATATTTCAGTGATACCAATGCGCTGGAGCAGCGTATTCATCACGGTGTTGTCGGCAAGGGCCATGGAGATCGGCCAAAATTTTTCTGACTCCTGGATGCGCGCCTCTCCATTTTTGGAATATGTTCGGGCCACTTCCGGCCATTCTATGCCGCGCATCAGGTCGTCTTTTGCGGATTGTGCGTCCTGATGGGTATTGGTAACAACATGGCGGAACCGGACATACCGTTCATCGAGCACCAGCTGGTCTTTGTACTGTTGATAGTAGTTTCGGGCTTCCTCATCGGTAATTTCCAGGTCCTGTTCGTGTTCAGCCATTACATAGTCCTTTAGTCCCTGCACCAGTACCTCTTCCCGGAGGCGTTCAAGCCGGTTGCGGATCTCCCTGTTCTCGTTGACTCCCAGTCGCTGCGCCTCCTGCAGAATAACCTGCCGGCGAATCCAGTCCTCCCTGTAGCGATGCAGGGCCGAAAGGCTGTCCTCTTTTAACAGGAATTCCGGGGCCCGCTCCGCTGCTTCATCAATTGTGAGTACTGTATTTCCAACCCGGGCCAGCTGACCTTCACTCGAGGTTTGTACCCGTTGCTGGCAGCCCGCCAGTAAAACGGGAATGAGTATCGTCAACAGAAACACATAATTGTTTGTCACCTTCAACATAAACAGTAATTTAATTTAGTAGAGCATTCCTGCAATGGTGGCTGTCATCAGGTTTGCCATGCTGCCAGCGACGACCGCCTTGATGCCAAAACGTGCAAGATCTGATTTTCGGTTGGGTGCCAGTCCCCCGATGCCGCCGATCTGTATCGCAATAGAAGAAAAATTTGCGAATCCACAAAGAGCAAATGTGGCCATGGTCGTGGTTTTCTGTGTGAGTGATGCCGTTTCGACCAGCTCGGCGAGCTGGGTATACGCTACAAATTCATTCAGTACAATTTTGGTCCCCAGCAGTGATCCCATATTTACCGCATCGGCCCACGGGACCCCGACAATATATGCTACCGGGGAAATCAGCCATCCCAGGATTGTTTCAATACGCAGGGCGCCGCCGGGTATCATGCTGTTGATGCCGGTGAGCTGCCCGATCTCCTCCAGGAAGTAATTCCCCATAGCAAGTAACGCGATGAACGCCAATAACATTGCCCCCACGTTGCCTGCCAGTTTGAGTCCGGTAGCGGCCCCGCTCGCCGCCGCATCAATGCCGTTGGCATCAGGTCGTTCAATATCCATTTTTACCTCGCCGCTGGTTTCGGGTTCGCCGGTTTCCGGGTATAAAATTTTGGCGATGACCAGGGCAGCGGGGGCAGCCATAAGGCTGGCACCCAGTAGCTGTTCTGCGAACATCAGGCGGCCGACATCCAGTGCCACTCCCTGGGCCTGGGCGTAGGAGTCCCCCAGCATCTGGACGTAGGCGGCCATCACTCCGCCGGCGATGGTGGCCATGCCCCCCGTCATTACCGCCAGCAGCTCAGACTGGGTCATCCGCGAGATAAACGGTTTGACCACCAGCGGCGCTTCGGTCTGTCCCACAAATATGTTGGATACGACAGAAAGTGATTCTGCCCCCGATGTGCCCATCAATTTCTGCATGCCTTTGGCCATATATTCAACCAGCCGCTGTAAAATCCCGTAGTGGTAAAGAACCGCCGTAAGGGAAGCGAAGAATACGATGGTCGGCAGCACCTGGAAGGCAAAAAAGTTGCCCAGGCTTCCCTCCGTGCCGGGGCTTTTGGCCAGGTCACCGAAAATAAATATGGCTCCCTCGGTAGTAAAATCCAGGACGATGACAAAAAACGAGGAGAGCCAGCTAAAAAATGCCTTGGGCCACCCGAGAGGAGACCATGCCGAGGCGAGGGCGTCTCCTTTCAAAATAAAAACAGCCAGTAAAAACTGAATGCCGAGTCCCGTGCCCACCAGGCGCCAGTTCACCCGCCTTCGATTATTGCTGGCGGCCCAGGCCAGCACAATGATCGCCGCCATGCCAATGATGCCTCGGAGGATGTCACTCATCTGAATCAGCGTTTTTCTGAGATTCGGTTTCATTCCGGGTTCTCTCAGCCTCGGTTTTAAGGGGTTGTATCGGCTTTCCCCGCCGTTTGTCAACGGGCGGACGAAAACAATGCCGGGCGCGCGGCTCATACGCCTCCGACTCTCCGACCAGCATGCGATCTTTATTTTCCACGATTCGTTGGGAATAGTGGGCCATTACGCCGCTTTCTGAGCAGACGGCGTGCAGTTTCGTTACATATTCAGCGATCGCCAGCAGCTGGGGCATTGGCTCGAACGGGTTGCCTTCATAATCCATGTCGAGCCCGGCAACGATGACCCGCTTGCCATCATTGGCCAGTGACTTGGCAACCTGGATGATCCTGTTGTCAAAAAACTGGGCTTCATCAACACAGATGACATCCGATTCTCCGGTCAGCAGCACCATCTGGTCGGCCGTATCTACCACCAGTCCGGGCAGGGCAGACTCATCATGCGAGACAATCTCTTTGTCGCTGTAACGGTTGTCGACGGCCGGCTTTACGATGACCACCCGCTGGCCCGCAATGTGTGCTCGTTTGGCTCTGCGGATAAGCTCCTCGGTCTTTCCACTGAACATTCCCCCGCAAATCACTTCAATCCAGCCGACATTGCTGGGAATTATGGATGGTTCGTAAAGCATCGAACTTGTTGTTGGTTGTTGTAAGGATCGGGATAAAATGTGGCAATTGGCCTTGAATATATCTGTGTGCAGGCTAAAAAGAAAAAATGAATGCCCGCGGTTTGAGCGGTTAACGGGAGGAACTCCGGGGTTGCCCGCAAACAAAGCGGGAACGGCCAGAGCAGGAAGTTACTGGAGTAGTCCGGTTGAAATTTCAACCCTGTAAAGTGTAAAAGAGCTTTTATCCTGTTGTAACATATTGTTACTTTAGGTTCCTGAATAACACACCTTTTGTAAAATGATTTGAAAAACCAGGGATTTTGCCTGAGTTCAAACTCTGAGCGAATTCAAAGCCAAAGATTATATCCTGCAACGTAAGGATATCGGGCTCGTGAAAATACTGACTTGGGCATCATAACGGTTTTGCAAAGTCCTCTGAAAATAAACATTTATGCTCACATTCTATCGCGGATCTAAACTGGAGCTTCTGGCTGATGAGATGATGGAACTCTATACTGAAGAGCCGCTCCGGGATCCCCTTGCGCAGGAGATTGTGATTGTTCAAAACCACGGAATGGCACGGTGGCTGTCGACCCGTATGGCCCGCAGCACCGGAATTGCGGCCAACCTGAAGTTTGAATTTCCGGCGGAACGCGTATGGAGCCTGTATCGCTGCATGGGGACAGATATTCCCAAAGATCTCCCGTCTGACCGCGAGCCGATGACCTGGGCGCTCTACCAGTTGCTCGGGGAGCTGCCAAAGCAGTCGCCATACCTGGCTGTATGGCATTATATGCGCGAAAATAACGGTGAGTGGAATCCCCTAAAAGCGTGGAAACTGGCAAATCGTATTGGCGACCTGTTTGACCAGTATTTGGTGTACCGCCCCCAGATGCTACTGCAATGGGAGAAAAATGAACATATTGGCCTTGGCGCCCCGGAAGCCTGGCAGGCCGCACTTTGGCGGGGCCTCAAAAATCGTTGGATGGAGATATTCACGGAACTTGAGTGGAACCATCGTGCGGAAATTCATGAAACATTTATGAAGCGGATGGAAACCGGGGTTCTGCCTTCAGATTCGCTGCCGGAGCGAATAACCCTATTCGGACTTTCCAGCCTGCCTGAATCCTCCATTGAACTGTTTGTTACACTCTCGGAGATCGTCGATATTCGGTGGTTTTGGATGAATCCGCTAGTGGAAAATACGCCTGGCATGCTGAGGGATTCCTGGGGTACTGAGGGAATGGAGTTTTTGGAACTTTTTCAAAAATATTCTACCCGGAATAATATACCTGTGAACGAGGTGGTCATAGAAAATGACAGGGGGGAGGGGCCGGTCGTCCCAAAATATCAAACGATGGATCTTTTCGATCAAAAAGGGGGGACTTTTTTCAATTTCGGACAATCGGATATCAGTATTCAGATCCACTCCTGCCACAGCCCGCTTCGCGAGATAGAGGTTCTTTATATGAATATACTGGATCTTTTTGAGCAAAATGCCGACCTGGAGCCCGATGATATCCTGATTCTTTGTCCCGATATCCAGACCTACGCCCCCTTTATCCAGGCGGTATTCGGGACTCCCGGCGACGCACTGCCGAATATTCCGTATCACATTGTTGATGACCAGACCGGGACCCGGAAGGAGCTTTTTAACACGTTTTCGAAGCTGCTGAATCTGCTTGAGAGCAGGTTTAAGGTAACGGAAGTGCTGGACCTGCTTTCGGCCCGGCCGGTCCGCCAGCGGTTTGATATAACGGAAGATGAGCTGGAGCGGATACAGCGCTGGGTGAAGGAGACCAGGGTGCGGTGGGGGCTCAGCGGCGATGACAAGAAAAAGGCTGACCTTCCGGGAACGGCCCGATTTACCTGGATTTCCGGGCTTGATCGGATGTTGCTGGGCTTTGCTTCCCGGATGGATGAGGAGATATTTGAGGGCGTATTCCCGTACAATCGGATTGAGAGCAGCGAGGATGCCACGTTGCTGGGAAAATTTTCCCGCTTTCTGAATGAGATAAATAATGCTCGAAGTAATACGCGTGAGAAATTGGAGCCCAAAGAGTGGTCAATGCTAATCAATACCTGGATTGAGACATTTTTGCCAGCTGATGAGGAGTATTACCGGGCTTTCCAGGGGGTAAAGTCGCTGGTCTCCGGCATGAGGGAGTCGACGGAGCTGGGCGGATACCGGCAAGAGCTGAACTTCAGGGTAGTCCTGGACTATCTTGAAAATAAATTAACGGGCGAAGCCGCCCGGGGCGGTTATTTCGGGCATGGCGTTATATTCAGCGGGGTGGACCAGATGCGAAATATTCCTTCAAGGGTGATCGGGATGATCGGGATGAATAACGAGGCTTTTCCGAGAAACAAGGTTTCCCCCGACTTTGACCTGATTGCTCACAATCCCCAGAAAGGGGATCGCCTGCAGAGAAATGACGATCGCTATCTTTTCCTTGAGATAATGCGGTCTGCCAGGGAACTATTGTACCTGAGTTACGTGGGCCAGAGCAATCGTGACGACTCCAGCCGCCCGCCTTCTGTGATGATAAGCGAACTGCTGGATTACCTGCAGCAGAGGCAGGAGATGAAACGGCGGGAGATTATCACGGAACATCCGCTGCAAGCTTTCAGTGACCGTTATTTTGCTGAATCGAGCGATCTTTTTTCCTATTCTCCTACAGCATATAAAGTAAACACTCAGCTTTCCAGCCGTAAAACCCGGGGGGAAGTCCCCCTGCTCGGGGAGGATAAAAATCTTAATGAAGCTGATGCCACCTTTAAGCAGGTATCGATTCAGGATTTAGCCCGGTTTTACGCACATCCCGCGCGGTATCTGGCGGAACAGCGGCTGGGTATCCGGTTCCGGGACGAGGAGGTTATTTCAGATGATCGAGAACCTTTCCAGCTGGATGGCCTGGAGGGATACAAGCTGGGTAAAGAGCTTCTGATGCGCTGGCTCAACAACAAGGATATCAAGGCATTTGAACCGATTGCCAAGGCGCGCGGCCTGCTGCCCGAGGGGTGGCCGGGGCACCTGGAATTTGTGGAGAAGGTTGAGGAGGTTTCGGAATTCAGTTTGGCCGCCGGCAGGTTACTTGACAAGCCCAGGCTTGACCGGGTGGAAGTGAGCCTGGAGTTCGGGGATTTTCACCTGACCGGGGTGCTCGATTCCCTTCATGCCAACTACCAGATTTTTATCCGGTACGGCAGCCTGCGGCCGAAAGATTTAATTCAGCTGTGGATTTACCACCTGGTGCTGTTGCAGGTAAAGGGCCTTGACCACAGCTACGAGAGCCTGCTGTTGACGAAAAAGAATGCCAGGCCGGGATTCAATCTCTATGGTGGGGTGGAACACGCCCGGGACCGGCTGGATTCACTGATCCGACGGTACTGGGGAGGCCTGCACCAGAAGATGCCGCTGTTTGCAGATTCCTCATTTACCTTTGCCCATGAAATGGTGATCAACGGAAAGGATCACGATGAAGCTATAAGCAAGGCAAAAAAACAGTGGGAAAACAGCTGGAATCCTGCCCGAAGTGAGAAAGAGGATCCTTATAATAAAATTCTGTTTACAAATCGCTATTCCATTGACTGCCAGGAGTTTAAGGACCTTTCTCTCGAAATATGGAAGCCGGCGCTGGAATCACTAAAACAGGAGAATATTTTTGACTGAGCTACACCCGTTTTCCATATCACTGAAGGGGCAACACCTGGTGGAAGCCAGTGCCGGAACCGGGAAAACCTATAATATCACCTCGCTTTTTATTCGCAGTATTTTGGAAAAGGAGACAGCGGTGGATGAGATCCTCGTTTTAACCTATACCAAGGCGGCTACGGCTGAACTCAAAGAGCGTATTATGTCCCGGCTGCGAGACTCGGTACAGGTGCTAAGCAGGGGAGAGGCACCAGAAGGCGATGAATTTTTGGTACAGCTCCTGGACTATATTGAGAAACGGGACAAGGCCGTGAAGCTGCTGGAGAAGGCATTACATAATTTTGATGAGGCATCCATCTTTACGATTCACAGTTTTTGCCAGCGAGCGCTCCAGGAACAATCATTTTTAAGCGGGATTACGTTCGACACCGAACTGGTGGCCGACGATACCGAACTGGTCCAGGAGGTCGTCGACGACTGGTGGAGAAACCTGGTGGAAGAGTCTGAGAGCACCCTGCACCAACGTATTTGGCTGAACATTCTGAGAGAGGAAGGCTACCTGCCGGACAAGCTTGCAACCATTGTTGCTGCCGGACTGGGAAAACCCTACCTGAAACTCAGCGTGGATGTAACTGCCGAAGCCACACGACCGGAAGAACTTGAAGAGCTCAAGCAGCTTTTTGAAAAACTGAAAGATAACTGGCTTGGGAATCAGGGGGATATCCAGAAACTGTTGCTCTCAGATGCGATGGATGGAAGAAAGTACCAATCCCGGTATCTCGATCCCTGGATGGAAGCGATAACCGAATGGCTGGAGAAAGAACTTCCCTCACTTGCATTCCCGGATAAACTGGATCGCTTTTCTATCGACTATATCCGTGAGTACGGCACAAAAAAGGGGGAATCGCCCCCGCAGCACCCTTTCTTTTACTGCGTAAAAGCGTTTATTGAGCAGGCCGATCGGGTTCGGAGCTGGATTCCCGAGTTTAAGAAAGAGATGATCAACTACGGCCGGAGCGGTGTTCGGGAGCGCAAGCAGTCTGCTGGCGTAATGGGATATGACGACCTGCTGGTATTGCTGCAGGAGGCCCTGAACCGAGTTCCCACCGGTACGACGTTAGCGTCATTTCTCCGGGAAAAATTTCCGGTCGCCCTGGTTGATGAGTTCCAGGACACCGATCCTATCCAGTACAATATATTGGAAACCATCTATCCCGCGGACTCCCCGGATACCGCCTTGTTCCTGGTCGGCGATCCCAAGCAGTCGATCTACAGTTTTCGCGGCGCCGATGTTTTTTCCTACCTCAATGCCCGTAACGGGGTACCGGAAAACCAGCAATACAGCCTGGATCGTAATTTTCGGTCAGATCCGGATCTTATAGGGGCGGTCAATGCGCTGTTTGACCAAGAGTCTCCATTCTGGGTAGACGATATTTCATTTGCCCCGGTGCAGGCAGCTGATATTGAGGTGAAGCCCTTTATCCAAGAGGGAAAGAAACCGCCGCTGCTGCAGTTTTCTGAATCAGAGCATGTTAATCCAGGTGAGCAAGTAAATAAAGGGGAAGCCCGCGAACGTGCAGCCGGGGTGACAGCGGAGTCGATATCGAGACTGTTGAACAGGGGCCAGTCGGGCGGCGCCACCATCGGGGAGAACCCGGTTCGCCCGAAGGATATCGCGATCCTGGTTCGTACTCACCGACAGGCCGACCTGATACGGGAGAAGCTGGAGCAGAGGAGTATCAAATGCGTTCAGTACAGTGAAAAAAGTGTTTTTGAAACCGGGGAAGCCCGCAACATAGAGCTGTTGTTAAAGGCGGTGGCCGAGCCTCGAAATGACGAGCTCGTTCGGACCGTACTGGCTACTGGACTATTTGAGTACGACGCTCACGACCTGCTTCGATTTAAAGAGGATGAACAGGCGTGGACAGAAAATGTATCCCGGTTTTCGGAATGGAACCGGATCTGGCTCGAACGGGGTTTCTCCTCGATGTTTCGGTCATTTCTCCTGGATGCCGAGGTTGAGCAGCATCTTGTGGGACTTGAACAGGGGGAGCGGAAGTTGACGAACACGCTTCAGCTCGGCGAGCTGTTGCAGGCAAGAGAGCAGGAACACCAGGAGGGGATGTTTGAGCTGGTCAAATGGCTCTCCCGGAAAAGGAGGGAGCCTGATAATAGAATTGAGGAGGAACAGCTGCGGCTGGAAAGCGATGAGGAGCTGGTTCGTATCGTCACCATGCACCGGAGCAAGGGATTGGAATATCCCATCGTGTATTGTCCTTTTTTGTGGGATGGAGCCCACTTTTCAGATAAAGGCGACCCCTTTCTCTACCACGACAGCGAAGACCGGCACCAGGCGGCAATCGATCTGAATGAAAAAGGGAATCCGGCCCGCCGCCGGCACCGGTTGGAGGCCGCGAGGGAAGAGCTCTCTGAAAGTCTCCGCCTGGCGTATGTTGCATTGACAAGGGCCAAGCAGCATTGCCGGATTGTTTATGAATCGGCCAGCGGCATTGAATTTTCGCCACTGGGCTACCTGTTGCTCGGGAAAGAGGAGATTGATCAGCAACTGGTGGCCAAGATCGGTACTGCCGAAAATTCGTCCTCTCTTCCCCCGGAAAAATTACGCAAGGCGCTGGAGTCACTGCTTGCAGAACATAGCAATCTCTTTGCCCGCGAAGTAATTAACGACCAGAGTTACACCGAATTCAGGGCCGCCGAAAGCGACGATAAATCACGAAGCTGCCGGCAACTGACCGCCGCAAAAGCTGTTCAGTCGCGTTCGATCGTGTCCAGCTTTTCTTCCATCATGCATCCTTCTTCCGACAGAGGGGATGAAGATCCGGACGACGAGTTTTTCCTCCCGGAAGAGCGCGGGATTACGGACGACGACCCGGAGCGTACCATATTCACCTTTCCCAAAGGCCCCCAGGCCGGCACCTGCGTGCATACCATCTTTGAAGATCTGCGGTTCGCCGGTGGGGAGGACCTAGATGAGGTGATAGCCTATAACCTCGACCAGTTCGGATTTGAGCCGGAGTGGCTTCCGGTTGTAAAACGGATGGTGCAAACGGTACTTCAGAAGCCGCTGAAAGAGGGACTATCCCTGAATCGATTGGAGGAAAAAAAGCTGCTCAAGGAGATGGAGTTCTATTTTGACTTGCGGTCGTTCCCGAGAGATGCGCTTGTGAACATTATTCGCGGCAGGCGTGCCGGTCCGGCAACAGTGATTAACGAAGGATTTATGAAGGGATATATCGATCTGGTCTTTGCCTTTGACGGCCAATTTTTTATTGCCGACTATAAAACAAATTATCTGGGAGATGCGCTCCGGGATTATACGCCCGGAATACTCAGGGAAGAGATGAATTTGGCGGGATATGACGTGCAATACCATATCTACGCGGTTGCGCTGCACCGTTACCTGGAACAACGGGTTCCGAACTATGCGTACGAAACTCATTTTGGAGGGGTCTTCTACCTGTTTGTCCGTGGCATGACAGGGGGGGCAGATCGAAACGGAATCTTTTATGACAAGCCGGACCTGCAGAAAATCCGGCAACTGGACCAACTTTTTAGAATGGAGGCCGGGAAATGACTGAACTGATGACACAACTTGCGGCGGCACGCGATCGGGGAGAGCTCTCTGAAATTTCATACCAGTTTTGCCTGTTCCTTCATCGTATTGACCCGGAATGCAGTGACGAGATGCTCCTGGCCGGATGCCTGGCATCCCAGCGGGTGGAGAATGGCGATGTATGTGTAAAACTTGCCGATGAAGCGGAAACGAGCCTTTTTGGCAACAACAGCTTTGATGGAGTAGCGACCCCAAAACTGGAAGATTGGGTCTCCAGGCTAAAACAGAGCAAATCGGTCGGCATGCCGGGAGAAGCCCGACCCCTGATCCTGGACCGGAACCACAGGCTTTACCTGCATAAGTATTGGACCTATGAAGCGTTGCTGGCCGATCAGCTTCGGACTCGGGCCGTCGAGGATGAAAAGTCGGTAAACATGGAAAAACTACAAGTTGAACTTGAGAAGCTATTCAGTTTTGATTCTGCCGAAACAGAAACGGATTGGCAAAAAGTAGCAGCCTGGACCGCTTTCCGAAAGAAATTTGTGGTGATTTCCGGCGGTCCGGGAACGGGAAAAACCACGACGGTGGTCAAGATTTTGTTGTTGATGGCACGTCTTGGTCATCTCAAGCACGTGGCGATGGCCGCACCGACAGGCAAGGCGGCTTCAAGGCTGATGGAATCGGTCAACAACACGCTGAACCGTTTTCAGCCGGGAGAGCAGGCTTTATCAATGTTGCCGGACCAGGCATATACAATACACAAGCTGCTGGGAGCGCGCCGTCATGGATCGGAGTTCAAATACAACAGGGACAATCCATTGCCTTACAATCTGGTGGTTATTGACGAGGCCTCGATGATCGACCTGGCTCTGATGGTCAAGCTTGTGGAGGCGCTGCCGGCCCACGCCAGGCTGATCTTGCTCGGAGACAAAGACCAGTTGGCTTCGGTGGAGGCGGGAGCTGTTATGGGCAGCATCTGTGCGGATACTGACAACCGGTTTTCGACATCATTCCTGGAAGATGCACGCCAGGTGGGTCTAAAGATTCCGGACCGCTGTCGCCATCCTGATCCAAAGCCCCTGACCGATCATATTGTGCTGCTGGAGAAAAGCTACCGTTTTGGAAAGGCGAGCGGAATTGGTCGGCTGGCATCATCGATCCTGAGCGGGAATACAGGAAAAGTGTCAGCAATTCTTGACGACCCGGAGTTGCAGGATGTAACGCTTAAGGAGTTCCGGGATTTACGGTCGTTTAAGGAGATTCTTTCAGAAACGTTGACCCCTGGATTCTTGAGCTTGTTCACTGAAACAGAGATTGAAAAGGCCCTGAACGCTATTGACAATCTTGGGGTATTGTGCGTGCACCGCAGGGGACCACAGGGTGCTGAGCAGATCAATCGGGTGGTAGAACAGGTGCTTCGTGAACAAAATGTAATTCCCGCTGCCTCTGAGTGGTATGCGGGCAAGCGGGTTATGGTTACCCGCAATGATTATTCCCTGGGACTTCGCAATGGGGAGCTGGGGATTACGCTCAAAGATGAAAATGGTGATCTCAAAGTCTATTTTCCTGAAAGTGGGGGCACATACCGATCCTTTTACCCTTCTCGTCTCTCTGCTATTGAAACAGCCTACGCAACTACAGTACACAAAAGCCAGGGGTCGGAGTTTAATACCATCGCCGTGATTCTGCCTCCCCGTGTTTCACAAGTTTCGTCAAGAGAAATGCTCTATACGGCTGTGACCCGATCTCGAGAGCGGTGCACAATTATTGGGGATAAACAGGTACTGGAAGGAACCGTAAAGCGAAAAATTGACCGCTCATCAGGATTGAAGGATCGTCTGTGGAAGACCGGACAGCAGGGAGCCCTTTCCTGACTGTCCACCACTCACGCCAGGGTCTTGTGATTTCACCATTCATTACTAATTCCCAACCGTTTATTGTTGTTCACACAAAAAAGAACACTCCTTGCTCGCAAAAGGGTTTCGTGACTTTTTGAGGATACCAAATTAAACCCCTGAACCGCATCTCATAAAAACTATGAAACAAATTCTGCTCTTGGTTTTATAAATAGTCTCAAATAAATCGCAACTAACTAGTTGAGGTATGAGACATCTACAGACACAATCACTAATTGTACTTTTAGCATTAACTTTACTTGGGACCGCTTGTGATAACAACACGAGTACCACTGGTCCGGGAGAGGAAACCGCAACCGTTGAGGGAAAGGTGGAAGATGACGGCTCACAAAACAAAGCCAAGTCCTCTGCATTTTCCGAAACAGCCGCATCGGTGGAAGGCGCTACTGTTACAGCTGCCAGGATTACCGCTGACGGCAGCCTTGAAACAATTTCCGGAGCTGAAACAGAAACCAGCGCGGAAGGGGAATTTTCCCTTAATATCGATACGGAAGCTGCAGCCGGTTCCGGTCAACAGATCCTGATTTTGGCTGAACAAAACAGTCAACAGTGGAAGGCATTTCTAACGGCTCAGCTTGAAAGTGGATCCACGGTACAGGTTCAGCCGTTAACCGAAGAATCCTCTGCCGAGGCAGACGTCCTTACCGAGTTGATAGCAGAAGGACATACTGATCTTGTTTCAAAGGCTGATATTGAGGCGTATATCGGGAGCCGGGTCTCTTCTGAGATCAGGAATAATACCGGGGCGGCTTCCAGCTTTGCCGAAGCACTGGTCGCTGAAGCACAAGCTCGAGCAGAGTTTTTTGCCGGGCAATCTGCCAGCCTCACCCAGGAACAGAAACAGCAGGTGATGGAGGCAAAGAATGAAGCACAGGTTCAGCTTGAAAGTGAGCTTCACGCTGCTACCACTGCAGAACAGCGGGAAGCGGCAATGGAGACGTTCGCAGAGGCCATTGTAAGTGCACACGCAGATGCGGATATCGACGCTGGTATCTACGCCATGGCCAGGGAGATGTCGGGACGCGTGTTGGTCAAGCACAGCAGCGAACTCTCTGCTGAAGCTGCTTCCGAAGTGCGAACAAACGTCGCCTTGCTGACTTCCCACGCCATCGATGCCGCTGTACAAACCCGGATGGAAACAGCTGATGTTGCCGAATCAAATATCCAGTTGGCGGCAGATGCGGCATTGGCGCTGCGAAGTGACATCAAGGCAACCAGCGGGGCGACAAAAGAGGATATTGACGCTGCTTTTGATGCGTATAACGAGTCAATCGTCGATATTCTTTCTCAAGAGTTTTCTGCCAGCTCCGAAACAATCACGAACATACATCTTCAGATTAACCAGAGTAATGGAGCGAAAGCCTCCCTGGAGTCTTCGCTGGAAGCCACTATCGATACCCAGCTGATCGCAGATGCATATGCGACGTTCATATCCGAGGTGCGAACGATTGTTGAAGAAGCATTTTCGGCAGCATCTGAAGCTGAAGTCCAACTGGTGGCGGATGTCATGATCTTGGCAAATCTTGCCAACTAACTTTTAATAGGTGAACTACTGGTATCCCGAACAGATTTTTGTTCGGGATACCTTTTTTAGGGACAAAATGAACGCATTCACAAACAATTATTAATGTATTGTTTTCGTTTAGTTTTTGCTCTTAACCCGGATTATTCACGAAGTAGAACAAATTACGGCTTAAGCCAATGATATTATGATATCTAGCGGAAGCACCCGGTAGCTCAAATTTGGGTATCCTCACAAATAGCTGCGAAATTGGGCCGTGCACTTCGTTGAAGTAAACATGAGGTGCTCACTGTACATATGTACTATTCCGCGGTCATGTTTCCTTCGCCTCGTGCACAACCAAATTTCTTGGTGAATAATCCGGGTTAGGTGGTTATCCGTGGAAAAATAGTGTAGATATGTTACCGAAGGATGGAATAATAATTACGTAATTTATCTTATTGAATTTAATTACAAAACATTGTTATTTATATACTTACAGTAGAACAAAAGTGGAATCTGACGTTTAAAAGACAGGGCTTTAGGGAGAAATTGACCTTTTTGTTAATGCAGGTGCCCGAGGTATTATACATGCGGGCAAAAAAAATTCTGATTTTCAGAAACATTTTTTAAAGAACTGCCTATAATTGAATGATGAGAACATCAGATCTCATTTTTGTTGTACCCCGAAAAAGCCAACGTAAAAGAAAAGGGCCGGTTGATAGCCGGTCCTTTTCATTTTACAGAGGGCTTTGAAAAATCCTAAATTCCTCGTTCTGAGGAAGTTTTACTCCCGTTTAAGTTCACAAAGGTCGGTGGTACAGTTGCCGCGCAACAAAATGGCAGGTTATGGATAGGTCCCAATAACTAGGGCATCCTCATAACCATATTAATTCATTGGTTACCAATGAATTAGAGTATTTTTAATGACAATTGCATGCAGGGAATTTCCCTT
>NZ_JBINJF010000031.1:0-48551 GCF_043951865.1 Halalkalibaculum sp. DA3122
GCAGGGCTTGAAAACCCCGAAGGCTATCAGCTGGATGGGGTTAGCCTGACTCCGTTATTGGAGAATCCGGATAACTCCTTAAATCGCGAAGCATTGTACTGGCATTTTCCGGGGTATCCGAATTCAAGATGGAGAACAGGTCCAGTGAGCGCAGTACGTTCTGAACGTTGGAAACTTATGAAATTCTACGAAACAGGTGATGTTGAGCTCTACGATCTCGCGGATGATCCAGGTGAGGAAACTGACCTTGCCAGGCAGATGCCTGGAAAAAGAGTACAATTAATGCAACAATTGGAAGGCTGGCTACAGGAAACAGGTGCTCCGCTGCCTTGTTGGGCGGATGAATAATTGATAATAATCCGGTAATTATATTTTCTATTTTATTGAATTCGATTCATACTTATTTAATCAAATCAAAACAATTGGTATGTATTTTACTTGGAAAAGTCATAGAGGAGTATTGAAAAAAGTAATCACTATTTCTGCCTTCTTTTTTTTGACCGTAATATTCGTGGGATTGAAAGGCTATGAGGGGGAAAACCAGTCCACTGATTCACCCAATATCATCATCATGTACTCCGACGATCACACTGCGCAATCCATCGGAGCCTACCAGGATGTGTTGAATTATGGCCTGAAGCTGGATCATACTCCCACACCAAATATCGATCGCCTGGCCGAAGGCGGCATGCGGTTCGACAACGCGTTTGTCACCAACTCCATCTGTAAACCTTCCCGTGCCGTTCTGTTGACGGGATTACATAGCCACAAAAATGGCGTATTGACAAATGGTGAAGAGATATCTGTTGACCTGGAAACTTTTCCTAAGATTCTTCAACGAAACGGTTACCAGACGGCTATGATTGGGAAATGGCATTTGGGAACCGAACCCCAGGGATTTGATTATTATGAAGTTTTATATGGACAAGGTCCGTACTATAATCCAACCATGAGGACCTCAAACGGAGATGTAGACAGGCACGGCCATACCACGGAAATAATTGGCACCAGAGCGATTGAGTGGCTCAGGCTGCAAAGAGACAGGGACAAACCCTTCATGATGATTTACAACCACAAAGCCCCGCACCGAAACTGGCTGCCGGGTCCCGCACTCAATGATTATCAAATGCGTGATATACCGGAACCTCCCACACTTTTCTACGACTATTCCGGTCTGGCAACACCAGCCCACGAACAGGACATGGAGATCGGAACCACCATGCGGTGGGCCTGGGATCTGAAAGTTCCGACCAATCCCGAAACGGGGGAACCGAGTGAGGGATGGGACAATCTCGTGGAACGAAATCGACTGACGGACGAACAACTTGAACGCATTAACAATGCTTACGAAAAAGACAACGAATACCTCTACGAAAATTACGATCGGATGAGCGAAGAGGAACTCCTCCGCTGGAAATATCAGCGTTACATCAAGGACTACCTGCGGGTGATCCGGGAAGTGGATGATGAGGTTGGAAAGATGATGGCTTATCTGGAACGGGAGAATCTGCTCGACAACACCATCATCATTTATGCAGGTGATCAAGGATTCTTTTTGGGTGAAAATGGCTGGTTTGACAAGCGCTGGATCTACGAAGAGTCGATGCGTATGCCGCTGATTGTACACTGGCCGGAAGGAATCGAGGCGGGTTCGATAAACAAACAACTGGTTCAAAACCTGGATCTGGCCCCCACAATTTTAGAGCTGGCCGATGCAGAAATCCCAGAAAGGATGCAGGGTAAATCGATAGTGCCTTTGCTGAAAGGTGAAAATCCGCAAGGCTGGCGTGATGCGGTTTATTACCACTATTATGAAGGTCCGCCAAGAGTACACGAAGTAGCCAAGCATTATGGTGTTCGCACAGACCGGTATACACTTGTTCATTATCCCAATCACGATGAATGGGAACTGTTTGATCTTGAATCCGATCCCGAACAGATCCAAAGTGTATATGACGACCCGGAGTATACCGATGTGCAGCAAAGACTTAAGAATAGGATTGACGAGCTTCAGGATAAATATGAAGATAATACCTGGGATGAGTAAACAAACTGTTGGGTGCTCAAACCCTTTTTTATCAATATTTCCGGGTTTTGTTCTTTTACCTGGCTGGATGTAATTCTGAGATGGAGGCTGAGTTGTGCAGACCGCTGATAAACCAAACATCCTCCTCACTATAGTGATTTTTGTATCTGATCATGGGTACAACTTTGGGCGAGCATGACAACTGGTCTAAAATCAGTCTTTGGGAGGGTAGCATTCGGGTTCCTTTGATTGTTTCGGTACCGGGGGATTATTTTGAACGAAATTACGGAACCGAATCAGAAGTTATCACGGAATTGATCGATCCTTATCCAACCCTTACAGATTTACCGGGATACTCTGCATCAGCACCGGAAATACTTCAGGGTGAGAGTTTGTCACATCTGTTGAAAGGAGAAAGTATGCCGGATCAAAATCAAACTGCTTACACAGTCAAACTTTTTTAGTTGTTGTCTTCATAATCAGAGGCTTCTCTTGGTTTTCTTATTTCTAACATTTGAAAACCATTTTTAAGATTTACAGCATTATAGCCATGAATTCGTTCGATATTTAGGATATGTTTAAAATTCCAACGTACCAGTAAATCTGCTTTTTGAAAGGGTTGCAATCGCAATATGAAAACAATCAGCTCTGCTGGCTTTCCCAGCAACTCTTTCTTTGATATACTGTTCATATAACAAAATAGCTTATTCCGATAACTCAATATGTTGAATAACTTTACCCGGAGGTGAATTAACAAATTCACGAACAAATCCAGGAGTTCCTGTTAATTCATCATCAACTACATCTGATTTTAGAAGTTGAACGTTGTCTGTAATAACTTGATCAAAAATTTTTGAGTCCAGTAACCGAATTCTTCATCAAACTTGCCACCCAAAACGGAGGTGTCAACATAAATAGTTTTCATAAATAATATACTGTAATGATACTGGGGTGGCGATAACTGTTCGTCTTGATTAAAAAAACAAGAACCGGTGTAACCCTATAACACGGTTTAATAGTCAACCCGGGCTTGCTCGAACCATGAAAATGTTCGACATCTGCGAAACCGGGTCAAAAATCGTACCTGTCAGGTTTTGTTTATTGTATGATCCACTTGATCCCGTAAATATGACAGGTATTGGATACACGATCAATCATGACATTCAAATACAAATGAAAGGAATAAACTACCTTCTTATCATCACTCAGTGGGTACTGTTGCTTGGTGCATGCAGCGGAAGCAATACCAGTGAGGACGACGCACTGCCGAATATTGTACTCATCGTCACCGACGACCAGGGCTGGGGGGATTTGAGTATTCACGGAAATGAAAACATCAGGACGCCAAACATTGACTCTCTTGCCTACGAAGGAGCTTCATTCGCCAACTTTTACGTGCAGCCGGTCTGCTCGCCCACGCGGGCGGAGCTGCTGACCGGCCGGTATCACCCGCGCAGCGGCGTGTACAGCACTTCGGCCGGCGGAGAGCGCATGGACCTGGATGAGACCACGATAGCCGAGGTGTTCCAGCAGGCAGGATACCACACCGGCGTGTTTGGCAAATGGCACAACGGGATGCAGTATCCCTACCACCCGAACGGGCGCGGATTTGACGAGTTCTACGGGTTCGCCTCCGGTCACTGGGGCGATTACTTCAGCCCGAAATTTCTGGAACGCAATGGCAGGTTGGTTCAGGGTGAAGGATACATAGTAAATGATTTAACAGATAAAGCGCTTTCATTTATTGATGCCAATCAAGACGAGCCGTTTTTCGCATATATCCCATACAATACTCCGCACTCACCGATGCAGGTCCCGGATCGCTGGTGGAACCAGTTTGAGGGCACGGAGCTGGAGATGCGGCACCGGGATCCCGAAAAAGAAGACCCGCAGTTCACGCGGGCCGCCCTGGCAATGGTGGAAAATATTGACTGGAATGTGGGGCGCCTCAATCGGAAACTGGATAGGTTGGGACTTAAAGAAAACACAATCGTGCTGTATATAAGTGATAACGGTCCCAACAGCTGGCGGTGGAACGGCGGTATGCGCGGGCGGAAAGGCTCGACAGATGAGGGTGGCGTGCGATCTCCATTGTTTGTTCGCTGGCCGGGAAAAATTGAGGCCGGCAAACAGGTGGAGGAGGTGACCGGTGCCATCGACCTGATGCCGACGCTCGCTGACCTGGCCGGAATCGATATGCAGCCCCGGCACCCGGTAGACGGGAAAAGCCTGGAGCCGCTGCTGCTTTCCGATAATCCCGAGTGGCAGGACCGCCTGCTGTTTGCCCACTGGCGGGGCCGGACCAGCGTGCGAACCGGCACCTACCGGCTGGACCACGAGGGAAGACTCTACGATATCAGGCAGGATCGGGGTCAGCAGCAGGACGTTTCCGACCAGCACCCGGAGCTGGCGAAATCTCTCAGGGACACCGTGGCGCGCTGGGAACAGCAGGTGATCCCGGAACATCCGGAGGCCCCGCGCCCCTTCCCGGTGGGGCACCCGGACTTCCGGTACACGCAGCTGCCGGCGCGGGATGGGGCGGCCCACGGCAATATTGAGCGGTCCAACCGATTCCCCAATGCCTCCTTCTTCACCAATTGGACAAGCAAGCAGGACAGCATTACCTGGGACGTTGAGGTAATAAATGATGGAAAATTTACTGTTGATCTGTATTATACCTGCCGGCCGGAAGATGTGGGTTCAACGATATCACTGTCCTTTGGGTCCCACTCGGTGGAAACGGTCGTCGGCCAGCCCCACGACCCCCCGCTGGAGGGGATGGAGCATGACCGCGTGGAGCGGATTGAGTCGTATGTGAAGGATTTCAAACCGTTGGACATGGGAACCATTGAACTGGAAAAGGGACGAGGCACATTGACACTGAAGGCCTCCGAAATGCCCGGGGATGAGGTAGCGGACGTACGGCTGTTGATGTTGACGAGAATAGAGTAAACAAATACTACCGTTGAACACAGGCTATTATGGATTATTAGGGATTGGTTTTACCCGGAGTATTCACCAAGAAATTGGTTCGTGTGCAAGGCGAAGTGGTAATCGCAAGCGAAACGTATATTGATGCATTGAGAGCGCGATTTCCAACTTTAACGCAGCAGACGGGACTATTTTGTAGCCCGATACACACTGTTAGGTTTATTCCAGCCTTAAAATTAAGGTAACTTGCATCCTGTCAAGGCATTACACGTATTCAGACTCTATTATCGTGAGACATGCAGGCTAAAGCATGCCAGCATCTGTAAAGCTTTGCTTATACAAGACCGTTCAGCAATTCCAGTATCTTGTTTCCCTTGACATCCCAGTGCGATCCCTTCCAGGCAACGGATCGGTTGTTTACGACAATAGCCTGGGGCGATTCATGGCGGACATCCAGTGTGGATGCAATAGCATTGGATACGTCTCGCTGGTGAATAACATTGACCAAATACAGGTCGGCGATCTCACTTGCCTGGTTGGTAATCTTGTCAAGCTCTTGCCGGGCCAGGAAACAGACACTGCAGCGATGGCTGTGCTTGTAAATGAGCTGAGGCCGTTCTTCGGAGTTCTCCAGCATGGATTCAATATCTTCCAACCCGGGGATGCTATTCCATAGTTCACGTTCGTCCGATTCAGAAGATTTATCTCTAATTCGATCAAAAAAACTCATAATAATAGTTGTTGTGTTTATGGCTGCCACTGCTGTTGATACCGGCAGATTTTAACGCTGTTAAATCGCAAAACAGGCCCGTAGCGTTCCGGACCTGCCATTGCGACTGTTATACTTTTTACGGGTTATACCGTGGCAAATTCGACCTTTTCCGGCTCAAACGGCTCATCGACCGGGGTGACAGCCAGGTGATTGGTGTAGTTGCTCATCGTCTTAAGGGCGATCACCAGGTTCACCTCCAGCGCCTGCCGCTTGCTGTAGCCGGCATCCAGGAACGCCTGGAGGTCGCTTTCTTCCACAAAGCCCCGTTTTTGAACGGATCTCTTTACGTAGGTAACCAGTGCGTTCAGTTTTGAGTCCGGCAGCGGATCCCCGTTGCGGACGGCATCGACAATCTCGTCGTCGGCGTTGATCTGGTTGCGCAGGATCGTGGAGTGAACGGCCGTGCAGTAATGGCACTTGTTTTCTACGCTGACTGCCAAAATTGCCAGCTGCTGTTCTTTGGGAGTGAAGTCTGTCTTGCCGACGATTTCGTTCAGCTTCAGGTAGCCCTCCAGCAGGGCCGGCGATTCGGCAAACTCTCCCAGTAAATTGGGGAGGAAGCCGAATTTTTCCCTGGCCGCTTCGAGAAATGGTTTCGATTCTTCCGGTGCATTGTCGGTGTTATAGATAGTAAAATTCATAATAAGTAGTGTTTGATTTGTTGAGTGATTAACGTGCGATGTACAAGATCAGGCTGTAGCTTCAGATGTTGTAGATTGCTGCTTAAAATCCCGGTTGATCCAAAAAATGAGCGGAAGTGCAAAGGCAAAGTGACGAAGCAGGGTGACCACCGGTGTCATGGCCGATTGATCAAGTCCCGCTACGCCCGCTCCAAGCAGGGGCAGCATGAAGAGCCAGACCAGCGCGATAGTCTCGGCCGTAACAAAGATCAACGGCCGGAGCCAGTAGGGTCCCCACAGGTGAGGGGCAATGGCGGTGTAGAGGATCGCCAGCAACACGCCGTTGCCATAGTGGCCGAATATGCCGTAGGCAAATCCCAGTCCCGTCTTTTGCCCCAGCAGTCCGGGAATATCCCACCACTGGCCGGTAAAAATCAGGCCAACGATATCAAATAGAACGGTACCAACGACTCCGGCAATAATCGCTTTCTTCCAGTTGAGTGATTCCATAGTATGTTTTGGGTTTGTTTCGATTTTGATTCTGCCCCAATATCTATGGAACCAGTCAGAATGCGAATGACCACTCTTCCCATATCCTTATCAATTTTTCCTTTTTGGTGCTTCTTTAATACTCCTTCCCTGTTCATTCGTTATTTGTTTGAACCAATAACTAAATCGCGTCGCTGCTGTATTCTGCCGGAGGGCTCAGGATCGTGGAAGGGGGGGATTATGGATGAAGGATTATGAATTTTACGGGGTGCCTTCCCCATTGTGGCGGTTATTATGAAAGAGCTGGAAGTGATGTTCGAAGGGGGGGGGACAGGAGGGTAATCAGTGAAGAATTAAAAATCAGAGGGCTTTGCAAAACATCAGTTTGAACATTGTTTCTTAATTTGTTGTGGCAGGGCTTTAATCTCCCCTTCAGGGGAGCCCCGCCGAAGGCGGGAGGGGTGTTATTCTATGTCAGACCTGCACCTCCCGACCCAATCGCAAAACCCACGCGATTGGCCCACCCTCCTCGAGGAGGGACTGTTTTCTTGCCATTTCAAGGCAAACAGGCATTCTGGTTGAGATCACTATGTAGAACTCAGGTTAAGCTACCATTTTACTGCCATAATCCATCCGCTTGTGTTCCCTGTACGGTAGCAGAACCCGGGCTAACTGGTGATGCTTTTCCGGTAGGCCGAGGGAGACATACCGGTTTCCTTCTTGAAAAATCGGCTGAAATGGGCCTGTTCCGAGAAGCCGAGCTCGTAGGCGATCTCCTTGGCAAGCTTGTCGGTCTTGAGAAGCTGGCGTTTCCCTTCCAGGGCTATTCGGTAGTGGATCATCTCAAGCGGACTTTTGTGTCCCGCCTCGGCAAATACGTTGGAAAGAGTTTTGGGAGATTTGTGCAGCATCTCCGCGTAGGCGCTTACCTGGTGATGCTCTTTGTAATGCTGTTCCACCAGGATATTAAACTGGCGGATCAGCTCGGTCTGGTGCTCCCCGATATCCTCCGGGAAAAACTGCTTGCGGGCGAGCCTCGTGCTTTTGATAATTAACCGCTTCAGCAGCATTCGCAGCATCTCTCCCTGGATCCGGTCCCGGGTGTCAAGCTCATCAATCAGCACCTGGAACAGGGTTTCAAACTTGGGCACCTCCTGGTCATTGAGATTCAGTACGGGCAGTTCGGAGGATCCCCAAAAAAGCAACCCCTCGCAGGATACCTCATTGTCGTTCTCGTGGATGCAATAAAATTCCCTGTTGAACAGCAGCAGCTGGTAATCACGAGCAATAGCAGAGAAGTCAGGGTTTTGCAGGGGCGTAAGGCAGATGAGGTTATCCCGTCCAACCGTAACCTCCACATTGTTTATCATGAGGCCGAACGGGGAGCCGCGATTCCAGAGTATTTTAAAGAAATCGTCTCCATCGTACCTGTCAATATCGCTGTGATGGTCCGTCAGGATCATCTTGCTGCCCAGCTCGTCATCCCGGTATATTTTGACCATATCTGAATGCCTGAAGATCGTTTTATGAGTCTCATGTTCAGACTATGGATGCCTTTGATTTGGCAAATCTTACTCCCGGCGCCGGAACTTTATGGATTCCTGAAGAGATCCGTGTGGATCGGTTGCCGTTATTCTTTAGAAAACACAAATTCAGGCTAAATACTTGTGAGAAACGTTAGTCAGGGACAGATTTTTTCTCGTCGCCCACTCCCAGCCTGGCAAAGATCTGTTCGGCGAGGCACCAGTGGGAAAATGCCGACTGGAACAGGTTCAGACCGACAAACAGGGTAAGCAAAAGCCAGTATGGACTTACGAAATAGCCCAATCCCAAACTTATGGTTACCATCGTGCCGGCCAGGATTCGTATTGCACGCTCCATAGGCCGCATTGTTGAACAGGAGGTAGTTTTGTTACTCATAATATTGCTCCGTGGGGTTTCCAGGGTTTAAATTAGGGGACTTCCGTATCACTCTTCCCTGTTCGTTGTTGACTCATTTAAAAAAATGAACACTTCATCCACTGACCCAATTAGCTATTGGTGTTTAAATAGCCTGTTACAAAGGATGCCCGAATTATGCTGATTCTTCAACGTTCAGCGAATACGCGTGCAGTGGATTCTGCTTTTCGGCACCGGTTTCCCTGTTGTAGGCTTTGACTTCTTCGAGCACGCGCTCTACGCAGGCTCCATCCTGTATCGAAAAGAACAGCGTGGAGTACACGCCGTGATCGTCGCCGGCAAACCAGTTTGTGATGTCCGGCTGGTACTCGTCCGTTCGGAACCCGTGCACATTCGTTTCACTGTAAATGGGTACCTTTTGTCGGGCTAAAATCTTGCGTACGTCATCGGTGTATTCTTCGATGCTGAGTATGATTAGTAATTTCATAGTATTCGTTTTTTGATTTAGTGATAGATCGCGGCCGGAATCACAATCCAACCCGGCCACGATATATCTGCTCGCCTTATGCGTTCTTTTCTTTCAGCTCCTTAACCTTGTTTTCCACCATATAAAAGATCAGCGGAATCATTAATAACGTTAACGCCGTAGAGGCAACAGCACCGCCCATCAGCGAGATGGCCAATCCCTGGAATATCGGGTCAAACAGGATGACCACGGCACCAATAACAACGGTACCGGCTGTCAGCAGAATCGGCATGCTGCGTACCGCACCCGCTTCGATCACGGCCTGTTTTAGCGATTCGCCGTCGTCGATCCGTATGTTGATAAAGTCGATCAGCAATACCGAGTTGCGCACCATGATGCCGGCCAGGGCAATCATCCCGATCATCGAGGTTGCCGTAAAGAAGGCGCCCAGTACCCAGTGGCCCACGAGAATACCGATCAACGAAAGCGGGATGGCGATCATCATAATGATGGGCACCTTGAAATCCTGGAACCAGCCGATAATCAGCATGTAAATAATCACCAGCACAACGGCAAAGGCGATACCCAGGTCACGGAACACTTCGTAGGTAATCTGCCATTCGCCGTCCCACTTCAGGGTATAGTCATCCGTCATAAAAGGTTGTCCGGCAAATATTTGCGCCAAGTTGTACCCCGCAGGCATTTCTATATTATCGATCTCGTCACCGGTATCCAGCAGGGCGTACACCGGGCTCTCAATTTCGCCGGCCACCTCTGCCAGCACGTAGGTTACGCGCCGCTGGTTTTTGCGGTGGATGCTCGACTCAAGCGTATCTTCGCGCACGGTCACCAGGTCCGAAACCGGAATCATCTGTCCCGATGCCGACTGCATGTACAACTGTTTCAGCTTTTCCACATCCGAGCGATCCGCTTTCGGCAGCTTTACGACGATTGGCACGTCATTGAGTTCCTTTTCGTCATAAATACGCGACACAGTTTGACCACTCAGCGCCATCGTCACTGTTCTTACGACCTGGCCGGAGGTAATTCCCGACATCATCGCTTTTTCGGTATTTATATCCAGCTTGTACTTGGTCTGAGGTGCTTCCTTCATCCAGTCCACATCCACAATACCGGCCGTCTGTTCAAAGATATCTTTGACTTCCTTGCCTACGCGCTCTTGTTCATCCGTATCTGGTCCATATACCTCTGCGACTATGGTGGACTGAACGGGCGGTCCGGGCGGGACCTCCACAACTTTTACGTTGGCGTCATATTTTTCGCCCACTTTCTGTACAACCGGGCGTATGCGTTTTGCAATCGCGTGACTTTGATCGCTGCGTTTGCCCTTGTCTACCAAATTGACCTGCACGTCAGCCACATTTGCTCCGGAGCGCAGATCGTAGTGACGAACCAGCCCGTTAAAGTTTATGGGAGCATTCGTGCCCGCATAAATTTGATAATCCTTAATTTCGGGGACTCCCTTCAGGCTCAGTCCCACCTCGCGAGCCACCGCATTGGTCCGCTCCAGCGTGGTCCCTTCCGGCATATCGATGATCAGCTGCACCTCATTTTTATTATCAAAGGGAAGCATTTTGACCTCTACCGCGCGGAAGTAAAACAGCAGGGTGGACCCCAGCAGCAATACCGTTACACTGACAATAAAAGTCCAGCGCATGGCAACACTTTCGAGCAGGGGCGTCATTGCACGCTCATACCATTTGTAGATGACCGTTTCTTTAAGATCATAGCTCGGCTCTTCTCCATTGTTGTCTTTCTTGTTGCCGTGCGGCAGCAAAATATAGGCCAGCCAGGGCGTAATAATCAGGGCCACTATCAGCGAGAAGATCATCGCCAGGGAGGCACCAATGGGCATCGGACTCATATACGGTCCCATCAATCCCGATACGAAAGCCATCGGCAGCACCGCCGAAATAACGGTAAACGTTGCCAGAATGGTCGGGTTGCCCACTTCACTTATGGAAGCGATTGCCGCCTGTTTAAGCGGGAGCTTTTTCATCTTGAAATGCCGGTGCATGTTTTCGGCGATAATAATCGAGTCATCCACCACAATTCCCGTCACAAAGACCAGCGCAAACAGCGTAATGCGGTTCAGCGTATAGCCGAACATGTAGTACAGAAAGAGGGTGAGCGCGAAGGTTACCGGCACCGACAAAAAGACCACCAGTCCGCCGCGCCAGCCCAGCGCCAGCGCCACCACAAACGTTACCGCCAGGATGGCAACCAGCAAGTGCTCAAGGAGGGAGAATACCTTGGCTGAAGCCGTCTCCCCGTAATTTCGGGTGGTTGTTACATGTACATCAGAGGGGATCAGGCTCCCGTCCAGTTTATCTACTTTATTTTCGATCTGTTCGGCAATCGCCATGGCATCAGCGCCCGACCGCTTGGCAACCGATATGGTCACTGCGGGATACGATTCTCCCACATTCAACCCGGTCTCTTCCGCCATCTGGTTACCCACCCCAAACGAGACGTACTCGGAAGGCTCTTCCGGTCCGTCTCGAATCTCGGCAATACTGTGCAGGTAGATGGGATCCCCATTTTGAACATCCACAACGATATTTCGAACCTCTTCGGCAGTTCGGAAGAAGTCGCCCGTATCAACCAGGTATTCCGTATCGTTTTTGCTGTAGGATCCCGACGACAACTCCCGGTTGGCCACCTGGATTTGTCCGGCGACCTTCAGCGGATCGATGCCGTAGGAGGCCATCTTGTGTTTATCCAGGCTTACCGACACCTGTCGCGTTCGGCCCCCGTGGATACCAGTTTGAGCGACATCTTCGATCTGTTTGATATCCAGCGAAAGTTCATCAGCCATGCGCCGCAGGTCAAAATCGCTGTATGCATCGCTCCACAGCGTCAGGGTCATTATCGGCACATCATCGATCGACCTCGTTTTCACCATGGGTTGGGTCGCCCCCTCGGGAAACCGGTCCATGTTCTTCATGATCTCATTGTAGAGCCGCACCAGGCTCCGCTCTACATCCTCCCCGACGTAGAAACGGGCCGAGACCATCGCCTGGTCGGGCATGGAGGTTGAATACACGTATTCAACCCCTTCAATGTTGGAGAGCATTTTCTCCATGGGGATTGAGATCCGTTTCTCCACCTCTTCAGGCGTTGCCCCGGGGTATCCTATAAAAATATCCGCCATGGGCACATCAATCTGGGGCTCCTCTTCGCGCGGCGTCAGATATGTTCCATAAAATCCGAGCGCCAGAAACACGATCATCAGCAAGGGGGTCAGCTTTGAATCGATGAAGCCCTGCGCAACTTTACCTGCAATTCCGGTTTTCATAATACGGTTGGTAAATAATTTCTGTTACTGTGTACTTACTTTTTGTCCCTCGGCCAACGGCTGATCTGCCGAAGCCACAAATGCTTCGCCCGCCGTCAATCCGGACAGTACTTCAATGCCGTCACCATTTTCATCGCCGAGACGTACCCAGCGCAATACGATCTCAGAATCATCATTGAGGGTGTATAACCCGGTAAGCTGACCGCGCTCAATAAGGGCAGACTTCGGCACCACAATAACCTGGTCCTGCTGCGTTTTAAGGCTTACCTCGGCAAACATGCCTGATTTTACCCCGGTTGCCTCCGGCAGCATCACTTCCACCGAAAACTGCCGGCTGCCGCGATTGCCGGCCTGGTTAATATTTTTCACTATACCCTGCCCCTCAGAATAGCCGGCCGCTTGTACATCTACCGAAACGGTATCATCAAGATGAAATAGTGATATTCTGCTTTCCGGAACCGTGACCTTCACCTTCATCACATTTTCCTGTTCCACAGAAAGAATCGGCTGACCGGGGCTGGCGATGTCGCCCTGCGATGCCATTTTAGCGGTAACGTAGCCATTAAAAGGAGCTCTCAGCTGCGTGTAATCCAGCATATCCTCAATCTCCGCCAGGCGTCCTTCTAACGCAGCCACCCTCGCCTTGGCCATCTCGTACTGGGTGGAGATATCATCGAGCTCCTTCCTGGTGGCACTTTCCTGCTCATACAGGTTTTTAATCCGGTTGTAGTTGGTCTCGGTATTTTGAAGCGCCGCTTTGGCTTCCGACAAGCTTGATTCCACCTGCCGTTTCTGCGCCATCACGTTGTCATCTTTGATACGCACCAGCAGGTCTCCATCCTGAACGTAATCCCCCTCTTCGACATCAAGTTGAGAGATACGCCCCATAATTTTGGTACTCAAATGGACCGTTTGGTCGCTGCTTACCGTACCTGAAAAGCGGTGTGTCGAGCTGCTGTTTACAAACTCCGCCGTCTGTGTGGTCACTGAAATCGGTTTCGTTTGCTGCGAATCCGGCTGCTCCGAAGAGCTGCAGGCTGCGCCAGCCAGCGCAAGTACCGTAAATACCGTTATTAGTCTGCCTGATATATTCATGATCTGCTCTTTCATTGTGCTGTTTATTTTGTGTTAAAATCGTTTTAAAACTGATTAGTAAGGCATCTCTTTTTCCATGAGCAGCTCCAGCGCAGCCAAACTCAAATTGTATTGATACAGGGCATTCAGGCGCTTCATTTTGCTTTGCAACAGCTTGGTTTCCGCCTGGAGCAGATCCGTCGTTCTCTCGAGTCCCTCCCTGTATCGATTGTTGCGGATTCGAAAATCCTCCTCGGCCTGCTCTACCGAGGCTTCCGCAAACCGGAGCTGTTCCTGGGCCTGGTCAATTGATCGCTGCGCCTGCTGAATCTCCAGTTTGTTTTTAAAGCGATTGCTTTCGTAGGCCAGCTCAGCTTGCTTCAGTTCGGCTTTTGACTCCATCACCCTGCCCACGTTTTTAAATCCGCTGAACAGGTCCCATCGAAGCGTGGCGCCCACCATGTAGCTGTTTCCCTGCATACCGAACGGCACCTGGTCATTAAACTCGTAGCTGCCAAACAGATTCAGGCTTGGGATGAAGTTGAATTTTGAGGCCCGGAGCATCTCCTCCGCTGCCGCTTTTCGACTCTCCAACGCATCCAACCGTGAATTACGGGCATTTTTCGGATTAACCATGTTATCGGCAATACCGGGACGCATACGCAGGCTGTCGGTAGCTACAATGGTTATTTCCTCATCAATATTCAGCAGATATCGCAAGTTATCCTGTACGGTTTGCAGCTGATCGTTGGTCTCCGACAGCCGGCTTTCAAGCTCCAGCACCCGCACTTGAGCAGCCAGGTAATCGGCCCTGTTGATCATATCCTGCTCGTAATAATTTTTTGACTGCCGCTCATTTTCACGAGCCGTCTCCAGCGATTTACGGATCACCTCCAACTGGTTTTCCATCAGCTGCAGCTGGTAATAGGTCTCCTTGACTTGGTAGCGCGCGTGTTGGAGCGTTCCCTCAAGCTGCTCCCTCGCTGCCTCGAGCTGCTTTTTGACGGCGCGCCGCTGGAAAATCGCATCCGCATTAAAAACCGGCTGCCTTGCCTGGAATTTGGTGGTAAAATTGTCGTAGGAATCGGGATCGTTTAAGCGCGGGGGATTAAAATCAGATTGTGTTACGGCCTCCTGCTTCAACTTAAAACCGAATACGTTCAGCGGATCATTGGTGGATATGCCCGTCTCTTCGACAGAAAGCTGCGGAAGAAATGTGGCATTGGTCTGGCGGTACTGTCCCCGAACCTTTTCGACATCATACTCGGCCTGCCTGATGCGAAAATTTTCCTCCCCGGTCCGCTCAATGGCTTCCTCGAGTGAAAGAAACAGGGGTTCTTTTTCGGACGGGATATCCTGTGCCGAAGCATACAACGGCAGCAGTAACATCATCAGAAGAAGATATACTCCCGGTACATATGAATGGGTTGAATTCATTTTCAGGTATTAATTTAAGTTGTTATGGAGGTTATATTCCTGTCGGCTCTGTGATCATCTCTTTTTTACTCCGGTTCGCATGTTTCCATTATGCAGTACCGTACCATTTGGCAAGAGCTTGACAGTGTCATATTGTGATCGGTTTGGGGATTAGAAATTTTTCAGGAACCAGGCCTTTTCTGTGAGTACTTTCTCCCAGTGGCGGATCATGCTGGAGGTTTTGATTTTCAGCTCTTCAGCATTGAAGTCGCCGTCAACTTTGCTGGCCTTGTCTCCCTGGTCCAGGATGTAGGAACCTTTTGGCTCAAACATTTTATTGGGTTGCTTGCCGCGTAACATGCGGGCAATGTTGTGGGCAACCGTATCCGCCTGATATTGGGCGAATACGCCGGCTTTCGGCAGTGTTTTCCCGTCGCCGACCGGGAGAGAGATGATGTCGCCTATCGCGAATACATTATCATGGGTCGTCTGCAAAGTCTGCTCATCCACTTCCACCCACCCGGATGTTCCGGTCAGTCCCGCCTCCCGTATGAGATCCGGGGCGGTGTGTTTGGGAGTGAAGGCCAGCAGATCGAATGCCGCTTTTACATTTTTATTCTCAGGCCTTGAAAACGTCAGGCTGTTTTTCTCAGCCGTAATCAATGTATGCTCCGGCTTGTAGTGGATCTCTTTCTCTTCCATTAGTCGGCGAACCTTGCCGGATATTTCTTCGCTGGCAAAATCCATGGGACCGGTTTCCGGGGTATAGAGGGTGATCCCGGTTTTCTGGCGGATCTCTTTCTCCCGGATAAAATCATCGATAAGCAGTGCGGCTTCGTAGGGGGCCACCGGTGATTTGTGGGGCAGGGAAGAGACCACCACGGCGATTTCCCCGCCTTCAAACTGTTGTAGATCCTCATAGAAAGAAGAGGCCCCGGCGGGGGTATAGAAGTTGTGGCCATATCGGCTGAGATTGTAAATATCCGTCAGCTTCGTTCCGAGAGAGATCACTGTATAATCCCCCCGGTATTCCGTGCCATTTGAGATTACCGCTCTGTTTTCGGGGTCGATCGATTGGATCTCTCCGTGGATAACTTCGATACCGCCGAGTTCGACGTCGGACAGATCCCCGTACACCTGTTTTTCTTCTCTTTTGCCCACCATCATCCATGTAAGGGAGGGAGCATACAGGCTGCTCTTTTCCTTTTCAAAGACCAAAATCCGGGCCAGGTTAATACCATCTTCGTTACCAATTTTCCGGCTCAATTCCCTGGCCGTGCTGATTCCGCCTATTCCTCCACCCAAAACTAATATTGTCGGTTTCATAACGTTCTTTTTTTGCGTTGTTTATTGTGAATTTCCAGCCCCGGGTTGTCCGCGGGTTGATCGCTTGCTACCCAGTCGGCATACCCGCCCCCGAGCCGGGCGGCTTTAAACCCATGCTTTTGCAGGTATTTGACAGCTTCATCCGCCATCAGGCACAGCGGTCCCCTGCAGTACGCCACGATTTCCCGGTCCTCCGGCAGCTCTTTAATACGTTCACTCAGTTCTTTCTGCGGGTACGAAACGGCATCTTCAATATGCCCATTCTCATACTCCTCCCTCGGTCTTACATCGATGAGATAGATCTCCTGCCGGTCCATCTTTTCACTGAGCTCAGTGCTGCTGATGGTTTTTAACCTGTTGCGGCGGTTTCGGTAGTCATTCAGCAGCTTGCTGATCTCCTCGTTTTGGGCAAACCCAAGCTTCCGTAATGCGCACCATGTTTCGAATACATGTTCGCCCGCCAGTTCATAGAACATGTACTTGCCCTCGCGTTGCGTGTTAACCAGTCCCGACTTTTTCAGGACCTGCAGATGCTGGGAGGCGTTAGCCACCGGCAAGTTTATCTGCTCGGCAATGTACGCAACCGGGAATGACCCCTGGGCCAGCAAATCCAGGATTTCAAGCCTGTGGGCATTGCTCAGCGCTTTGGTGACCTGCGACAGTTTCTGGTACAAGGTTGTTTTGAATTTCCGTATGTCCATATGCTGGGTTGAAATCTTTGTCATTCAATAATTTCGTTGAATGAATAGTACGGCAAAAAAATAATACATTCAACATTTTTATTGAATGAATATCGGGTTTCAACTGGTGTCCCGAAACTAGCGTGCGGAAAAGCCCTCTAAAAGAACCCGAGATCGAGATATCGCCTTTTGTGACCTTGTCCGAGGAGCCAGGAGTATAATTGATGCCTGTTTATTCCGGCACGTACCGTTCCGTTTCCGGCCAGAATACCATCCAGGCAAAGGCGAAATAATCGCCGGCCGTGACCGGACGAAGCCGGTGCCCTTTGAGCGGTCCCTCCACGGCTCTGCCCGTAATACTCCACTTGGAGCCCGTTTGCCTGTCGTAAATTTGACCCGAGCGCATTTCAAATGTGAGCAGCTTTCCGTCAACCGCTCTCTCGAAGACCCCTGTTGATCCATCTTCTTTCGATGCCGAAATGTCGGTGGAATCCAGGGCGGAGCGGGCACCTTTTATGTGAAACAGGACAATGGCAGTGTCAGCGATGGTATCATGAATGATATTCTCCTGTGAGGTTACAGAGTACGGGTAGGCTTTGGCAGCATCACCGACTTTAACCCCAACCACCTTTTCCATCGGCGGTAGGTCTTTCGTATCCGTTTTCACAAACGGCGTGTTGTTAATGTCGTCATATCCACCGTAGGGATTATTTCCGTAGGGGCGCTTGTGACCGGTGTTGCGAGACAGCACCTTTCCGTCGGGATAGCTGTTTCGGAATTGGGAAAAGGATATGATCTGGCTGTTGATCTGTTTAAGCCGGGTGCCGACGTAGTCGCCGATCAGGGCTTTGCCGGTAAACTGCTGCCACAGCGATTCGGTTCTGCGATCATACATAATCATGTCGGAGTGGCGCAAAAAGCCGGAAACGCCAAATCTCAGCACCTCTCCATCAACGCGCCGTTCAAATACGAGCGCAGAGTAGCAGAGCGGGCAAAAGGTGACCAGTATCGGCGTATCCCTGATGCGGTCATTAACAATCTCGTGCCAGATTAAAATCTGCAGCGGGTAGGCCCTGGCCTCTCCCCGGTATTCAACCGCTATCACCGGCTCCTTGCTGGAGACCCATGACCGGGCGGCATCAGTTGAGACAAACTCGGGGTTGTCAATAGCGGGAATGCCGTCTTTACCGGGTCCGCCGGGTATCAATTCTTCGATGTCGATGACGGATTTGGAGGTATTCGTCTCCCACCCCTTTAACAGGTCTTCCTGTGCCAGCAGCGTACCGGCACCGAACGTCAAAAAAAATCCGATAGTTGCAGCAGTGTACTTGAATGGAAGCATCGGTATCTGTATTTATAAGTTCGTTCAATCTCAGAAACAAAGAAGCATGCTCAACTGGTTTAAAAGACGCGGGAAAAAGGAAGATTCTTACCAATCCAATGAAGACTGGATCAATGGCCTGGAATCTCCTCCTGATGACAATGCCATAAGAGCCCTGCGAAAAGTGTTGATCAGGGGCCTGAAACCGGCGCTTTCCAAATACGTGGATCGTGAACTGGATCAGTTTGTGGAAGATGTGGCCCAGGACAGCCTGCTCAAAATCCTGGATAACATCCATACGTTCCGGGGAGAAAGCAAGTTTACCACCTGGGCGATGAAAATTGCGGTCCGCGAAGGGCTGACGGAGCTGCGGAGAAAGCGGTATGACGATATCTCCCTTGACGACCTGAAGCATGAAGACGACGACAGTGAAATCCGTTCGATGAGCGTCGCCGACAACCAGCCGGCCCCGGATCGTACAACGCACGAATCGCAGCTGATGGAGAAGATGATGACCATTATCAACCAGGAGCTGACCGAGAAGCAAAAAATCGCCATCAAAGCGATTGTGATAAGCGGGATTCCCCCTTCGGTCGTAGCCGAACAACTGGGAACCAACAGGAATGCCCTGTACAAAGTGGTCCATGATGCACGCCTCAAGCTAAAGCACCGTTTTGAGCTGGAGGGGATCGATCCGGATGAGATGCTCAACAAGCTGTAAGAATTCGCGCCTTAATGTCGTCTATTGTAAAGAAACAGTTATAATTACCTATTAGTCATGAAGTTAACCAATGATCTGTTAAAGAAAATGATTCGGATGGTCAAAATGACCAGATCCGATGAAATCGGCTGCGATGAGTGCTTTGAGGACCTGCACCAGTTCGCCGAAATGAAGCTGGCCGGTAAATCGCCGGAGGAGGCGATGCCCCTGGTAAAAGATCATCTTGACCGGTGCGGCAGCTGCAGGGAGGAGTACGAAGCCCTCCTTGATGCGATGGAAGGCCTTCAAAGTCCGGCATAAATTTTTAAAACGTAAGATACCCCGTTACCTGGTAGTCTAGTAGAAAAGGAACAAAACTGCCAGGTATGAAAAAGCAATTCGCATATACTCTTCTCGCTTTCGCCTTTCTAATTCCTGCTGACCTGCCTGGTCAAACCTGTAGTTGTGCCGGCGCGCCGCTTATCAGTTCCCAAAGCATCAGTTCTGCCTCAAAGGGAAATCTCCTTGCCGGAGTGACCTACCAGTACAATGACATCTCCAATCTGTATACCGGTAAAACACAGTTAACCAACCGTTCGGTGGAGAGAAATACGCAGTCCACATTGCTGGAACTCAATTATGGGATTACCGATCGACTCACTATCTCTGCCACAACCACATTTGTCCGCAAACAGCGGACCGGACTTCGGTCGCCCGGGGCCAATGATCAGCTAACTACGCAGGGCATCGGGGACGGGCTAGTGCTGTTCAAATATGTGCTGCATCAGAATACGATGCGTGAGCAATACCAGCTGGCCGTGGGCGGGGGCGGGAAAATTCCGTTTGGCAGGAGCTCGCTGTCCCAGAACGGCATTGCCCTGAATATGGATATGCAGCCGGGAACCGGGGCCTGGGACGGGGTGCTGTGGTCCTATTTTTCCAAAACGTTTGCACCGTCCTCGACCATCAATTTTTTCCTGTTTAACACCTACCGTATCACCGGCTCCAGTGAGCGCTTCGGAAGTAACGACCGGTACAAGTTTGGCAATGAGTGGGTGGTTAATGCCGGTATCACAGATACATTCCTGCCGGGCCTATCCTATATCGGGATGATCAATTACCGGTCTACCAGCTCAGACCGGCGCAACGGCCAGACGCTGCCCAACACCGGTGGAAAATGGATTAACCTGGAGCCGGCCGTTCGGTACCGTATTTCGCAGGAGCTATCCGTAAAAGTGGGGGGGCAAATACCGGTGTATCAATACCTTAATGGTACCCAGCCCACTACGGCGTATACCGCTTCGATCTCTCTTTTTTACAACTTCGGGAGGCGGGTCATCTTTTAAGTTCAATTTTAAACCATGGGAATAGAATGAAACATCTAAAGCAATTTATGGCAGCAAGCCTGATCCTGGTACTGGCAGGTTGCGGTTCCGTATTTGACAGCTCGGACAGCAGTCGGGGTGTGGAGGGCGACTGGCTCATCCCGAAGGATGAGATCGTGGATGGCGGTCCGGGACCCGATGGCATCCCTTCTATCGACGAACCCCGGTTTTCCACCGCAAGCGGGGTCGGCTATGTCGGCAATAGTCGACTGGTCACCGGGATCAAAATCGGGGATACCGTCAAAGCGTATCCCCACCAGGTGATGGATCATCACGAAATTGTGAACGACGCGGCTGGAGATCTCCCGTATTGCCTTACCCTGTGTCCACTGACAGGTACCGCCATCGCGTGGGAGAGAACCATCAATGGAGAAACAGTTGAATTCGGGGTATCCGGCTGGTTGTTCAGGAATAATCTCATCCCTTATGATCGCAGGACGGGAAGCCGTTACTCTCAGATGCAGATGCGCGGGGTAAACGGTGAGGAGTCCGGGTCGCCGCTAACTACGATACAGGTCGTTCAAACCACCTGGAGCACATGGAAAGAGATGTACCCCGACTCGCAGGTGCTTACCACCGATACCGGTTTCAGCCGGGATTACAGCGGCTTCGTGTACGGCCGCGATTACTACCGGGATGAAGATTCCGGAACCCTGTTTCCAGTACAAAATGCTGACAGCCGTCTACCCAACAAAGCCCGGGTACACGGTATCATAGCGGAACGCCCGGCCGACCAGGACGCGCAGGTGAAGGTGTACCAGGTCGGGATGTTCGGAGAAGGGGTTCACCTGGTAACTGACCAGGTTGAAGGCCAGGAGGTTATCATTGCCGGAAGCTCAAATCACAACTTTGCCGTATCCTTCCAAGCACGTCCGGAAGATGGCACCGAGCTTCAATTTGAGCCTGTACAGGATGCTTTGCCGGTGATCATGGAAGACCAGGAGGGCAACCGCTGGGACCTGTTCGGCTATGCCGTGGAGGGCCTGAGGAAAGGGGAACGACTGAGGCCGACCAACTCCTACACCGGGTACTGGTTTGCCTGGGCCGACTTCTTCCCGGAGGTGGAAATTTATCGGTTTAGAAATTGAGATGGCCTTGAAAACGAACCCGGTGACTGTTTCGGTTCGTTTTTCATGTCGTACAAAAAATGAACAGGGAAAGTCGACTGAGAAGCCTCCACGAGAAACAGGAGATCTTTTTCAAACCAAGGTGTTTCTCTTGTCTTGATCCAAAAAACGAAAGACCCAGGCGTTGAAGCTCGTTGAGACGCGACAGGTCACGCCTGTACTGGATTTTGTTTCGGCTTCCGCGATCCACTCAAGGCCGGGGAAAAAGCCTTTTTGTGATTTGTTTGAGGATGCCCTGATGAATTTGAGTTATAGGGGAATCGTGAGAAATTCCGGGTAAACTCTACCGGTGTTGCTGATACTGCATTCTCAGCCACCGGCTGTTCAGGTAGCCCAGCGTAAATCCATAAACCAAGTGAAGAGCCAGCGTGATGGCGATGTAGGAGAAACTGTTGGAGAGAAACAGTGGATGGCCGGGACGTAAATGGCTTGCATAGCCCATCCCGAAGATGCCCCAGCCGATTAACGGGCTGTATACCAGCATCATGAAAATCCACAAGATGAGCGAGAGAATAATTGCTTTAGAAATAGAAACGTCCTCTTCAAACGTATAGACGAATACATACGACCAGAGAGTTCCGTAACAGAAATGCAGAAGTAAGGCGTACCCTCTTCCCTCGATCCCCAAATTATGCAAAAAGGCTGATGAAGGAGGGACATTAAAGGGGGCCAGCCCGGTGATATTGATTCCAATGTAGATGAACAGGAACATGGCAAGGCTGGCCAGAAACCCAGCCAGCATGATGTTAAAATTTTTTTCCAGACTTTTTTTCATAATGCATTAGTAATTATCACCAGTATTGGTAAACTAAAAATGAACAGAGCCCTGGCAGGTCTTGACAGGCATTTAGTTATCGATATAACACTAATATAGTTACCTGTTTGACTTCGCAAGGCCCCTACAGATACCTGTTACTGGAACCGGAAGCCTCTGATTTGCTGAACTCCAGCTCAACGGTTGGGGCCTTGGATTGTTTAATTCGCAACCGTCCGTCCAGCTGCCTGACCAATGTTTCCACGATGGCGAAGCCTGCAGTTTCCGCTTTTTTAGGATCGAATTTGGTGGACTGTCCTTTTCCGTTATCCTGAAGCAATAATCGCACCTTTCCTTCTGATTCATCCAGGTGTATCGTGAGCATACCTTGCGCGGTCTCCCTAAATCCGTATTCAATGGCATTTACCAGTAGCTCATTCAGAATGAGTCCGGCGGGAACAGCCTGGTTTATATTCAGCGTTACCTTTTCTAAATCATAAGTCAGTTCAACGTTCATGGCGTTACCGGTATAGGTTTTACAAATGTGATCTGCCAGTTCCTCGATATAATGGTCTAACCTGATTTTTGAAAAGGACTGGGATTGGTACAGGATTTCATGAATTATGGCCATGGAGTGGATGCGATCGCGGCTCTCCTTCAGGGCCTGCCCGGGATTTTTGTTTTGCATAGCCTCCAGTTCCAGGAGGCCTGAAATCGCGGCCAGGTTATTTTTAACCCGGTGATGAATTTCTGAAAGCAGAATCTCTTTTTCATGCAGGGACTGCTCCCATCGGCCGACACTTTTGCTGGCCCGAACCGAAATAACGATCCCAATCAGCACCAGCAGGATCCCCAGTATGACGCTAATCCACAAACCGATCCGCTTGATGGCGAGGGAGGCAGTTTCAACCTTTCCCATCAACCTCTCGTGATGGGTATTCCACCGGCTGTATAGCGGGGTTGCCTCCGACACGTATTGATCGACTATATTTTGGCCGGGAGCTCCGGTTTCCCGTTTTCGGTGCAGTGAGTTCAACAGTACAGATTGAGCCGTTTCAATTCGGTGCAGTTGCTGCCACTCCTGTCGTATTTCGCCGACTATTTGCAGATCGTTAAACCAGCTGAAAACAAAGATCAGGGTTGAAATTTCATTTGGATATATATGATCTGGGCGGAGCGACTCAAAAACAAGATCCGCATCCACCTCGTCCTGGAACAGCTCGTCAATGGGCTGCCGGAGCCGGTCCATCTCACGTTTCATCTGTAGGAAATTGTGGTATGTAGAGTCCGATTTTGTTCGTGCATACTGCTGGATGGTTATTTCGGACCTGTAGTGAAGCTGGCTCCATTTAGACAGCAAGGCTGTGTAGTCGCTGGTGGCTGCAATCATGTTGAGGGAGAAATTGGTAAGTACAACCAGAACGCTCGCAATAAGAATGAACAGGCTAACGATCAGGATTAATTTCCGACTCAGGTAAAATCGATTGTTCTGCGGCTCTATTTCTCCCATATACGAAAACTGAATTCTTGCATCATAATTTGAATGTTAGTGGATGAACAGCCGCCCGGGGATCTTACCTGTTGATCCGCGTTATTAGCAGACTTTAATAAAACCATATACATTGGGTTGGTGCGGGTAAAAGGGCGGCGGTACCTAAGTTTCAGTACCGTACGGTAAGAAAAGAGACCGTGTTGTTGTCCAAACAGGGAAATTCCAAATTACAGATCACTACCTCTAAATGGCATATATTGATATTATTGAACCGGATGAAGCCTCCGGCACCTTGAAAGAGATTTATGAAGACTTGAGGAAAAAGCGGGGAAAGCTGGCTCAAATTCACAAGATTCAGAGCCTGAACCCGGAGACCATTGTCGCACATATGGAGCTGTATATGTCCATCATGTTTAGCAAGTCGCCACTGAGCCGGGCCCGGCGAGAGATGATGGCCGTAGTCGTGTCAGCGGCTAACGAATGCGAATATTGCGAGCTGCATCACGGGGAGGCCCTAAACCATTATTGGAAAAACCGCAAGAAGGTGGAGCAGCTCCGGAAGGATTATACCAAGCTTGATCTTGATAATGTGGATGCCCGACTGTGCAGACTGGCACAAAAACTAACCAATACTCCAGACCAGATAGACGCGAAAGAAGACGTGGAGCCTCTTAAGCACACGGGCCTTTCAGACCGCGCGATTCTGGATGCTGTACTGGTTATCAGTTATTTCAATTTTGTTAACCGAATGGTAATGGGACTGGGAGTGGAGGCCGACGAACAGGAAGTGAAGGGTTATAAGTATTGATTTGGTAAGAACTACGATGATAATGAGATCTAACTCTTAGCTCTTTTCTCTGTTGCAAGAATAAAGTTGAAGGTTATGTTCGTATAAACCTGCAACCTGAAACTTGCAACCTATAACACGATATCTCTTGTTACGGTAAACATTGAGGAAGATTGTAATTTTAATACAACAAGGCATAGAATATGGCTCTATCAAAAAAACAGGAAGATCTTTGCAGCGACAGTCGATGGGATTTTTCAAACCTCAGCGCACTCTTTCTGAACTGTACACTGAAGCCCAGTCCAAAAGAATCGCATACCGAGACGCTCATCGGGGTGTCCCGGTCTATCCTGGAAAAGAATAATGTGACTACCGAAGTGCTGCGGCCTGTGGATTACGATATCGCGCCCGGGGTCTACCCGGATATGAGGGAACACGGATTTGAAACCGACGACTGGCCGGCTATTCAGCAGAAGGTGATGGATGCCAATATTTTAGTCATCGGATCTCCCATCTGGCTCGGAGAAAAATCTTCTGTTGCTGCCAAAGTCATTGAGCGGTTGTACGGGTATTCCGGAAACCTTAACGACAAGGGGCAATACGCTTATTACGGTCGGGTAGGGGGTTGCCTGATTACCGGAAATGAAGATGGCATCAAACATTGTTCAATGAGTATTCTTTATGGTCTGCAGCACCTGGGCTATGTCATTCCACCACAGGCTGATGCCGGGTGGATCGGCGAAGCAGGTCCGGGGCCGAGTTACGGCGACGAAGTGGAAAATGGTCGCGCAGGTTTCGACAACGAGTTTACCCAGCGCAATACCACCTTTATGACCTGGAACCTGATGCACATGGCCCTGATGCTCGACCAGGCCGGCGGCATACCCGCCCACGGCAACCAGCGATCAGAATGGGAGGCCGGCTGCCGTTTTGATCATCCCAATCCTGAACACCGTTGACTCGGTACAGCCACCGGTATGTCAACTACTGGAACAAGGTTGCTGCGTGCCGGGGTTTTTACCTTGTCTGAGCATCCGTACATTCAGATAATCCGTTTCGATCCTAACTAACCGAACCTATATGCCCGCATTTGAAGAACTTTCCACCAGCACGCTCGCTGAAAAATTGAACCAGACAACTACCACCCTTATCGACGTTCGCCCCCTTGCCGCCTACAACGGTTGGGCCCTGCAGGGGGAGCAGCGCGGTGGACACATCCAGGGCGCAAAAAGCGTTCCCCTGACCTGGACCCGGTATATGGACTGGGTGGAGGTGCTGGAAGAAAAGAGTATTGCCAAAGACCGACCCGTTATTGTGTATGGATACAAGCCGGATGAAAGTATTCAAATGGCTGAAAAATTACGGAAGCTGGGCTTTCAGCAGGTGTCCATCTACAACGGGTTTGTTTATGAATGGGCAGCCAGCCCGGAGCTGCCGATGGAGCGGCTCCCCCGGTTCAAACATTTGGTGTATCCCGAATGGGTGAAGCAGTTGATCGATGGTAAAAAACCACTTCACTCCAACGGCAAAAATTATGTCATTTGCCATTCCCACTACGACCATATCGAAGATTACCACAGGGGCCATATCCCGGGAGCCGTTGCGGTGGATACCAACAGCCTGGAATCGACCGAAACCTGGAACCGACGGAGCCCGGAAGAATTGAGGGAAACGCTTCAAAGCCTCGGAATACGCCACGACACCACCGTGGTCATCTACGGGCGATTTTCGTCGCCGGTGTACGATAAAGAAAAATTTCCCGGGAAGAGTGCCGGTCATTTGGGCGCCCTGCGCTGCGCGGCCATTATGCTGTATGCGGGGGTCAAGGATATACGGATTTTAAACGGGGGCGTCACCAGCTGGGAAGATGCGGGATATGATCTTTCCATGGAACCGAACGACCCCAATCCCGCCAGCGATTTTGGAATCGATATCCCCGCCCATCCCGAATACATGATCGACACGCCGGAGGCGAAGCAGCTGCTGGGCTCAGCCAATGGCGAGCTGGTAAGCATCCGCAGCTGGGAGGAGTTTATCGGCAACCGGAGCGGCTATCACTATATCGAGCAGAAGGGACGTATTCCCGGCGCGGTGTTCGGCAACTGCGGCAGCGACGCCTACCACATGGAAAATTACCGGAATTTCGATCATACCATGCGGGAATACCACGAAGTCGAAGCGGCCTGGCGGGAGGGGGGGATCACGCCGGACAAACATATCGCCTTTTATTGCGGTACCGGATGGCGGGGCAGCGAGGCTTTCATCAACGCCTGGCTGATGGAATGGCCCAACGTGTCGGTCTATGACGGTGGATGGTATGAGTGGTGCAACGATCCGGCTAATCCCATCGAAACCGGAATTCCGGAGGAGAGGGCAGTAGTTAATGGTAGGTAGCAGCGACTGCTGTTTTCTTGTTGCAGGTTGAAGGTTGACAGGTTGAAGGTTGCGGGTTAGTAACCTTCAACCTGTCAACCTTCAACATTTAACAAAGATAACAGCCACGCTAAAAAGCATCCTTCAGCCCCGCCACGCCCAGGGAATAGAGACCTTCCAGCGCTTCCTTCATATCATTTTCCGTGCCATCAGCCGCCTCGAATGTCGATGACCAGGTGAATTCTGACCGCTCTTCATCGATCTTTTTAACTTCTATGGTTCCGGTATAATTTTCAATGGGCATAGGAGATTCTACGATGGAATAGGTCATCACCCGATTATCTGCATCCAGGCTTTCCAGTTTTTCCCTGACTTCTCCACCATCCTGCAAGATCAGCGTCCGTACGGCTCCAACGCCGGACCCCTCGGTAGTACAACTGGCAACGGCTTCGACAAACTCATCTAATCCGTTAAAATTACCCGCTAGTTTCCACACCTCTTCAGCCGGTGCATTGATGGTACCGCTTACTTTCACTTTTTCCATGTGTTTACTGTCTATGTGATTAGAGTTTGCTTGATGTAACGGACGTCCCGTGTGAGAATAATCTTTCGTAAATTTTTAACATGAGGATTTCGAATGTATGGATATGCCGATATCGAACAAAAGAACAGGGTCGAAAAATTCCTGTAAGGAATATCTGCTCGGACAGCCAGGGCAAGATTGTTCGTAAGATTTTGTACTTTATTCCCTTCAAATTAATGTGTCGATCAACTGTAAATAGAATAGTCATTTTTTATCCCGGATTTTTTTAATGGAGACCAATCACTCCTGGAAATCGATTTTCGTTGGCTTATTAAGTGTTCTGACGATTGCACCTGTCACAGATGGTTGGAGCCAAAGTGTCCAAAAAAAATCTTCAGAGTCAGAAGAGGCTACTGCAAACCCAAACTCGGTTCCCTACTCCTCGGAGCGATCTGCAGGAGAGCACCTGCTTGCGCTTCCCTCGTACCTACTGCACTGGACCACGCGCCCGCTGGGCTGGGGCGTAAAATGGGCGGAACGTGAGCTGCCCCATCTGCTGCAGGGAGAGCGTGCTCCCTACGGCGTATATCCACTGTTCGAGCTGGGCGGCGATGTCGGAATTGCCTATGGATTACTTTTGTACCACAACCAATTTACCAGCTATAATCACCGCGCCCGCATAGAAGCCCTGTTCGGATCCCAGGAATACAACGATGTTGATTTCAAATATGCCATCCCCCAATTTTTTTCCAGCAGGAGTCAGTTAGAATTCGACGCCAGCTATTCCAACGATCCCGTCAAATCGCTGTATGGAGGTAATAATTCTGCGCTGGTAAATGAGCAGCTTTATGCCACTGAAGAACTGGAAGGAGGGATCGAGTTTCGCCACCTGGTTAGCCCGGCAACAACACTCACCATCTCAGGCCGGTACCGAAAGATGGATATTTCCAATAATGAAATCGTACGGGAAGATCCCCTCCCGCTGATTCCTGAACCGCTGAGGGGCGCAACTGCGCTGTTGGGGATCGGTAGCTCTCTGCAGTTTGATTTCGTTAATGAATCCCCCCGAAGCACACACGGAGCAAGATATATACTGGGATTAAACTGGAACCGCTCACTGACCGACGACCGGTTTCATTACCTGACCTACCAGCTGGAGTGGCACCAGTTTTTGCCGGTTCCCTTTCTGCCGGATACGCGACGCCTGGCATTAAAAACACGAGTGCAGAAAACCGCGCCGCTGGGAGACCGCGAAATCCCGTTTTTTGATTATCCCATCCTCGGCAGCTCCAACGACCTGCGGGGCTTTCCCACCGACCGTTTCCGGGATGACGGGTCGTTGCTGGCGACCCTGGAATACCGGTATCCCCTGTGGAATTTTGCGGACATCGTACTGTTTGTGGATGAAGGTCAGGTGTTCAATGGCTATTCTGACATTGGTCTGGAGGATTTTCATACCAGCTACGGCTTTGGCCTTCACCTGATATCCACCAAAGGGTTTGCCTTTCGGTCCGAATTTGCCTTCAGTAAAGAATCTTCCCGCGTAATTCTGTCCATAAATCCCAATTTTTAAGATTTGTTTGTGGCTCCGCTTTACTCAAATATTACATTTAAACCAGTACTCCTGGTCCTGTTTTTGGGACTAATGGGATGCAGCAATACCAGGCCTTACACGCTGGGACCGGTTAAAACATTTGATCCCGATACTGCTGAAATTCCCCAGCCGGAAGAAAACGAGTCTTACCAATACTGGGACCGCATCGACAACACCATTTTTCACCAGCTCGAAAAACCGCTGGACCTCAACAAGGTTATTCGAACGGCTGGGCGTGCCGTTGGGGCGGCCGGTGCCAGACAGGCCGACAATGTGAATCGCCTGGACGAGCCGCCCGAATCGAGCTGGTACAACTACCGGCACTACTATAATCCCATGACGCCTGAAGAACTGGCGCAGGGTCCCAATACTGTCAAGCCTGATACCTCGGGCTCCTGGACCATTTTTTCCGCCAAGCTGGAGGGCGCCAATCCCGGATTTTTTATCGAAGATGCCAGCGGTAACCGGTTCCTGATCAAGTTTGACGGTCCGCAGTACCCCGAACTAACCACTTCTGCCGAGGTCATCGGCACCAAAATATTCCACGGCGCCGGTTACAACGTGCCCGAAGCCACGATCACCTATTTTGATCCTGCCAAAGTAACCATTGGAGAGGGAGTTTACGTAATGGAAGCCGGCAAAGAACGCCCTATGACGATGACGGACTACCGGAGCATTATCTCTGGTAAGCCCCGAAACGAGCAGGGGAAAATCCGCGCCCTGGCCAGCAAATTTGTAGATGGCGTTCCGGTCGGCCAGTGGGCATTTGAGGGGACGCGACCCGATGATCCCAACGATCGGGTGGCCCACGAGCACCGCCGTGAGCTGCGGGGCATGCGCATCCTCAGCTCCTGGCTGAATGATACGGACCGCCGCGATGCCAATACCATGGCGGTCTATACCGACGAGGGTTACATCAAACATTACGTGCAGGATTTCGGCAACACCCTTGGAGCCAACGGAGCGGGTATCCACGAACCGATTTATGGACAGGCCTACCTGATTGACCCGCGATACATGGCGCTGAATGCCGCCACTCTTGGACTTAATGTAAATTTATGGGAGACGGTAGATCCACAAAATTATATTCCTCATCCCTCTGTGGGTTATTTTCGTGCTGATGTGTTCAAACCGGGCCGGTGGGTGTCGGCCCATCCGCTGCCCGCCTACGAAAACATGACGCTGCGCGACGCTTTCTGGGGCGCCAAGCAGGTGATGAGTTTCAGTGATGAGGATATCCGCGCAATCGCAGAGACCGGTCAGCTTACTAATCCCAAAGCCGAGCAATATGTCATTGATGTACTAATAGAACGCAGAGACAAGATCGGCCGCCACTGGTTCCGCCGCATCAATCCGGTTGACAAGTTCAGCGCGAAAGACACCGGGCAACAGATCGTACTCTCTTTCAAGGACTTGGGAATTGACAGCGGACTTTTTGAAGAAGGTTCAACGAATTACGACTATACTGTTTCTATTGTGGATGGATCAGTACTGCAACATCAGCAGGTTCAGCAACCCAGGATATCTATTGATCGATGTCTGATTCCCAAAAGGAAAGATAACGGCCAGGGGACGGTACTGAAGTATGATATTATAACCCGAAGGGCTAATTCCGAAGTATCCGAAAAAAGCACCCGGGTGTATGTAGCCCTCGAATCTTCGGGTCCCAGAGTGGTTGGCATTAAACGAGAAGAATAAATCGACAGCACTATGGCTGAATCCGGAATTATCCAGCACATCCGCAAAAACTTCTTTGACATCAGGAAAGAGGAGTGGCCCAATGTGCTGCTGATGTCCCTGTTCTTTTTCATGGTGATTGCCACGTTTTGGGTCTTAAAGCCGTTAAAGCGCGGGCTGTTGGTTAACTACTACCAAACCAATCCGCTGCAGTTTATGGGTACGAGCTTTGCCGGTGCCGAGGTGGAGCAACTGGCCAAAGTGGTGAATATGGTAGTGGTGTATGCCGTTGTAGTCATTTTTACCCTGCTGGCCCGGAAACTCAAGCGACAGCACCTGAATCTTGCCCTGAACCTCTTGTTCGGTGGACTGTTTATTCTCTTCGCCGGTTTCATGCACAACCCCGGGGCCTCCACCAGCTGGTCTTTTTACGTGCTGGGCGATATGTTCAACTCTGCGATGGTTACATTCTTTTGGGCCTATTCCAATGATATTTTTAACGCAAAGCAGGCCAGGCGAACGTATGGCATCGTTGGGTTGGGCGGCATAATCGGGGGCATTGTCGGGTCATCCGTGGTAGCTGGTTACGTAAGCGAGCTGGGGCGTCCCACGCTGCTGTATATATGCCTGATTCCCCTGGCCGTAATGATCGCGATCGGGTATATCGTCAACCGTCGAACACCGGGAGTGCGGGAACCAAACACGCAAGAGCCCTGCGCCGAGGGAAAGCGCTGTAACGCAATCTTTGAAGGGGCGAATATCGTATTTAAATCCAACTACCTGCTGGCTATAGTGGGGATCATTGGGCTCTACGAAATAGTATCCAATATCGTTGATTTTCAGCTGTCAGCGACCATCGCTTCCAGCATCAGCGGCGACCTGGAAAAAGATGCCTATTTCGGTCTTGTGGGCCAAATAACCAGTATTATCTCTCTTGTTGTGCAGCTGTTCCTGACCAGTTTTATCATGAAGCGATACGGGGTGGGCATCGCCCTGCTGTTTTTGCCCTTAGCCATTACCTTTGGGTCTGTTGGTTTCCTGGTGATACCCAGCCTTTTGTTTGTAACCATCATGTCCGCCAGCGATAACAGCCTGAATTATTCGATCAACCAGTCAGCCAAAGAAGCACTATACACCCCCACCGACCAGGATACCAAGTACAAGGCCAAGGCGTTCATCGACATGTTTGTTCAGCGATTTGCCAAGGTGCTGGCCGTGGTGCTTAACCTGGCGGTTGCCGCTTGGGTGGGACTCCAACATGTGCGGTGGCTGTCGGTAGCCTGCCTGGTTATCCTTGTGTTTTGGATCATGACCGTCCGGTACGTCGGCCGTGAATTTGATAAAAAGGCAGCTGTTGAGGAACTGCCTGTATAAATAATAGCAAGCTTGAAAAAACTAATTTCCACGTTTTACGATATCCGCAAGGATGAATGGCAGCGGGTACTCCTGATGTTTGGGCTTCATTTCATCCTTATGGTCGTGCTATATTTTTTGAAGCCCGCCCGCGACAGCCTGTTCCTCACCGAAAATGGTCCCAGTGAGCTCCCCTACGTGTATATTTTGCTGGCTGTCGTCTCCATTCCGGTCACGCAGCTCCTAACCTCGGTCATGAAACGCTACCCCGTGCGCAACGTCCTGATATGGACCCTGGGGGCGCTGGCGGCCAACTTGTTATTTATCCGGTGGCTGTTCCAGTTCAGGATGGAATGGATCTTTATGGGGTTCTACATATGGGTCGGCATATTCGGCATCCTGGTGATATCCCTGTTCTGGCTGCTGGCCAATACTATTTTCCAGCCATCCCAATCCAAACGGATCTTTTCCTTCCTGACGCTGGGAGCTATTTTTGGGGCCATCACCGGTAGTGAAACCTCCAGCCTTATCGTTGCCCTGCTCGATCTGTCCACGGAAAACCTGTTATATGTCTGTATCGCGTTGCTTTTGGCGGGAATTGTGCTGCTCTACTTCATCCCCGGGCAATCCGCGGAAGCCGGAAAGGAGCAGACAGGAGGCGAGCGGGAAAAGAGCAGTTCTGCCTTCAAGTCGGCCAGGAACGTGCTGACTTCCCGCTACCAGCTGACCGTGGCTGCTATTATCGGCCTGACCATGATCACAACTACCTTTACCGATTATCAATTCAAGGCCCTGGCGTTTGATGCCCATCCTGATACGGCCGGCCTGACCGCCTTTATGGGCACCTTTTATGCAGGTATCAGCCTGGCATCGCTGGGGATTCAGGTACTGCTCTCCTCCGAAATCATTAAAAAAACGGGGCTGTCCGGGGCTATTTTATCCCGTCCCGCCGGTATGATGATCGGAGCCATACTGATGGCCATAGAACCGGTGCTGGCGTCCGTTGTTATCCTGAATGGGTTTGACGGCGCTACCCGCTACTCCATTGATAGAACGGGGCGCGAACTGCTCTTTTTGCCCCTTTCCCAGCACACGAAAGAACAGACCAAAATCTTTATCGATATTTTTGTGGATCGGTTTTCCCGTGGGCTGGGCGGGCTTCTCCTGCTGGGCTTTATCGCGGTACTGGGATGGTCGGTACACCTGTTAACCTATGCTGTTATTACGTTGTTAATCGTCTGGATTTTACTGGGCATCAAGGCCCAAAGGGGCTATGTGGACAAGTTTCGCAACTCGGTCCAGAAACAGCTGATCGGCACCGGCAGCATCGCCCTGAATCTCAATGAATCCACCATCCTGACCATTATTAAGGAATCGCTTTCCAGCTCCAGCGACTCCCAGGTGCTGCACACCCTGATCCTGTTGGAAGACGGTGAAGTTGACAAGATTGCGGACGAGCTCCGGCAGCTGTTATATCATTCCAACAAAGAAATAAAACTGAGGGCGCTGAAGATGCTGCAGGATGTGGAGTCCCTGAATCTTACTGAGGAGATAAAGGAGTTACTGGATGATGAGGACCCGGAAATCCGGTTGGAAACGATCTACTATCTGTGCCGGCATTCAAGCGAGGATCCCACAAGTGTTATTAAATCATACCTGGACCACAGCAGCTACAAGTTAAAATCGGCTGCACTCGGATGTGCCAGCAAGCACCGGGGTTCGGCGACCGACCTGGTGGAACCGGATTTTTTCGATCAGCTGCTCCATAAAGAGGGAAAGGATGCAATCGTCATTAAAGCCCAGATTGCCGATGCACTCGGCTATATTAATGACGATCGCATATCCCGGAAATACCTTTCTCAACTCCTGGATGATGATCACCCCTCTGTGGTACGGAAGGCCATCGCCAGCATGGGACGCCAACAGAACGACCGCTTTATCCCGTTGCTGATAAAGAAATTGGAAAATCCCGAATACAAGATCGAAATCAGGAAGGCCCTTGCCTCCTTTGGCAGCGATCACCTGATCCTGTTCAAAGATCGCTTTTTTGATGAATCAGTCTCCAAAAATATTCGCAAGAGCATTCCCGGTATTTTTGCTTATCTCCCGGAGCAAATTTCGGCCGACCAGCTTTTTGAAATGATCCGTATTGATGATCCCGACCTGCGGTACCATGTCATCAAAAGTCTTAACAAGCTGCTCCGGGAACGCCCGTCTCTTGCCATGAAGACAATGAGAGTGCGTGCCATCATAAGAAGTGAGGCGCAGAATATTTTTGAGCTGCTTGCCATGAAGCAGCTTCAGCCCCCGAACAGGCCGAACAAAATTTTGTTAAAAGCGCTTGATGAAAAGATGGAACAGGGCACTGAGCGCATATTCCGACTGCTGGGACTCATTTATGACTCCCGTGATATGTATGGCACTTATCTGGCCTTGCAAAGTATCTCCCCGGATAAACGATCTGCTGCCATTGAGTTTTTGGATAACGTATTAACCGATGCAGATCATCAATACATTTTCCCTATTATTGACAGCCGGTCGGAGCCTGAAAAACTGGAGGCAGGGCGCAGGCTCTTTGACATCCCCCAAATGCGGTATGACCAGGGCCTGCTGCAATTGATTAACGGGGAGGACCTGTGGCTCCAGATCTGCGCGATATACAGTGTCTCTCCCCAATGTCCCGCCACTCTTCAGGCGAAAGTGCGAGAAGTGGCGCACTCACCCCACAAGCTGATCAGGGAAACAGCGGAGCTGGTTATCAAACGAAATGCAAACGACACTTAATCAGAAGATCATGGATACAACAATTGAACGCGTCATTTTCCTGCAGGGCATTGAGCTTTTTGCCGATATCCCGTCTGAGCAACTGGCGCACCTGGCCGGAATTACCCAAAGTCTTGCGGCGGACAGAGAACACGTGTTGTTTGAAGAGGGCGACCGGTCTCAATCGCTGTTTCTGCTAATAAATGGCAAGGTGCAGCTGAAACGCAACGGTTTGCTCAGAAAAGAGTTAACCAATTCGGAAGCTATCGGTGTCTGGGGATTTTTTGACGGCGGCGAACGGCTTACGAGCGCTGTCTGTAAAGAAGAAAGTCATTTTTTAACGATCAACCGAATGGACTTTTATGACCTGATGGAGGAACGCGTGAACCTGAGCCAGGGGGTACTAAAATATTTTGTAAAAAGGATACGCAAACTCACTGAACTGTCAGATGCAATTGTATGATTTTATTACCCTTTTCTCATTCGGCAGGCAGGGGACGTAAATTTGCAGTCTCTACCTGGGCCTTTCTAATCATCTTCCCCTGTTCGCTTTTTGCTCGGGACCTTTGCAAAACTGCTATTTTGTTGGGAGGTAGTTGTACTACCGACCTTTTAACGGGAGTGCAACTCCCTCCGAACGGTGATTCGAATGTTTTGCAAGGGCCTCTAAAAAAGGACACCCCATTGCGTTGGTTATGAATGGGAGTTATTGGTCAGGGCCCAAGTTGGGTGCCACCAGTGCTTGCGGCGGACGTGATGAGGAGTTAAAAAAAGAGGAAGACATCTTCCAGCCTTCCTCTTTCTGTCTTGTGGATGTTATGGAGTGGTGCTAACGTCAACTTTTTGTTTCAGGGCATTGCCTTTGAAGGCATAAAGCAGCGATACGGCGATAATCAATACCTGGAACTCCATTCCGCGTCCACCGTTGTCTCCCATGTTGATCGAGTTCCAGCCGTATTGCGCATGGACCATTACGATCGCTCCAATCATTACCACTGTAAATAACAATCCGGAGATTCGTGTAGCCCAATCGGGACCAAATCCACCCCACAGCATAAGCAAAGCGCCTCCCACTTCGACGATGCCGAGCATCAGTACCATGATAAACGGCATACCCATCATCGCGGCTACGTCGCCGGTCATCGCTACTTTTGGGAACCCGTGATAAATAAAGGTGGCCGCCAGTGAAAGCCTGGGAAGCCAGTGCGCTATACCCGAAAGTTTATTCAGTTGATCCATCGTAATATCCCCGTTGATTTTTTAATGGTTACAAAGTTGTTATCAATGGATGCGTTCAAACACGAAGTTCTTACCCGAATCTCCATTCATGAGACGGTCGCCGCACCTCATTCATTCCCAGCGGTAAAAAAATTCTCTTTTTTTGCCAAGAGAATAAAGTTAGCCCCATCTAATTATTTATACCGAAATTAGAACTTAAATAAAGGGACACTATGATGGATCGAATAGCAGGTGGGATGAAAATCAGTATTGCAGCTGTCTTCAGCGCGCTGGTTCTGGTTGCATGTGGAACCAATGATAGCGATATGGAAGAGGTGACGGATCTCCAGGCTTCGGGAACGGCGGTGTGGAATCACCTTGAGCAGGAAAACTACCAGGATTCATGGCGACTATTTCCGGGCACGGAAGAGCTGTATGAGGGTACCGAGCCCCACGGCATGCTCCTGGCCATATACCTGAATGATGTTGCCTATGACGCCGCCATGAATGGAGAGAACCCGATGTCCAATGGCGCCATCATTGTCAAAGAAAATTATATGCCTGACAGTACGCTTGCAGCCATAACCACCATGTACCAGGCATAATAGTTGTGTTTTTTTGGGATCAGAAATAAAAAAGCCTCACCAGTTTTGTGTGATGAGATCTGTATATTGAAAGTGAAATGATTCAAATCTTCATACACATATCCTCTTCACGTGCTGTGATACAACAACAGCAACAGGTAGAGAATATGTCGTCGAAAAATCCCATATTTATTATCATAATGCTACCAATGGCTTGAATGTTCATCCCCACCTCATACTAAACATCAGATGAGGGGAATAACCAGACCAATTTATTGCGAGTTCTTTTCAGTTATACCGAATGATACTGATTGTAGAAATCAATACAGATTATTATTGATGTATCCAGGGATAAGTTCTACCTGAATTTTTTAGCAGTGGACTTTGCGTATTGGTCCAGGTCTTTGATCTGTTGCGTTACATCCTGGATTTGCAGTGCGTCCCACAAGAGTATATAATGTGTTTTAATACCGAGTTGAATATGCAGGACTAAAAATCATGCTTGAAGACCTCAGAAAGTGGCTGGAGTATTTCTACGTGTCGGGTTCGTTGCCGAATATGCTCATAAGTACGGCCATACTCATTCTTGCAACAATAATATTGCGATGGCTTTTTTCGAGATATATCCGTCGGAGTGTTTCCTCTACCGAGCTGCGGCGCCGATGGCTGGTTCAGTCGCGCAATGGATTGCTTCTGCTGCTCTTGCTGGGACTCCTCTTTATATGGGGAGAAGAGCTTCGTACCCTCGCGCTTTCTATTGTTGCGATTGCCGTTGCTTTTGTAGTGGCCACGAAGGAACTTATTCTATGTGTTACCGGCTCCATACTCAAGACCGGTGCCGGCTCTTTTAACCTTGGTGACCGTATCCAGGTCAAAGATTTCAGGGGTGATGTGATCGATCAAAATCTGCTTGCCACTACCATTCTGGAGGTCGGTCCGGGTAAGATTACCCACCAGCGAACCGGCCGAATGACGGTGATCCCCAACGCGCTATTCGTATCAGAGCCGGTTATCAATGAGAGCTATACCCACGACTATATTCTGCATGTCTTTACCATCCCCTTTAAACGCGAAGATGACTGGCGGGGGGCACAGGAGACGTTCCTTGAATCGGCAAACCGGCATTGCGAGCCTTATCTTGAGGAGGTGCGAAGGCACATGAAACAGCTTAGCGAGGAGGGAGGGCTTGACGTGCCGACAGTAGAACCGCGGGTAACCATACAGATCCCCACAGCCGGGGAGGTTCACCTGATTATCCGGATACCTGTAAAATCGGGACAGCGCAGTTTTATTGAGCAATCTATATTATCGGAAGTGTTGAGTAACAATGATTTTGCTGCAAAGAAAGAGGATAAAGAGACCGATGATCAGGCTGAGCAATAGGTTGTATTCATCTTATCCCGGATTATTCACAAATATAGGTAATATTACTGGCTAGCCAGTAATATTATTTTAGTAACATTAATTTGGGTTTTCCTCAAAAGTCCATCCAACTTTCCGTTATACGGGCAGATAATGACATAGCTTTACTCTGGGGATGCCCTGCTTAAATACAGGTATACATTATAAGAGGCATTTGTATCACTCATCGGGCGACTGTTTATGTAATCCGATGAGCGAGCTGAGACTCCATAAATCTATTGTATCGCTCATAAGGTGCGGGTTTTCATAGTCCCTTAAAAACCAACTCTTTTAGTTGGGATATCCTGTTTCTCACTGATCTCAATATCGATAAAATTCGTAAGAAGGAATGATTTCGAACCATCCTAAAAACCAAACTCCCACATTAATTTATCATGCCACTTTCAGTACACAAAGCTGAATAAGAAACAGGATGCCTCGGTCATGCCGCTGACACGCTATTACCAGATAAAGAAAAGCACAATTTCGGAAGTTAAGGCCAGGATCTTGTCCGATACGGCGAATCCCCTGATTATCCCACCATTGGTGCTTGCAGTAGTCGGTTATATTGAGCCTATCTCATTCAATTCGGAATTTTAGCCATCATCTCATTTAACGTTTTCACGGTCCTGACGTTGATTTTTGCCTTCTTGATATCATGCCGAAGGGCAGGTTATTCCTGGATTTTCCGCAACGAAAAACCAGACTACCACTCTATGGAGTTCCTTCTTTTAAAGTCCGTTTCCGAGCACTATGTTGTTGATTATGTTGTTTGACTATCTCTTTGTTCACGTGGTACCGGGATGTTCTTGATCACTGGTTTCAATGGCTTTGCAAAACCGGGGTTTGGACGTTCTATCCAGTTCACTGAGTTCTGCCGGCAATGTCGTAAGACCCGCCGCTCACGTACCGTCAAAAGGAGTGATAAAACAGAGATGCTGAATACTTTTTTCGTTGTGTCTATAAATAAAAACATGGGCTTTGCAAAATCCTCTATTCCTCTGTTATGAGGGAGTTGTACTCCCGTTTAAAAAAAGTCAATAGGGTCGGTGATACAACCATTGACCAACAAAATAGCAGGTTCTGCAAAGGTCCCGAAAAGCAATAATTTATGGCATCGACCGATATAAATGTCGCAGTTCTTTTTTTTACCCGTTCCGCCGAAGCGGAGGGAGGCTGCAAGCGGTTTGCCGGTGACAACTGTGATCGCCGGCATGTTCATATTGCGAGCTCCTTAATTGAGCATACCCGCAGGCAAATCAGAAGAACCGGTCTGCCCGTTGTTGAAATTGATGAAAAAATGCAGAAAGGCGGGTCGTTCGGCGAACGTTTTGCCCATGCCTTTGAACAAGTATTTAACGCAGGGTATGAGCATGTCATCGCGGTCGGCAACGATACGCCACAACTGAAAGCGGCCCATATCAGTGAAGCGGCCCGACGCCTTGCTGCCGGAACGGATGACATTGTACTGGGTCCCGCCGAAGATGGAGGAACCTGGCTGATGGGCTACAGCCGGGAAGCGTTTGAGGCCGACTCCTTTCAGGAGCTACCCTGGAGGACCCCCAGGTTATTTGATACCATCCTGGAACAGTCATCTGACCAGCTCTCAATAGCCCGGCTTGAGTCGTATGCGGATATTGACAACCATGCCTCCCTGGTCTCGTTTATCGGGAACGCCCAGTTTTTGCAGCCTCTTTTCCATCTGATCCACCTGATCCGGGGTATTTTAGCCGGATATTCAGATCAATTTAAACAGGAGTGTCTTCAAACGCCCACCTCACCGGCTTCTTCGTCGCTACTGCTTCGCGCCCCTCCTTTTATCGCCTGATTATATCGTCCCGATACCGGAATCCTGTGAAAAATTGCTGGCACAGGTTTCCCCATATCCATTCATTTTTAATCAGACATGATCTTTCTATAATGAAGCGTATATCCCTGCTGCTGATCCTGCTTTGTATACTTTTTGCGACAAAAACACGTGCCCAGGCGGACCTGGAAGTAACGGTTATCCAGAAAGAAAATGGAAATCCAATACCCGACCTGGAATTGACACTGGTAAATGCCTCGATCGGTGTTACCCAAAGCGCTGTAACCGGTGGACAGGGAAAAGCCCGTTTTACGAGCCTCCCCACCTCCGGTACATACCGGGTGAATATCCCGGAAAGTGAGAGGTTCCACGGTCTGGTAACCGATCCTCTTCAGCTCCGGTCCAACACCATGCGCAGCGTGACGATGGTACTTTCGTCCAAAAAGACCGTTGAATTAGATGAAATAACGGTGCAGGCCCCGATCACCCAAATCAATACGATTGATGCGGAGGTGGCCGCCGAACTGGATACTGAAGAGCTCGAAACGCTGCCGGTGGAGGCCCGGGATATTAACACGGCGTTATACCGGCTGCCCAACGTCGTGCCCGCCACCGGTTTTTTTCCCGAGGCGCCGAGCGTCAGTATCAACGGGGCCAACTCGCTCTACACCAATTACCTGATCGACGGCATGGACAACAACGAGCAGTTCCTGGGCGGACCCAAATTCCCGATTCCGACGGGATTTGTACAAAATGTGACTGTGCTAACCAACAACTATTCCACCGAGTACGGCTTATCGGGGAACGGCGTGTTTAATATCACCACGAAGTCGGGCAGCAACCAGTTTGGGGGCGAAGCCTTTTACGTGGTCAGGCCCGGGCAGCCGCTGGACGGGGAAACCGGTTTTGCCCAGCGCGACCTTACCGGGAACCAGGTGAAGGAGGGATTCCGCCGCCACCAGTTTGGCTTTGGCCTGGGCGGTCCCGTTGTGGAGGATCAAACATTCTTTTACCTGAATGCGGAACAGATCTTCGATCTCAAGGACAATTTGCTGAACGTGCCCCAGTTGGGTATTAATCAAACAGTGCCCGGGCAAAATCGCTTTACCTTACTTTCCGGCAAGCTGGACCACCGCTGGGCCGATAATTTTCGGTCATCGCTTCGGGTAAATACCGGCCTGATCAACATTGAACGTCAGGGCGGCGGCATCGATGGCGGAGTAACCTTCCCGTCGGCCTCCAACAGCCAGGACCGCAATTCGTTTCATGCCACCCTCAAAAACAGTTACCGAATGGGAGAATTACACGGCGAAACCAACCTGCAATATTCCCGTTTCCGGTGGAACTACAGCAATGCCGAAAACCCCAACCGTCCCTCCGCCACAGTGCTGGGCCCTTCTGAACAGACGATTGCTATTGTCGGTAATCCCGGCTTTCAGTTTGATGCAATCGAAAATACGTTCCAGTTCCAGCAAAAATTTACCTGGTACGCTGGTGACCATACTTTTAAAGCCGGTGCCAGTATCCTGAGTTCCGACCACTCCCTGCTCGGGGGCGGCAATGCATTCGGGAACTACACGGTAAAACTAAACCAGCAGCAGCTGAATGCTGTGGCCGCGAGCAACCCGGGTCGTTCTCTGGATCTGGTAGATATTCCGGATGGTGCCGAAGTGTTGAACTATTCCGTGGAACTGCGTCCAACCCGTTTCGGTACCCGCCAGAATATCTACAGTTTTTATATTGAGGATCTGTATTCGGTCAGTTCCCGGCTCAACCTGACCTTCGGCCTCCGGTACGATTACGATAATCTTTCAAAAGGGGGAAGTGATTCCGGGGACTATAATAATCTTGCTCCCCGATTTAACTTCAATTACAAGCTGACAGATCGTAGCAGCTTCCGGGGAGGCTACGGTCTTTTTTATGACAAAATTGTCTATTCTGTGTACAGCGATGCCCTGCAGCAGAGTTCGACAGCTCCCGATTTCAAGCGACAACTGCAGCAGTTGGAAGATCTGGGCAAAATACCCGGGGATACCGACCTGGATCAGGTGACATTCAACGGCAACGTTTCTGCCGGGCTTAACAATGTCGATTATCTCGAGGGACCGACCTCTTCTGAGATATCCGCTGATCGAAACAGTATTTTCAGCAATTCCCTGCGGCTCCTGAATCCAAACGGTTACGACAATCCCTATACCCACCAGTTTTCGCTGGGATACCAGCTTCAGGTTGACCGGGACAAACTGTTTTATGTGGATCTGATGCACACGCGCTCCTTCAACCTGTTCCGGCTGCGAGACATCAATGCCCCCGCTCCCTACCCGATCGATCCGCAAAACGTCACCATTCGTTCACAGGCCGAGGCGGATGCCACCCGCCCGGTGCCGATCTATTCTGATGAAAACGGGACCTACGGAGTTGTTGAGGAAGATACTCTTCGCGGAATTGGCCGAAACGTGATCATGACAGAAACCAAAGGGGAATCACGGTACTGGGCGGCCAGTTTCAACTTGCGAAAAGAACGGAGTGATGACGACTACTCCTATCGCCTCAGCTACACGCTTTCGAGGCTTCGAAACAACACAGAGGATATCAATTTCAGGGCGATGGACGCCAACAATTTCGAAAATGAGTGGGGACCGTCCATCAACGATCGCACCCATGTAATCAGCGGCTTTTTCACGTGGTATCCATTTGACGGATTTGCGATAAACATGGCCGGATTGCTGCAGAGCGGTCAGCCGATCAACAGGATACCCGATGCCGAAAAATATGGCACTACCGATCTCAACGGGGACGGCCGCTCATTTGGCGCTGCTTATGTAGGCAACAGCGACCGGAGTCCGGGCGAACCGCGGAACAGCGACCGACTGCCCTGGGCTACTACATTTGATATTGGCATTCAATACCGTCTGCCCGTAACCAGCGGACAAAACCTGGAGTTCAGGGCCGATATTTTCAATATCTTCAATGCACAGAATCTGAGCGGGTACGCAAATAATGCCACCCAGAGCAACCAAATTCAGGTGGGACCTGCATCCTCGGGACGGCTGGTGCAAAAAAATGCGAGTCCGCCACGCCAGTTCCAGTTTTCATTGCGATACCTGTTTTAAATCTCCAAACCTCCAAGGTTTTTGAAACCTTGGAGGTTTAAGTAATCTCGATTTATGCCTAAAAAACCCATTATTTACATTTTAGTTATACTGGTCTCGGTGTTAGGGATCGGGAGTTGCTCATCCCAACGAACCGATCCAAACCTGCGGAATCTGTCATGGGAAGAGATCACCGAACAGGCACGCGGCCAGACCGTCAGCATGATGATGTGGATGGGAGATCCCAACATAAACGACTACATGCAAACCTATGTGGTGCCGGAAGTTGAAAAGCGGTATGATATCAACCTGGAAGTTGCCAACGGGCAGGGCAATACCATTGTCTCTATCATTATGAGTGAGTTGCAAGCCGGTAAACAGGAAGGCGAACTTGACCTCGTGTGGATCAACGGCGAAACCTTTTACCAGCTTCGGCAGATAGAAGGATTATATGGACCTTTTCTGGAACAGCTCCCCAATTCAACCTACATCGACCTGGACAACCCGTTTATTAAATATGACTTCCAGCAGCCCATTGACGGGTATGAAGTCCCCTGGGGCAATGTGCAGTTTACGATGATCTATGACTCAGCGCGGGTGACGGATCCGCCGACCACCCGGCAGGCGCTGGCTGAATACGTAAAGCGGCATCCTGGGAGCTTTACCATTGCCAATGACTTTTCCGGCATGACTTTTCTGAAATCGCTGCTGATCGGGATGGCCGGTCCGGGAACGCTGGACGGCGAATTCAACAAAGAAGCCTATCAGAAATACTCCAGCCGGTTGTGGGACTATATCAACCGGCTGAAACCATATATGTGGAAAGAGGGCGAAACATTCCCTGAGAACGTGGCCGCCATGCACCAGCTTTTTGTGAACGGTGAACTCCATTTCACCATGAGCAACAACGACTCGGAAGTGGACAATAAAATTCTGGAAGGCTTTTTCCCGAAGACCGCCCGTGCATTCGTACTAGAAGATGGTACCATACAAAACTCCCATTATCTTGGTATCCCCGTGAATGCTCCACAAAAAGCCGCTGCCATGGTAGTCAGTAACTTTCTTATTTCACCGGAGGCGCAGTACCGGAAAGCCCGGCCCGATGTGTGGGGCGACGGGACGGTGCTTGCAATGGACAATTTGCCCGACAAGTGGAAAGAAGAATTCCGGCAGATGCCGCAGCGAAGATATGCCCCAGCGAGGGATTCGCTCAACAATCACGCGTTTCAGGAACTGGCTCCCGAATATATGATTCAACTGTATGAGGATTTCCGTACAAACATTATTCAGCAGTAAAGCTCAGGCGACAGGTATTCTGCTATTCCTGCTTTTGACGGTGGCACCGCTGCTTATGGGGATTCTGTATGCCGTGCTCTATAGTCTCGGAATTATTGGACTGTTAAGTGAAGGCGTGACCCTATCTTACTGGCAACAAGTCTTGGCAGATGCAGAATTCTGGAACTCTTTGGGATACACCTTTTATATTGCGCTGGTCACCATTACACTTACCATTACAGCTGCACTTGGTCTCACACTCTTTTTGAAAAAGCCGCTGCAAAAAGGATTCCCGGGCTTTTCGCTGTACGTACCGCTCGCTTTTCCAGCCATTGTTGTCGCCTTTCTGGTGTTTCAGCTGGCCTCACAGTCCGGGTTGCTGTCACGCATCGCCTGGCAGCTGGGCTGGATATCCGATTCCGCCACATTCCCCGACCTGGTGAATGATCCCTTTGGCATCGGCATTATTGCTGCACATACCTTTATGGCGGTGCCATTCTTTGGGCTTTATTTCATGAACCTGTATGACGGGGAACAGATCGGGGAGTTTACACAGGTGGCCAAATCACTGGGGGCCTCCAGAGCACAGCAACTGTTTCGGATTGAAGCTCCGATTCTGCTGCGGCGCGGGTTTCCCACCATCATACTGTACACCATATTTATACTGGGATCGTATGAGATTCCCTTGATTCTCGGGCAGCAGTCGCCCCAAATGATGTCGGTGCTGATCATCCGCAAACTTCGAAAATTCAGCCTCGATACCATCCCTGAAGCGTATGTGGCGGCGCTCCTGTTTATCGCTGTCATTATTATTCTGCTCATTGTGATCTTCAAAACACGGTCGTTCAGCTATGATCTCGACAACTAATTTCTCAACATATCTGGCCCGGACCCTTGCCGTGACATTTCTATTCCCGGTGGTGTTTCTGCTGCTGCTCTCCGTTTCGGTCAGCTGGATTTTTCCCGAGGTGCTGCCTGATTCGCTGACCTTACAGCGCTGGATATCGCTGGCAGGCGGCAATAACGATCTGTTCAGCAGCCTGGTGCTCTCGCTGGGGATCGCCTTTTCTGTGGCTACGCTTTCAACCTTTGGCGGATTCTATACGAGCAAACACCTGGCGTACCATCACAAAAGAAGCCTGTGGATGCGGCTTTCCTATTTTCCCTTTGTACTTTCCCCGATCATCTACGCGGCCCTGCTTTATTTCTATTTTATCCGGGCCGGGCTATCCGGGAATGCAGTCGGAGTGATCCTGGGACAGCTCTTGATCGCATACCCGTACAGCGTCATATTGTTTAGCGGTTTCTGGAGCGACCGTATCCAAAATATGGAACAACTGGTTCAAACGCTGGGCGGCAACAGGTGGCAGACCTATCGTCGTGTGTTCCTGCCGATGGCCCAGGGCCTGCTGCTGGTCTGCTTTTTCCAAACCTTTTTGATATCCTGGTTTGAATACGGCCTCACGACCCTGATAGGAGTCGGCAAAGTGCAGACGCTTACCCTGAAGGTGTTCCAGTACATTAATGAAGCCAATTTTTATAATGCCGCAATGAGCAGTTTGCTGCTGGTACTGCCACCGATCATTTTGCTCTATTTCAACAAAAAATACCTGTTTAAGAAACGATGGTAAATCCACTCAGGGCAGAACACATAACAAAGTCGTTCGGAGACGAACAGGTGCTGATAAACCTGAACATGGAACTGCAGGAGTATGAAACGCTGAGCATTCTCGGGCGGTCGGGGTGCGGGAAAACGACGCTGCTCAAGATTTTGGCAGGGTTGGAATCACCTGACCAGGGTTCCGTTTGGGTGGGAGAGAAGAACATTCAATCTCTATCCTCCAGCCAGCGTGATATCGTATATCTCTACCAGGAGGCATTGCTGTTTCCCCATATTAATGTATTTGAAAATATCGCTTTCGGCCTTCGTTTGCGTAAAATGGATGAAAAAACCGTTACCAAGCGCACGAATAAGATGATCAATCAACTGGAGTTGAACGGTATGCAGGACAAGATGCCTCACCAGCTTTCCGGCGGGCAGCAACAGCGCGTTTCTTTTGGACGCGCCCTGATTACCGATCCAAAAGTGATATTGCTCGACGAACCGTTTGGCAGCCTGGACGCTGATACGCGCTCCAGCATGCAGAACCTCTTTAAACGCGTTGCGGATCAGATTAACATCACGGCGATCTTTGTCACGCATAATGTAAAAGAAGCCATCTTGATGGGCGACCGCATCGCAAAACTGGATAATGGGAACCTTAAAATGTTTGATTCCATCGAGGCCTTTGTACAATCAGGGGAAAACAGCGTTAAGGAAGAAATCGATTTTTGGCAAACAATATCTGATAAGCAGTAAACGCATCACCCTTTTTTCTTTTTTACACTATTTATGAGTTCCTTAACACAATTTAATTGTCTGTGTGACAATGACTTAACAGAAATAATGAGCTGTTCAACTGCAAGTATTTTCTGGACTTGATGGCTGCCAGTGAAATTGGGCTTTCTCCCTCCGGCCTGGCGATTTCTGAGCCGCCCCGGGGGCGCAGGGTAGTTATTTGTGACTGGTTATTAGTTATTTGGGACAACGAATAACTAATTCCTAATAACCAATAACTAATCCCGCCGGTGATTTTTTGGGTTCCTTTTTGTTCACACAAAAAGGAACACCTCTTCCTTTGGGAAAAGCTATTGAGATTTTTTTAGGAACCCTATTTAAAGCTTCCGCAAAATTATGTTGCAAATTCCAAGTGTTAGAGGTGACCCTTTTGTCTTGATACAAAAGGGTCTCAACAATCAAGAAGAATCTAAACTCCTCAGGGCGGATATCGATCCGGCCGCTGCTCAGATCTGCCGCCCGCCCTTCGTCAGACATAGATTCTTCCGGTTGGTTTTAGTGCAATAACCCGGTTATAAAACTCCCTCGAAATTCATTATTTATCATTCGTAATTTTAAATCGTTCACCCTTCCGCCCTTTGAAATTTTTGTTGATTCGAGTGACTGGAGCCGAAGCGTAAAGAAACCATTTCTGTTTGAGATCCGTGTTTCCCAGCGGATTGAGTTAAATGGTTTTAGCTGCGGCGGAGGGAACGCCACAAAAATTTCACCAGGCGGCGATTTTTTTGGTTCGTTTTTTCATCGTTGAAAAAATGAACATAAAGCCACGTTAATTTAAAATATTCTGTTTTGACTAAATCCCTAGCCGTTATTCTCGGCAGCGCCTTTGAAAAAAGCATACCCGAAGCCCTGGATATGCAGACGGTGGAAATTGCCACCGACTGGGGCAATCAGAAGCTGTATAAAACGACCGTGACCGGTAACCGGGAGGTGTATGCCATCATCCGGCATGGCGTTCCTCACCATTTGCTCCCAAACCAGATCAACTACCGGGCGCAGGCCGCGGCACTCCATAAGGTCAACTGCGGCGCCCTGCTAATCAACAGTTCCGTTGGCGTGCTGGATCCGGATTTACCCTTGTATAAACCGATGCTGCTGACCGACATGATGATGCCGGAGAACCGTCTGCCGGATGGATCCACCTGCACGATGTTTAAAGATCCTTCGGAAAACCAGGGACACCTGGTATTAAACGAGGGACTGTTTTCAAAAGAACTGGCAAGCCAGGTGTACGGACTTGATCCTGATATAATCTACAAACCGAACCGGGAGCTGGTGTTCGTTTATGCGGGAGGCCCGCGCAGTAAAACATCGGCTGAAAACCGTATGTGGGCACAACTGGGGGGAGATGTCAACTCCATGACCGTTGCGCCCGAAGTAGTATTGGCCAATGAACTCGAAATCCCCGTTTCGGGGCTGGTGGTCGGACACAAATATTCAGTTCCCGGCATTGATAATCCGCCTGAAGAGGATATCAGGGAAACGCTGGAGCAGGCGCGCTCAGCCACAGAGAACATTCTCCTGGAATTTTTACAGCGGGGAGAACCGGTTGAATTTGGCAATCACATTTATCGGTATTAGTATAGTTATTGGTTAATCAGGACATCCCATACCCATATAAACTCATTGGTTACCAATGAGTTATATTTTTATGACAATTACATGTAACTAATTCCCTTATTGGCCAAAAACCTTGCATTTCTGCGATTTGATTATCCCAAAATGGTGCCTCAGATGAACAAAATTACTTATTATTGACAAACAAGCGAAGGCGCAGGGTAGTTATTTGTGACTGGTTATTAGTTATTTGGGACCACTAGTGTCCCGTTAAGGACTTTTTGAATTCTCGTAAGTTATTGGCAACCAATGGAATAAGCACTGTTAAAATTTTTATCGATTTGAACGCGTA
>NZ_JBINJF010000032.1:0-44320 GCF_043951865.1 Halalkalibaculum sp. DA3122
CGCCTGCGGAAATGCAAGATTATTTAACCCAACAACAAGAACTGGCTGCATGATCTGGCTTAACTCACTGTCCATTTTTTTGTAGCAATTCCAGTCTTGCCAGCTTTTGGCTTTTTAACTCTCCGTTCATTATTTATCAACTTAACATTCATGCGCGTGCAGCTTATGCGCAAGGTCGTTATACCAAATTATTACCCTTTCCATTTCAACTGTTTTGGGATACAATTTTTTCTATGCATCTGCATTCATATATTAAAGGAGAATCAATATCAGAATTATGAGTGAATCAACCGTTTCCAACAAGTTTGATGAATTACCTCCTAATGCCAAAAAACAGGCTCAGGATTTTGTGGATTTTCTGTATCAACGCTATGTAAGAAGTAAAGAAAAGAAAAAAACACAGCCTACCTCGATTTCAGATAGCTCTTTTTTTGGAATGTGGAAAGATCGTGAAGACATGAAGGACAGTACCGAATGGGTCAGAAAAGTTCGAAAATCTCAATGGCCTAATCAGTAGAGATGCCAACAGAATTAATCCTCATTGATACTGATGTATTAATTGATTACAGTCGAGGCATTGATCAATCTCGCAAACGACTCAAAGATCTAGAAACTGATCATATCCTCTCTATCAGTGTTGTCACTCAGCTTGAGCTTATGGTTGGCTGTGAAAACAAAGCTGAATTTAAATCTCTACAAGAGTTCTTAAGTGACTTTGAAATTATTCAACTCGACAGCTCAATTTCTCAAACAGCGGTTGAATTATTTGAAAACTACCGGTTGAGCCATGGAGTTCTGATTCCAGATATGCTCATTGCATCCACTGCCCTATCTCTTGATATTCCTTTGTTGTCCAAAAACAGAAAGGACTTTCGGTTCATTGATGGAATGGAATTACTGAAATACTAAATCGGGTAATAATTTGGCATAACCCGCGCATTAACGCGGACGCACCTCGCCCTCCCTTGCTCGTTTTGTTTTCTTTACGTCAAATAGTAAACTGGAAATTGGATTAACAACAGAAGGCCGGTTATGCGCCGTGTCGTTAGGGCAACTGCAAATTTGCCAAGAAATTTCTAACTCACCCATTCGTTAGTTATCTTGGTTAGTAATTAACTAAACAACATATATAACGTGTATGAGTCCTTCTAAAAAACTCATAGAACAACGAAAGGATATTCTGGGGGGGACCCCAGTCTTCAAAGGGACTCGTGTGCCTGTCAAGACCTTCTTTGAATATTTAGAAGCTGATCATTCAATTCACGAATTTTTAGAAGATTATCCGACTGTTTCCCGTCAGCAAGCCATTGACGTTCTTGAATCATTCAAAAATCAGCTTCTGCAACCTCAATGATCAAGATCTTATTGGACGAATGCCTTCCTAAAAAATTGAAATATAGAATTGAAGAATTGGATCGTGACTTTGTTGTGCATACTGTTCCAGAAGTGGGATGGGCTGGAATGAAAGATGGAACTTTACTATCTAAGGCAGAACAGGATTTTGATGTTTTTATAACCAGTGATCGAAACTTAAGTTTTCAGCAATCGATTTCAAATTCTGAAATACATGTAGTGCTATTGATAGCATCTACAAATATTTATGAAGATCTACTGCCCTTGGTCAAAAAAGTAGAACCCGTTATCAAAAATTACGAAACGGGGCAATTTAGTAAAATTAAGTAGGCAGTTGGCCCTAACAAGCGTTTCAACCGGACAGGCCTCGCACCGGGTTGCGTTTTTTTGCTAACCTTTCATTCAGAAATAATTTTAAAACTCCGGTGCCTGCCGGTTAAACGCAGGGCCGTTATACAGCCAATGCTTTGATTCAATTTTTTGATCAATAGAAAAATGCGTCAGTTTTAGTTAAGTTTGTTGTAGGAAATAATTAATCAATCATTATGGCAACAAAAGTAGATCTTAAAACCGAACAGCTCCAACAGCTTTGCGAGAAGTATAATGTGAAGGAGCTATACCTCTTTGGATCAGCCACTACTGATAATTTTTCTGAAGATAGTGACCTTGATTTCATCGTCAAATTTGATCGGCAAGGATTTGAAGGAGCGTTTGATCAATTCATCGATTTCAAGCAAGAGCTTGAGCAAATCTATGGTCGTTCTGTCGATCTATATCATCTTAAAAAATTCAGAAACTCAATTTTTCAGCAAGAAGTAGAACGCTCCAAAGAGCTACTTTATGCCGCATAAAACAAGAAAGCTACTTCTTGACATCAGTCTTTCCTGTCAGGAAATCTTAGATTTTATCGACGGCAAAAGTTTTGAAGACTTTCAGGAAGACCGGATGCTTCAACTTGCTATCGAAAGAGAGTTTGAAATTATCGGAGAAGCACTACACCGTTTATCTAGAATTGAAGAAGATACGCTTGCTGAGAAAATTCCTGAATATCGTAAAATAATCGACTTTAGGAATATCATTGCTCATGGATATGACATTATTGACGAAGCTGCTATGTGGGATTTTGCCGTAAACCGGGTTCCAGAACTGTTAGATAAGGTCGAAGATTATTAGTCGCTCAAATATTTTTACCTATTTCATCATTACGCTGGCTGTATAACCCGCGCATTAAGCGGACAGGCCTCGCCGTTGGCTGCCAGTTTCGAATTAATCGGTTTCAATAGTACATTTTAAACAAATTCCGCGCGACTTTGCACGCCCCTTATGCGCAATGTCGTTAGCACGCTTCGCAGTTCGTTTAGTTAATTCAATTCTGATAATACAATTTTTGCTACTTCTTAGTTATACTGTAGTAACTCAATAATCTGACATTTGAATGCTATGAGCACCAACACCAAGGAATTAAAGAAACTGCTTCACGAAAGTATCGAGAACATCGATGATGAGGCCTTCCTTCAGACCGTCAAGGAGATTCTGGATCGCAAATATCAACCCGAGGAAGTAACACTAACCCCTTATCAGGAAAAACGCATAGAAGAAGCAAAAAAGAGCATCGAACAGGGAGATGCCCTCACCAATGAGCAAGCCGACCAACTCGTAGCTAAATGGCTAAACGAATAATCTGGGCTCCCCAGGCCGTAGCCGACCGCATTCAAATTTTGGATTATTGGTATAACCGCCTGGGAACGAAAGAGTATCCAACCAAACTCGATGAAATGTTCAAAGAGACAGTTCAGCTCCTTTCCCGCTTCCCCCAACTTGGCCGACAATTAGCAGATCGGGAAGAACGCGTATTTGTGAAAGATCACTACCAAATTTTTTATCTGGATGAATAGGATGCCATCAAGATTCTGCACCTGTGGGACAGCCGTCGAAATCCGGAGGAGCTGAATCTTTAAACCGTGGCTCAGCGTGCTAACAATCGTATCAACCTGACACGGTCTTGCTTTTCAGACAGCTTTGCTGCAGATTATCTATGAGTAGTCGTTTGCGGGCTACTAATCACCGTGCAGGTTATACTCTGGTCGTTAGTACAACTTGGTTCTCACTTCTTCTTATTGTATTCCAATCATTTTTAGCGTATCTTTATTGTACGTTTAAAAATAACTTAATAGTAACATTATGTCTGCTATACGTCTTGAATTGGACCAGGATATTCAACCTGTTTCAGAGTTCCGAAAAAATGCAGCCAGTTTTATCGATCGGATCCAGAAAGAGAAACGGTCGATTATCCTTACTCAACATGGAAAAAGTGCAGCTGTTTTGGTTGATGTTTCAGAATACCAACGAATGGTTGATAAGTTGGATAAAATGGAAGATTTGCTGGAAGCTGAGCGCCAAATTGCTCGGGGTGAGGTCTTTTCTCACGAAGAAGCAAAAGAGAAAATTAAGGACAACTTGGCCAAATGGAAGTAATCTGGACCAAGCAAGCCATTCGAATGGTCAATGACTTTGTCGATTATATTGCCCAAGATGATTACGAGACTGCCGAGCAATGGGCATTGGAACTCATGAGCCAAACCGATAAACTGGCTGAACATCCAAGAATTGGTAGAGTCGTTCCGGAATACAATGAAGAGACGCTTCGAGAATTGATTGTGGGAAACTACCGACTGCCCTATCGAATAAAAGAAGATCGTATTTATATTGAGGCCGTTTGGCATGTTCGCCAGATTCCTCCTAAAAAAGAATAAAAGTTGTGCTAACCAGCGCTTCAACGGGACGCGCCTCACCGGGGCCTGCTCGTTTTGATTTCCCAGCGACAACTCGTAAACTGGAAACTGAATTAACGCTCATTCGCGCGCCCCTTAAGCGCAAGGTCGTTAGGTGGCTTCCAATTAGCTACCTGTGCCTATGATATTTCACGCTATTTCTGTATGTTTAATTTTGTAATCTTTAATTAATTCTACATAGCCATGAGCAATTGGAAAAAACGTATTACAGTAAATCCTGACCAATGCGGTGGTCGTCCTTGCATTCGTGGCATGAGAATACGTGTCATTGATGTACTCGATTTGCTCGCTTCTGGCCTGACCCAAGATCAAGTGTTGGAAGAGTTACCTGATCTGGAAAAAGAAGACATCCAAGCAGCTCTGAAATATGCCAGCAGCAAAATCAATCATCCTGTTATTGCAGCATGAAAATATGGATAGATGCACAACTTTCTCCCGCCATTGCTGCCTGGATTAATCGTACCTATCAAGATATTGAAGCTGAATCTGTTCGTGCCGTGGGTTTAAGAGATGCCTTGGATTATGAAATCTTTGAGGAGGCCCGGAAACAGAACGTCGTGGTAATGAGCAAAGATGACGGCTTTACGGACTTAGTTGCCGAGCATGGCCCACCTCCACAAATTATTTGGGTAACCTGTGGAAATACCTCCAACGCCAAAATGAGAGAAATTCTTTCTAAAACATTACCCAAAGCCAAAGAATTACTTGAACGTGGAGAGACAGTCGTTGAAATAAGTGATAAGTAACCAGCCACCTATACAAGGCGCTTCAACGGGACGCGCCTCGCCAGGACCTGCCCGTTTTGATTTTACTGGCGACAAATGGTAAAATGAAAATTGAATTAACACTACTTCGTGCGCCCGTTAAGCGCAATGTCGTTATACCACTTTTCTTGCAATAATCACCCCTTCTGCGTAGTTTTACTTTGAAACCAAATTAAATTCAAGTGCTATGCCAACAAATATCACAATTCGGGATATACCCGACGAAGTCTATGCCAAAATAAAGAAACAGGCAGACCTACATCATCGAAGTATCAACAGTGAAGTGATCGTCTATTTAAAAAAATTAGTCCAAAGCAACCGACGAGATCCTGATCAAGTAATTACCCGTGCTAAAAAACTTAAACAGAAAGCAAAAGGCAGCCTTTCTATGGATGAAATTCAAGGGGCAATTGATCAGGGGCGTCCATGATTGTTGTCGATACGAATGTAATTGCGAGCATGTGGGTCCCAAACGATATGGACGAGTGGGTTTACAAAGTGCTTAAGAAAGATGACGATTGGGTTGCCCCTCTTCTCTGGCGATCCGAATTCAGAAATGTCCTATCGATATACCTGCGAAAGGAAATTTTAGAATTATCGGTTGTTTTTCAGGCCACAGAAGAAGCCGAACAATTGATGGATGCCAACGAATTCGAAGTAAACTCAACACAAGTTATGAGTCTTGTTTCAGATTCATCTTGTTCAGCCTACGATTGTGAATTTGTGGCACTGGCAGATGATTTAAATATAACGCTGGTCACATTTGATAAAAAAATCGTTCGTGAATTTCCCGACATTGCTATTAGTCCAAAGGAGTTTGTAACATAAAAAGCGGCATAACCCGCGCACTAACTCGGACAGGCCTCGCCATTCCCTTGCCTCCCTTCCATTTATTAGTTAATCTTTCGTTTTGTAATTAATTCACACTGTTGCGCCTGCAGCTTATGCGCCAGGTCGTTATACTGCAAATCAGATCATAATCCATGACAATTAATAACCTAGCTAACTTTCTTCGGTAGTCGGATCAATCATGGTTTTAACCTCCGTGATTTCAAGTATTGATGCTCCACTTATTTTTGCATGTTCATGAATAATATCTTCATTTTTGGCAATATAGACGCAGTGCGTTCCATTCTCTCTAACATAACTGTGTTGCCATTGTATATCGGGACCGAGCTCATTCAATACCCGGTTTGAATCTTTGGCTACCTTTTGCTGTTCCTCTTCAGACATGTTCCCTATTCCCGGAATACAACGTTTAATTACATATTTAGGCATAACGTTACCTTATTATCTATTTTATTTTTCCGTTTGATGATTCCTTCTCGGATAGCTAAAATGATTACGTGAAGTAATTAAAAAAAGAGGCTGAACTGACATAATAACTGGGTGATATTGCCATCTAACAATTATGCTTAATGTCGTCGTCATATTTCTCGAAGGCGGAACACCTTCAACAGCAGTCACTCCGGTAGAAATACTGAGCAGTGCGGGTTATCTGTATGAAACCTTACAGGGCAAAGAGGGAGAGCGAAAGTTTAATGTTCGAACGGCTTCTTTAAGTGGAGAACCCGTCCAAACACTGTCAACCCTGCAACTGGATCCCGATTATTCTATAGACGAAATCGAAACCGCCGACTTGATGGTTGTGGCCGCAGGTGGTGGCGATCTTGATATTGAATGCGAGCGGAATGCTAAACTTACTCCTCTACTCCATAAGGCTTACGAAAACGGTACAGCAATAGCCGGGATTTGTTCGGGTGTAGTACAGCTTGCCGAAGCTGGACTCTTGGATGAACGACCGGCTACCACACACTGGGCACTGGTTGATGATTGCAGGAAGCGCTATCCGAAGGTAGATTGGCAACCTGAACGCTATGTAACAGAATCAGATCGTGTTTTTTGTAGCGGTGGAGTTTACAGTGGGGTGGATTTATGTCTGTATATCATAGAGAAATATTGCGGCCATCAGGTTGCGATGCAGACGGCAAAAGCTCTACTCGTACGAACTCCCCGTGTTTGGCAAGCCGGTTATACCGCTGAATCCCCACAGATTAATCATGAAGATGAAGAAATTCGCAACCTGCAGGAATGGTTGTTCAAGAACTACTCCAAGAATATAAAGGTAGCCGATTTAGCTGATCGGGCCTGTATGAGTCAACGCAATTTTATGCGTCGCTTTAAATCGGCAACGGGTGAAACCCCTATTAACTATGTACAGCGATTACGAATAAATGCAGCTAGACATTTGCTTGAAAATGACCTAAAAACAGTCCGGGAGGTATGTCGAAAAGTTGGTTATGAAGATTTGAATTTCTTTCGCAAACTTTTTAAGCGTTATACAGGTTTGACCCCTACAACTTATCGGGACCGATTTTCTGTCAATTCGCCTGAAGGTGTTACTTATGGTAAGCGAACACATCATCATTGAGCACATATTTATTTCAAAATTCAAACAGTAAAAATTGCAGTATAACCCGCGCATTAAGCGGACGTGCCTCGCCCTCACTTGCCACGCTCCCGTTAATTGGTTAACCTTTCATTTTGTTGCAATTTCAACACTCCGTTGCCTACACCTTAAGCGCAATGTCGTTATAGTGCTCTCTTTTAGTAGCCTTAATTTTCTTATCTCTTTCCCAATCACTTTCTTATATTATTATTGAAATAACTAATTAACTCTTGTTAGCATGGCAAATTTAGAAGAGATTAAAAAGAAAGTCCGACCCATATTGGAAAAATATGGCATACAAAAAGCTGGGGTTTTTGGATCTACAGCTCGTGGTGAAACAGAGACAAACGATGTAGATTTACTGGTAAAAATTGATCAAAAAATCAGCCTGTTGGATTTCATTGGTATTCAACAAGAGTTAGAAGACGAGCTTGATATGAAAGTAGATCTCGTTGAGTATGATTCCCTAAAGCCTGCCCTAAAAGAAGATATTCTTAAAGAAGAAGTTCCGGTTATATGAGCAAACGCAAACCGGATGTTTACCTTCAAGATATTTTAGAGAGCATACAGCAAATTGAAGAATATCTGGATGGTGTCAATGAAAATGAATTTTATCAAAACTCTGAGAAACAAGACGCTGTTCTACGACGATTAGAAATAATTGGAGAAGCCGTAAAACATATTTCTGATGACATTCGTGATGAATATTATGAGGTTCCCTGGCGAAAAATTGCCGGAATGAGAGACATCATCATTCACGAATATTTTGGAGTTACGTTGAGCATGATTTGGGTCGTCACTCAACGAGATCTTCCTGATCTGAAATCAAAGATTAAAGATATCATCAATAATCAAAGTTAGGAGCGCACTATAACAACCGCATTAACGGCGACAGGCCTAGCCATGCCTTGCTCGTTTTAAGTTTTATGGCTAACCTTTCATTTGTAACCAAATTCAATATGTTGGTGCCTGCCGGTTATGCGTAAGGGCGTTAGGTACATTTCCGAAAATTGCTTCCTTTTGGAAAAAGTACTACTTTAGTATCACTATGAAAACAGAACTTGTTACCACTTTAAAACGCCAGGCTACTAAACTCCTTGCCGAACTCCGGGAAGAAAAAGAACCAGTGCTAATAACTGAGCATGGAAAGCCATCTGCTTATCTCATTGATGTTGAGCAATTTGAGCAACTCCAAAAGAAACTGAAATTGCTTGAAGGCTTAGCACGAGGAGAAAAGGCGATTTTAGAAGATCGCGTTGTTTCGCATGAAGATGCTAAAAAACGCATGCAACGATGGCTCAAATAGTTTGGACTGAGCCTGCCCTTCAAGATTTAGATCAAATTGCAGATTATATTTCACTCGATAATCCGGATGCTGCTAAGAAACTAGTTCGTCAATGCTTTCAGCGAGTTGAAAATCTCAGCCAGCATCCTAAAATGGGAAAAGCTGTTCCTGAATTAGACCAGTCTGTTTATCGACAGTTGGTTTTTTCTCCCTGTCGCATTTTCTACCGCATTGACAATAATACAATTTATATTATTCATGTGATGCGAACTGAACAGTTGCTTCATCTGGATATTCTTAAATCACAGTAAAATGTACCTAACCAGCGCATTAAGGGTGACAGGCCTCGCCCTAACTTGCCAGTCTTTCGTTTTATAGTTACCCTTTCTTTTACAGACAATGTCAACATCTTGGCACCTGCACCTTAAGCGCAATGTCGTTAGCACCACAAGTTACAGTTTGTCCCTTTCATCAGGCTCTTCGTCTGGAACTTTTGATAACACGTGCTCAAATTTTTCTCGTGAACCTAATTCCCCTCTTTCTTTTAAGTATTCCACCGTCATTAAAGCAGACAGTTTTTCCGAAACAGCAGAATTAATTAGCTGATTCATAGATATGCCTTCTTTTTTGGCCAGCTCACGTATTTTCTCGTGCATCGAGTCAGGCAGTCGTACGCTTAACGTGCTCATAATTCATCGATTTTAATTAAAAATTGCTTAGGTGTTATTGCTTCCAGGCCAAATTGCTCAATACCTTTAAAGTCATCTAGGTGGTAGGTAATGATATATTCACAACCAGCTTCGACAGCCAATTCCAAGATCATGTCATCTTTGGGATCTTTCAAAAAAGGTTGCCAAAGAAAAAAGATATCCCGCTTATCAGCTACTTTGCACAGGTAGTTTAACAAATCATCAATATCTGTGTCGATCAGATGTTCAAACTTTTTCCTTTTGCTTACTGCTTCATACTCAATCAGCAATGGTACGGAAAGACTGATATCAAACTTTCCGGTTCCTATTAAACTGATAAGTTTAAATGAGGCTCCTCGGTTCGAGCGAAGAGCCGAAATTAGTACATTGGTGTCAATAACAACGCTAATCATTATTTGGTATTATATACAATACCAAAACAATATCAAAAGTTTATGGCTAACCCGCATATTAAGCAGACGCACCTCGCCCTCTATTGCCACTTTCTGGCTTTTTAGTTTCTCGTTCATTATTTATCAAGTTAACAGTTATTCGTGTGCACCTTATGCGCAATGTCGTTAGGCACCTTCATTTTTCTTGCAATAATCCCCCGCCCTTTTTAGTTTCATATAGAAACCATAACGAAACTAAGTCTTATGCCTAGTATCACAGTAAAAAACATTCCAGAAGAAATTTACGATCGAGTCCGTGAGCAGGCCAACGCTCATCATCGTAGCATCAACAGTGAAATTATTGCCTGTTTAGAACAGACCGTCAAACCTCAACAGGTTTCTACTGACGATATCCTGCAAGAAGCACGCCGCTTGCGTAAAAAAGCAAAAGGCAGCCTGTCTTCTGAAGAAATTGAATCTGCCATTAATCAGGGTCGTCCATGATCGTTGTTGATACGAATATTCTCGCTCATTTTTGGCTTCCATCAGATGCAACAGAACTTTGTGACGAACTCTATCAAAAAGATCCACAATGGGTGGCCCCTATTCTTTGGCGAAGTGAATTCCGAAATATCGTAACACTATATTTAAGAAAAGAGCTGATTGATTTAGCTGAAGCTTTGTTGATTATAGAGAAGGCTGAACTTCAAATGAAAGACCAACAATTTCAGGTGAACTCAGTACAAGTTCTGCATCATGTCAGCCAATCGACTTGCTCCTCCTACGATTGTGAATTCGTAAGCCTAGCCAAGGATCTCGATCTTGAATTAATTACTATGGATAAAAAGCTTCTGCGGGAGTTTCCAAAATTAGCCAAACATCCAGGGAAAGTAATCGAATCGTAAATTTTGGTCAGGCACCTAACCCGCGCATTAAGTGGGACGTGCCTCGCCGTTAGTTGCCGGTTTCGATTTGGTCAGTTTCCGTAGTACATTTTCATCAAATTCAGCGCTACTTTGCACGCCGCTTATGCGCAATGTCGTTAGGCAACAGCCGAGGTCCTTAGTTCGTTATGATAATTGCTATAGGTTAAGTAGATTATATGCAGCTATAATTAAGTTTCTTATATAGGATGATTACCAAAGAAAAAGTTAAAAAAGAAATTGATCGACTTTCTGAAGTCGAATTAGAAAAGGTATATCTTTATTTGTCTTCTCTTAGCAAAGATAAAAAGCCTAAACCTACCATTCGGTCTTTAAAGCTCAACGGAAAATTAGATACCAAAAATATCCGTTCTATCGCATATGAGTAAAGTACTCATTGATACGAATATTCTGGTTTACGGCATTGACCAAGATTCAAGATTCTTTCATCAGGCCAGAAATATTCTCGACGGCTCTGACCATCAGCTTGTAACCACTTCTAAAAATCTTCTTGAATTTTTAGCCGTCGTCACCCGCAGTTCAGGATATGACCTGAAAACAGAATTAGCGCTGGAAATCCATGACGATATTATTAGAGGTATTGATGTGTTGTATCCGAGTCAAGATTCTTTGGCAATATTTCTGGAATTAATGAACCGCTACCAGCCAAGCGGATTAAAAGTTCATGATTTTGAAATTATAAGTATCGGATTGGCTGCAGGCATACATCAAGTGGCAACATTCAATGAAAAGGATTTTAAAAACGTACAAGAAATCTCGTTGCTAGAAATATAGGTGATCGGGCTGTTCCCTAACAAGCGCTTCAAGGAGACGCGCCTCGCCATCAGGTGCCCACTTTTGGCTTTTTAGCTTTCCGTTCATTATTTAACAACTCAACATTGTTTCGTGCGCCCCTTATGCGTAAGGTCGTTATACCGCTTTAAGACTGTCCTTCGAATAGTTACTCACTTTCCCAGAAGTGTAATAACTATAAATCAGAGGTTATAATGAGGAATTCAATGATTTTAGTTTTTGCTTCGATTGCACTAATTGGTTGCAATGTGTTAGGAATAGGAGGAAGTGAGTTTGAAGGTTTGTCCATAACCACGGAAAAACAACAATACAGCCCAAACGAGCCAAAGGTGATCACTTTCAACAACACTAGCAAGCAAACGGTGTACTTAGAAAATTGCTCTTGGGTTTTAGAAAAAAATAGTGAAGGAGAATGGGAAGTAGTAAATGGTGTAGGTTGTGATCCCATTGCAGGAAGTGTTGACATACCAATCAAGAATAATGATACGTACCGTGACACAATACGCTTTTCCATTAACTCAGGATCAGGAGAGTACAGATATAGGTATTCTGTATTAAATTCTGATAAGAAAAAAATTCCAGACAAGTTTGCTACCACCAATGTATTCTTGGTTGAATAATGAGCCGGCGGCATAATCCGCGCATTAAGCGGACAGGCCTCCCCAATTCTTTGCCCCTCTTGGTTTTGAGTCTCGTCTTTCGTTAGTTGCTAAGTCAATATTCATACGCATGCAGCTTAAACGCAATGTCGTTAGGTGTACCAACTATAAATTTGAAAATTGTGACAACTTATAAAGAAAACCAACAGTATTATCAGCTCAAGATACATGGGAGTTCTTCCGATGTAGAAATTTGGATCGGAGATAATAAAGGACATCCTGTCCAAAAAGCAATAGGAATGTTAAACACTAGCTTACTTGCAGGAAAATATACAGTTGAGTTCGGTCTAGGGACACAGTGTTATCCAATAAATTTGAGTCAAAACTTACAGCTTACTCAAAGTGAAATTGAGGCTGGCCCAACTTGTGAACGACCAAAAATAAACATTGATAAATAGGTCACAAATGGTTGCCAAATATTTGCCTCCAAAAAGTATGTAAACTAACCCGCGCATTAAGCGGACACGCCTTGCCAACTTTCTGGCTTTTTAACTCATCGTTCGTTATTTAAAAAATCCAACATCATTCGTGTGCAGCTTATACGCAATGTCGTTAGGTTGCACACTAAAATCTTTTCCCAATCGTTGCCTAGTACTTATATTGTAATTACATTATTAGTGCAATTTATTAAACCTTAGTACTATGAAAACAAAGCTTATTCGCATAGGAAATTCTCAGGGAGTTCGTATTCCAAAGCCCGTTATCGAGGAAATTGGGCTTTCTGAAGAGATAGAAATGATTCTTAAAGACAATCAAATCATCTTGCGTTCTGCCGAGCAAACCCGTAAGGGCTGGGATAATGCCTTTAAAAAAATGGCCAAAGAAGACGACGATCAGTTGATTGATAAAGAAGAAGTTGAGCTGCCAAGTAAATGGGACGAAACTGAGTGGACATGGTAGAGCGAAAACCTGTCAAACGTTTTGATGTCTATTTAATATCCTTAGGCCCCACAAAAGGATCAGAAATAAAGAAAACCCGTCCTTGTCTTATCATTTCTCCCAATGAAATGAATCGGCATATTCGGACTGTCATTATTGCTCCAATGACGTCAACAATCAAAAACTATCCATCAAGAGTTACAACGACTTTTCAAAAGAAACGTGGGCAGATTGTTTTGGATCAAATTCGTACGGTCGACAAACAGCGACTAATTAAAAAACTTGGAACTATTAGTTCATCTGCCCAAGATAAAACCTTAAATACTTTACAAGAAATCTTTGCTCCATAAGTGCGCAAACCTAACCCGCGCATTAAGCGGACACGCCTCGCCAATTCTTGCCCGCCTGCCATTTATTTAGTTAGTTAACCTTTCGTTTGCAAACAATTTCAACACGTTGGCGCCTGCACCTTAAGCGCAATGTCGTTAGGTGTACAACATCAATTAAACGTATATTTGTAGAGGTAGCTGAGTTGCTATTTGGTCGAAGTCTTTATCGTTATGTAGCAGTTCCACTTCATGATCGATGCACCAACTGCCGATGAGCATATCTACCGTTTTTCTAATTGTTACACCTTTCGACCGAAGAAAACGAAAATTAGATGCTGCCTTTATAGCCAGTGATTTCCCTCCAAGATGAATACAGTCTAACGGATCAAGAGCTTGTTTAGCTAATCTAAACTCTTTGTCGCTGTCAAAACCTTGCAGAATTTCGGTGAGAATAATATCTCCCAGGAGAACTGACTGCTCAGAAAGGATTCGGTCAAGACTTTCGGTTTGTTTATTTTCTACGCCATTGAAATAATCAATCCATACGCTGGTATCTACTAAAATCACTTCTCGTCAGTCCTCATATCCTCTAAATCACCTTTCCAATGCAATTTCCCGCGCAAGTCTTTGATATTTTCTTGCTTTTTTCGCTGGACTAACAATTTCAAGCCTTCTTCCACAGCATCCTTTTTCGTTTTTAATCGACTCACCTTCAAGGCTTCATCCATCAAGTCGTCATCAATTACTACATTCGTTCGCATAATTGTATAGATTTAATTAATGTGTATTTTTTGTAAATCTATACACATAACTGCTAAATTCCTAACTTTATTGTACACCTAACCAGCGCATTAAGGAAACGCACCTCCGCCCTCTCCTGCCAGCTTCTGGCTTTTTAGCTTTCCGTCTATTATTCATCAATTCAACATCATTTCGTGCGCACCTTATGCGCAAAGTCGTTAGGGAAACGAAGCTATTTTCTTTCTTTCGTATTTTCTTCCAAGAATTTTGCCAACTCTTCTTTTTCGAGTTTCCCATTTGATAAATCGATCATTACAGCATACAACCCTTTTTTGTCAGCTTGCAGGCGATAGCCATTAACATACAGAAAGGTATAAATCGCTACCAAAGCTGTTCTCTTGTTTCCATCGAATAATGGATGATTCTTACAAATGTGAAATCCATAGGCAGCTGCCATCTCAAAAATATTGCTATGAACATACTCCCCTCCAAAGTTTGCCTGTGGTTGGGCAAGTGCAGATTCTAACAATCCCTCATCTCGAATTCCCTGTTTGCCGCCATAGATTTTTACTTGATCCTGATGGAAAGCCAGAATAGTTTCTTTATCTAAAAATTTTATCATTTTGCCAGTTCTTTCAACACTTCTTTATAGTCAGTGTTTGCCTGGCGATAGGCTTCTGCCCACTCTTCAAACTCGGGGTCCATTGGTTTGAGTTCTAAATTAGCACCCTTTTTTTCGATGGTTAATTTGTCGCCACTTTTGAGATGAAGTTCATCTATCAATTGCTTCGGAAGCGTTACTCCTAAGCTATTTCCGATTTTTCTAATCTTTGTTTCCATAATCGTAACCGTTAATTTCTAATTGTTATAACAATGTTATAATTTATTTCATAATAATTCAACGCCAAATTTCACCAAATAGTATCGTTTACCTAACCCGCGCATTAATCGGACGTGTCTCGCCCTTCCCTGCCGATTTTGGGCTGGTCAATTTCTGTAGTACATTTTGTTTTTAAATCAACGCTTGGCTGCACGCACATTATGCGCAAGGTCGTTAGAGCAACCTATTCGCCTTTCGCTCGTTGTTAATTTGTACTTTTCTTTGTACTATTTAAAAGTCACTTATTAACACAATTTATAGCGTTATGAAACGTGTCCAGCTTGATAAAGACATTCAGCCACTCTCTGAATTTCGGGCCAATGCAGCATCAATGATTGAAAAAATTAAAACAGAACATCGTCCCCTTGTTATTACTCAGCACGGAAAAAGTTCTGCTGTATTGCTTGATGTGGGTGATTATGAGCAAATGATCGATACCATTGAATTGCTTCAGGAAATCAATCAAGCCCGTCAAGAAATTGAAGATGGCAAAGGTACCGACCATAAAGAAGTTATAGGTTCATTGAAGGAACGGTTGGGGAAAGTATAAATGCGTATTGTCTGGTCTCCTACCTCCCAACGAAAAATTGATGAAATAGTAGACTACATTTCGAAAGATAATGTAGATGCTGCATTGGCACTGGTCGAAGAGTTTGAAAAACGTGTCCAGCATTTAAAAAAACATCCTCGCTCTGGCCAGATGGTTCCAGCCCTAAATGATGAGATGGTCCGACAGTTTGTAGTTCAGTCTAATTATTTGATCATCTATGAAATCAATCAGGATCACATCGATATTTTGACTATTCGCCACGCCAGGCAAGATGAAGACGAATCTGAGATCAAGCCTGAATAAAGGTTGCTCTAACCCGCGCATAAAGCGGACGTGTCTCGCCCTACCCTGCCGATTTCGGCTGGTCAATTTCTGTAGTACATTTTGATTTTAAAACAACGTTTGCCTGCACGCAGCTTATGCGCAATGTCGTTAGTGGGCTAACATTTATTTAAGATCTATTAAACCCTGATAAAAAAATAATAAAGCATTTGCAGTACCAGGGTAATCTGCTAAATATGTATCTTATTGTTTTAGAATCGAACTCAGGCAGATGCAGAAACAGCACGATAAGCTACTTCCCATTATTATATCCCTGCTGCTGCCGGGGCTTAATATTTTAAACAACTCCCTGTTCCGGGTAAATTGGGACTTGGTTGCCATTATACCAACCTGGCTGTTTACCTCTGCGATTTTACTGGGTTTATGGTATATCAATGACAAACTATGGCCCCGCAACGCCGTGCCAATCGATTCCCTCAAAGTGGTAGCGGGGAATATTACCGTTATCGGACTGGCAATCGGGATACAGCAGATCCTGTCTTTCACCGGGATTATTTTCCCTGGCAGGCCCCCGGCGTGGAGCCTTGGGTTACGACTGCTGGTGGCATCCGCATTATTTATCACTATTCAGCAGATGCTGCGATCTGTGAGGGAAAATGAACGGCTTCGGAGCGAAAATTATGCACTGCAATCCGAAAATTACCGCGCACAGCTTGAACAGTTGAAAAAGCAACTCAACCCCCATTTCCTGTTCAACTCGCTGAGTACCCTCCGTACGGTCATCCGTTCGGATAAGAAGCAATCCGAGGAGTTTGTGTTAAAACTGTCCGATGTGTATCGTCAGATACTGCAGGCACGAGAATCACATCAGATCACCCTGGAAGAGGAACTCGACTTTTTGAATAACTATCTCTACTTGTTAAACGTGCGCTTTGACAGTGCCTTGTCAGTGACCATCGATACACGGCCGGAATCGATTCAGTATTCGCTACCGGTATTTGCTCTGCAGTTGCTGGTTGAAAATTGTATCAAACACAATATCATTTCAGAGCAACGACCGTTAACCATCCGGATTTTTCAGGAGGATGCAAAAAGCCTCACGGTGGCAAACAACTACCAGCCCAAAAAAACGAAACAGCAATCTTTTCGGATGGGACAGGAAAACCTCAAGAAACGCTACGATCTGATCGGGATACCAGACGGGGTTGAGATCCGGCAAAACGGAGAAGAATACTCAGTGACCATAAAACTGTTTTAGTTGTGAATGTTTTAATCGTTGAAGACGAAAAAAAGACTGCAGAACTGCTCAAGGAGCTCATCGAAGAGCGATCCGATTATCTGGTCGTCCAAACCTGCCCGAGCATTGAACGTACGGTGACGTATCTTAAAAAGCATCAAAATAAACTGGATCTCATATTCATGGATATCCAGCTGGCAGACGGTGAAAGTTTTGAGATTTTTGAAGAAACGGAGATTCGTATCCCGGTAATTTTTTGTACAGCCTACGACCAACACGTACTTAAAGCGTTCAAGCGCAATGGCATTGATTACATTTTAAAGCCATTTAAGGAAGAAGATATCCACAAGGCGCTTGAGAAAGTAGAGGCTATGAAATCGTCCCTGTCCAAAGGAATGGAACCTGATGCGCAGACCATTAAAAACTTGTTTGCGGACGAGCTTGCCTACCAAAAAACATTTCTTGTTCGCCACCAAGAAAATTTGGTACCGGTCCAGGTATCGGATATCGCCTTTGTGCATCTGACCAATGAAATGGTGAACATCTACAATTTTAAGGGCCAGAAGAATGTCATTTTTAAAAATCTGGAGGAGATTGAATCATCTGTCGATCCAGCGCAGTTTTTTCGTATCAACCGGCAGATGATTGTGAATCGGGATGCCATCAAGGAGATTTCCCCCTACTTCAAGCGCAAAGTAATCGTCAAACTACCGTTTGATATCCCCGAAAAAGCCGTCGTCAGCCGCATGAAAGTTACCCCGTTTTTGGACTGGATGGAAAAGCCGGAATAAGCCTGTCAATTCACACGGCTGAATGTACCGTTCAGTTGCCAATCTGTTCAATTGAGCATCTCTTTCCTTCCTTTAGGATCCACAACGCTTCATATTTGCATTAAAAACTGCCCAAAGTTTGACACGCTTTCTGTTTTAAGAAAAGCATAAAGGACAATAGTACATATTAATGCAAATATGACCATGAAACGATTTTTACTCTTTTTGTTTGCCCTGTTAGCCAGCCAGGCATCTCTGGCGCAGTCAGCCGACCAAATTGCTGGCATCTGGATCACCGAAAATGAGAAAGCCCACGTCGAAATATATAAGCAATCCGGGCTGTACGTTGGAAAAATTGTCTGGGTTGAGGGGTTAGATGATACTACCTCAACCACATCATCAAAGGATCCAAATTCCAACTTAACCCGTGAATCGGCTCTGGGCACAATTCTTTTGTCAGATGTCTCTTACGATAAAGGAATATGGCAGGGATCCCTCTACATACCGAAGAAAGATCGAGAAGTAAAATGTACCCTGGAACTCATCACTGAAGATGAATTAAAGATTACGGTCTCCAGGTTTTTGCGCTCCTCAAGCAAAATTTGGACCCGATTATGATATTTATTAAGCACATATTACCACTGCTATTTGTTTGCATTTCTGCCTTCCCAACGCTTGCCCAGCAGCCCAATTCGCCACACGAATTGAAGCTGCAGTCGGTTCAGGAGGCCATCGAGTTTGCCCTCGAAAACAATCCTGACCTGGACGTCTACAACTTGAATTACCAGAAGGCACGCAAGGAGGTCTCCATCTCCAAGAGTAGCCGCTACCCTGCGATCTCCGGCACGTTTACCGGTCAGTATAACCGAGACCTGCCTACTTCGGTGCTGCCAGGCGAAATCTTTGGACAGCCCGGTCAAACGATAGAAACCCAATTCGGGCAGGAATACAATTATAATACCGGCATCACTATCTCGAAAAACATCTTGGATTGGCAGTCACGCATGAAATCAAAGATTGCCGATGCCAAACTCATGATTACCGAAGCAGAGACCGACCTCTACCGGCAGCATCTGAGCGAGCAGGTTGCCTTCTACTATTACACGGCAATTATTACGCAGAAAGCACTCCAGATCAGTGAGAAGGATCGGAGTATCGCCGACAGCCTGCTTTTTTTGACGCGGCAGAAATTTGAGAAAGGTATGGTTGATCGCTCCGCTTTAAACCATGCCAAAATCAACGTAAACAACATCGCACAGAGTATCGCCGAAAGCACCTCGATGTACGAACAGGCTGTTTCCAACTTAAAGATACTACTTGGGTTGGAAGCCGATGCTGGCATTCATTTTGAAGATCAGGCAGCCATTACGTCCACCACCCTGCCTGAATCCCCTCAGGTAGAAGCTGATAAAGAGCTTGCCCTGTTTATGCATCAAACCGATCAAACCCTGGTAAATGTTCGTCTACAAAAGGCGGCTTATCTGCCCAAGCTCTCATTAACCTCTTATTGGGGCCAGCAGCAGTTCCGCGATGATTTTGGCCTCTCTTTTAAAAGCAGTGACTGGAATCCATACAGTTATATCGGGTTCAGCCTGTCGGTACCCATCTTCAATGGATTTGCAAAATGGAATCAGGTTAATGTAGCGAAGATTGAGCGGTCCATCGCTCAGCAAAACCTGCAGCAGGAACAGATTCAATCTGAAATCCAAGATCAACTACTGATAAGTAACTACCGTAATAGCCTTTCGCAAGTTGAATCGGCATATGATACCTACCAGCTTTGGGATCAGAACCGTACGCTTGCATTGCAAAAATATGAGAAGGGACTGATTTCGCTCGCAGATTATTTCAAAACGTTTGAAGACTACCTGAAGGCTGAAAACAACTATCTGAATTCCCTTTCAAGCATGTACAGTTATTATTCAACCATCATTTCAAGACAATAGAGTCATGAAAACCCCAACACTATTTCTCTTCCTTTTTGTTTGTTGCCTGAGCATCGCATTTACCGGGTGTTCAGATAACCAAACCACCCGACCCGAGCGAAAAACGATCGTCGATGCGGTGTTTGCCAGCGGTCATATTACCACATCGGATGAATACCTGGTGACCTCGTATGCCGAGGGGTATCTGCAGCAATCCTACGTACAAGAAGGTGACTCGGTCACCTCGGGAATGCCGCTATTTCAACTTTCCAGCGACGTGCAGTCGGCCAATCTGGAGATTGCCGAGGCCAATTACCGGGATGCCAAACGCAAGGCTCAAGCCGATTCCCCTGAACTGCAGCAAGCGAAATTGCAAGTGGAGCAGGCGCAAAAACAATTGGAGCTGGACCGGAAAAACCTTGATCGCTATGCCGAGCTCGTAACTACCGAAGCCGTATCTCAACTTGAGTACGAGAAAGCACAGCTTCAATATGAGAGCTCTAAGAAAAACGTCGAGATCCTCGAAAAGTCACTGGCCGATCTGCAATACGCCCTTGAGTTAAACCTGCTAAATGCCAAAAATCAACTGGATATTCAGCGCGAAAGCACTCATGATTATATTCTCAGCGCTTCTACCAACGGACAGGTACTGAATGTTTTCAAGAGTCAAGGCGAACTGGTGCGCCGCGGTGAAGCGATTGCACAAATCGGTGGAGGAGAAACACTCATCAAACTCTATATAGCTGAGGAAGATATCGACGACATTGCGCTGGGACAGGAAGCGGTCATCTCCCTGAATACCCATCCCGACCGGACCTACAAGGCTATCATCAGTAAAATATATCCTGCGTTTAATGAGCAAGAACAATCATTTATCGTGGAAGCCCAGTTTTCTGATGATCTTCAAACGCTGTTCCCCGGCACTCAACTGCAGGCCAACATTATCATCCAGCAAAAAGAGGACGTCCTGGTAATTCCAACCGTCTATTTGATGGAAGGAGATACTGTTTTAAACCGAACAGGTAATAAAATTCCTGTTAAAACAGGCATCAAAAATACCGAATGGGTTGAGATTATGGACGGCATTGATACTACGAACACCATAATGCTTAAGCTATGAAATTGTTTCCCCTAAATTCTACCAACGCGAAGATTGCTCTAGTGCACCTAACCTCTAGACTAAAGCAGTTACTGGTAGCGGTATTGAGTGTGACCTTCGGGATATCCATGTACATTTTCTTGAATGGATTTCTCAACGGTGTGAACGATACACAGACTGAACTGGCCTTTAGCACCATGGCTCACATCCGCATATACAACGATCTGCCTGAGGATAAAACCAACCTGCTGGAGATGGCCTCGGAAAAAACTATGGCAGTAAATATTCGGAATCCACGGGTCATCAAGTATACTGAAGGCATCCAAAATGCTGACCAATACGTCAGGGCGGTCGAGCGGCAACCGGAAGTGAAGGCGGTTTCAAAACAGGTAAACATCAATATCTTCTATCGGAATGGTGCCATACAAGTGAACGGGCAGTTATCGGGAGTGGATGTAGCAAGCGAGGACAAACTGTTCGATACTTCAAAATATGTCACCAGCGGCTCATGGGAAAATCTTTCTACGCGCAGCAATGGCATTGTACTTGGCAAAGGCCTGGCTCGCAAGCTGAGTCTAAATATGGGGGATCGCGTTCAGGTGACCACTGCTGACGGCTTATCCAAAAGCTATGAGATTGTAGGGTTGTTGGAAACCTCCCTGACAAGTGTGGACAATTCCAAGGGGTATATACGAATCTCATCTGCCCGCCAGCTGCTCTCCGAAAACATGAGCTATGTAACCGACATACAGGTAAACGTCCGGGATTTCAATGAAGCGGAACAGACGGCGGCTACCCTCTCCCGGGTGATACCCTACAAGGTGGAACCCTGGATGGAAGCCAGCGGCCAGTTGGAAGCAGGTAGTGAATTGCGGGATATTCTCGGAATAGCTGTTTCGCTGACTATTTTGCTGGTTGCCGGCTTCGGTATCTATAACATCATGAATATGACCGTGAACGAGAAGATTAAAGAGATCGCCATCTTAAAAGCGATGGGATTTGACGGTGACGATATTGTAGAAATATTCCTAACCCAGTCTGTGATTATCGGTTTGTTGGGCGGAGTCGTCGGCATGGCTTTTGGGTATGTAGTTTCCAGGCTGATTAACAACATCCCGTTTAATGTAGCCGGCCTGGAGGTGCTGCCGATGACCTACAACCTCGACGATTACGGGCTGGCCTTCATGTTCGGACTCATCACCACATTTATAGCAGGCTACCTGCCGGCGCGGAAAGCCTCCAAGATTGACCCTGTAGAAATTATAAGAGGATAACCATGAATAATTACGCGCTATCGGCCCAACATATCTCCAAGTTTTTTTACGAACCCAAAAAATTCCAGGTACTAAAAGACATCAGCTTCAATGTGAAGCAGGGCGAATTCCTGGCATTGATTGGCAAATCGGGTTCGGGTAAGTCGACTCTACTGTATGTGCTTTCCACTATGGATACCGATTATGACGGATCCATTTCGATCAACGGAACGATGCTAAAGGGGAAAAACCAAAATGAGCTGGCTGCATTTCGTAACCGGAATATCGGTTTTGTATTCCAGTTCCATTACCTGCTACCAGAATTTTCGGCCCTGGATAATGTGATGCTGCCTGCCCTGAAATTGAAGCAGAAACCGGAGGAGCAAATTCGGGAAGAGGCCCTCGAAAACTTGAACCTCTTGGGGATCAAGGACCAGGCGTTCAAATTGGCCAGCAAGCTATCCGGCGGACAGCAGCAGCGGGTAGCCATTGCCCGCGCACTCATTAACGAGCCCGCTATTATCATGGGAGATGAACCCACTGGCAACCTTGACTCAGAAAATACCAACATCGTCTTTGACATATTTCGTCAACTTGCCAGAGACCGGGGGCAGACGATAATTGCCGTAACCCATGATGATGATTTCGCCGACAACTGTGACCGGGTGATTGAACTGTCGGACGGGGAGTTGTATCGGTAACTACTTTGATTGCTAAGTGCTGTAAATGTTTACAACATATTATGTCTCGCTGGAGTCAACGTAATTTGAATGTAAGAACTCTAACCTGTATTTCTCATAATGCTTTGATATACAGTGAGTTACATTGTTTTTAAAACTGAACATGCTATAACAGTTTGCAGCGGGCTACGAAATTGTCCCGTCTGCTACGTTAAAGGTGGTAATCGCGCACTCAACGTATAAAGATGATGAACTGGGTTGCCCGGAAAGGATATGATCGAGACTTTCGGTTTGCTTGTTTTCTACGCCGCTGAAATAATCAATCCATATACTGGTCGCTACTAAAATCAGTTCTCATCAGTCCACATGTCCTCTAAATCGCCTTTCCAGTGTAATTAAGTCTTTTGGTCGTATTTGTAGGAGATCCAGAGTTTTATTACGGAATTAAAGATAACATGAGGGTGTTCGATATCTGTAAATTCCACGAAACTTAATACACTGAAAAATATCTATGTCACGATTTGATGAGGAAGCCAAAGACTGGGACACCCCCGAAAGCCAGGAACGCGCAGAAAATATTGCAGATGCGATCAAGGCACACATCCCGCTTTCCAAAGAAATGTCTGCTTTTGAGTACGGCTGCGGAACCGGACAGCTCAGTTTTGAGCTTCGTGATGAAATCGGTTCCATTACCCTGGCCGATAGCTCGACAGGAATGTTGGACGTACTGCGCGATAAAATAAAGGCTGAGTCGGCCGAGGATATGAATCCGGTCAAACTTGATCTAACAAAAGACCCGCTTCCCAGCGAGCAATTTGACCTGGTTTATACCATGATGACGCTTCACCACATCCCGGAAACCCAATTAATCCTGAATCAATTCTATGAGTTGCTGAATCCCGGCGGATATCTGTGCGTTGCCGATCTCGATAAAGAGGACGGTTCTTTTCACGGTCATGATGTTGATAATGTCCATAAAGGATTTGATCGGGAGGATCTGGCGCGATTGGTGGAAAAACAAGGTTTTACTGATATCTCCTTTAAAACAGCCTATAGGATGGAGAAAGAGATTAATGAACAGGGCGAAACTAAAACATTTCCTGTTTTCCTAATGGTTGCACAAAAGGAATAAATAGTATTTATGTAATTGGCGAAAGGTGTTAAATAAAGACAAATAAAAAGGCAGCCTGAAAACAGGCTGCCTTTTGCAATTTAGAACTGTTAACCACTTCCGGTTCCGGAAGAGAACCATCTGTGTTGGAGAAGTTTACTTCAGGTCGAAACGATCCAGTTGCATCACTTTGGTCCATGCATCAACGAAGTCGTTAACGAACTTCTCTTCGGCATCATCGGCCGCATACGCTTCAGAAAGTGCCCGCAACTCTGAGTGTGAACCAAAGATCAAGTCAACACGAGTGGCGTTCCACTTGACGTCACCGGTATCACGATCTCGAGCTTCAAAGCGTAGTTTGTCATCCGAAGTCGCTTCCCAGGCGTAATCCATATCGAGCAGATTCACGAAGAAATCGTTGGTCAGCGTTTCCGGCCGGTCGGTAAAGACTCCATAATCGGAATCATCGTAATTGGCCTTAAGTGCGCGCATTCCGCCAACAAGAACCGTCATTTCAGGAGGCGTAAGCGATAGCAACTGCGCCTTGTCAACCAGCATTTCTTCCGGCCTTGCATTGCACTCCGCATTGTAGTAGTTGCGGAATCCGTCAGCATTGGGCTTGAGCCATTCAAATGATTCCTCATCTGTTTGCTCTGCCGTGGCATCATTGCGTCCCGGTGTAAAAGGAACTTCAACATCATGACCGGCGTCTTTTGCAGCCTTTTCGACAGCAGCTGCGCCACCGAGAACGATCAGGTCCGCAAGAGAAACGCGCTTATTTCCCGATTGTCCGTTGTTGAATTCCTCCTGAATACCCTCGAGCACTTCAATTGCTTCGGCTAGTTGTTCAGGATTGTTGACTTCCCAATCTTTCTGTGGAGCAAGTCGAATGCGGGCACCGTTGGCACCGCCTCGCTTGTCAGAATCGCGATAGGTTGAAGCCGAAGCCCATGCTGTTTTAACAAGCCGGGACACAGTCAGATCGGTATTGAGAATTTTCGCTTTAAGTTCTTCGATATCCTTTTCATCGATCAGTTCATAATCAACCTCAGGGATGGGATCTTGCCATAACAGATCTTCCTCGGGGACTTCCGGTCCTAGATAACGAGATTTGGGTCCCATATCGCGGTGAATGAGCTTGAACCATGCCCGGGCATAGGCATCCGCAAATTCATCGGGATTTTCATAGAATCGCCTGGAAATTTTTCGATACTCCGGATCTACTTTCAGGGCAAGATCCGTGGTCAGCATCATTGGCGGATTTTTCTTGTCCGGATCGTGAGCATCGGGTACGGTGCCATCGCCCGCTTCATCCTTTGGCTGCCACTGGTAAGATCCGGCAGGACTCTTAGTCAGCTCCCACTCATACTCAAAAAGATTCTCAAAAAAGCCCATATCCCACTGGATGGGATTATTGGTCCATGCGCCTTCTTCACCGTCGGTGATGGTATCTCCGCCTTTTCCTGAACCGTAATCGCTAATCCAGCCGAAGCCCTGCTCTTCAATATCAGCCGCTTCAGGTTCCGGTCCTTTATGTTCCAGCGGTCCGGCCCCGTGCGTTTTGCCAAAGGTGTGCCCTCCGGCAATAAGGGCAACGGTTTCTTCGTCATTCATGGCCATGCGTGCAAACGACTGACGAATAAAATGAGCTGATTTTTCGGGGTCCGGCTCTCCATTGGGTCCCTCCGGATTCACATAGATCAACCCCATGTGGTCCGCGGCAAGTGGTCCTTTAAGATTACCTTCTTCATCGTGACGCTCATCGCCCAGCCACTCTTCTTCGGAACCCCAGTTGACAGAAGTATCAGGCTCCCAGTCGTCTTCGCGTCCACCGGCAAAACCGAATGTCTCAAAACCCATCGACTCCATCGCTACGTTACCGGCCAGCACTAACAAATCAGCCCATGATAATTTTCGACCATACTTTTTCTTGATTGGCCAAAGCAGGCGACGCGCTTTATCCAGGTTGGCATTATCGGGCCAGCTGTTCAGGGGGGCAAAACGTTGTTGCCCACCGGCAGTTCCACCCCGACCGTCAGAAACACGGTACGTGCCGGCAGCATGCCACGACATTCTGATAAAGAGTCCGCCATAGTGCCCCCAGTCTGCAGGCCACCAATCTTTGGAGTCAGTCATCAGATCATGGAGATCCTGCTTTACAGCTTCAAAATCGAGCTTTTGGAATTCTTCCGCATAGTCAAAATCCTCATCCATCGGAGTACCTTTCGACGAATGCTGGCGCAGCATATCCAGATTTAACCGATCAGGCCACCATTTATCGAGCTTTGAACCACTGGCAGCGGTTTCATTTGAGCCCCCGTTATGAAAGGGACATTTGCTTTCATTACCATTTGATCTATTCTGAGTTTTCTCTTTATCCATACGACGATTGGTTTATCAGTTTCTTATTATCAATTCCAATCTAACCAAATCATTGATTCATATAAATTGTTTCCTGATAGAAAAATACTATCAGCGATATTAGAGTTAATTATATGCGGTGTACATCTCCCAATAAAATCGATCAATGCGGCCAGCAGCGCAGGATTTTTGATTTTTTTTGAGACAAGTGGCAGGGCCAATGTATGTTTATGGAAAGGAGCGTATCCCGGACTTCTCACGAGAAGAGTACAGGCTAAATAGCAAAGCCCTCACAAAGGAGGGCTTTGCGGGTTTACCCGATTGCACCGTTTTCTAATTTTGCGTACCGTAAAAACGCTCCCGGGCAATTTCGTCGTCCTCCCAGTGCTGTACAGCGACCTGCTCGATAGTGACGGGATCGTCGCTCCCCTCGAACGTAACGGTCATATTCGATTCAACACTGGTGACTCCATCCTCTTCGTTGGAGGTGATACCCACCACTTCGATGCCGTGAAATTCTTCTACGCTCCCGAAGAATTCGTTTTCACGTTCACGGTTGGCATCTTTCCCTTCCACCTCGGTACCATCTTCCAATACCATGACCACATCGTCGGCGTAATACTCTTCGAACGCCTCCATGGCTGTGCCCTGCGCAATATGATTATAGATGTCATTAATTTTGTCAAAATAACTCATAATGTATAACTATTTAATGTTAAACGATTAGTGCAGGTCATATAACCAGCCAGAAGAAAAAATCGTTTGCGATTTCTGATTTTTTTAGAAATAGTTGGCGTGGGTACCAGATTTACTTGCCAGAAATAGAGTCAATTGAGTTGCACACCTTGAGATAGGCCAGGGGTTCACACGTTTTTGAACACACCTCATCAACACCTTCTGTAACCTCCGGTGCAGCAGCCCGCTCCCCCCTGTTCCCTCCGATAAACCACAAGCAGGCCAGGCAAACCTGTTTAGTAAGTCCGCATTCCCATATAACCGGACTAAAGATTAAAGTGGTTTCACCCGGATATTCTTAAAATAAACAAGGCTGCCGGGGTCGTGTCCCTGCAGGGCAAAGGTTCCACTGGAGAGGACATTTTCACCGCGATCCACATTTTCAGGTTCCGTGTAGTCGACCATCGTCTTCCCATCCACTTTTATGACAATGCGATTCCCCTCAACCGTAATATGCATGGTAAACCACTCATTATCCGGGAACGGGGTCTCCTTGATATCGTCTACACCATAGAGACTGGCCGTTCTTCGCGGATCTTTATCGTAGCTGTTATTGATCTGCGCCTCGTATCCCTTGGAGGGCCAGCCCTCTTCCTGGTACTGTGTGTGGAAGAAAATACCGGAATTGGAACCCTCGGTTGTCATCACATCGGCCTTGAATTCAAAGTCCCTGAAATTGTGATCGTTGACCGGACCCTGGTAAAACAGGTGGGCCCGCGGCCCGTCTACAACGATTCGGCCCTCCTTCACGGAAAATGTTTCGGGATTTTCACTGGCTTTCCATCCATCCAGCGTATGACCGTCAAACAGGGAGATCCAGCCGTTATCGGACTGGGCAACCGCCTGTGTCGTAAAACCGGTTGCCAGTAAACCCATCATGCAAATAAACAGTCCCGTTATTTTAGCGTAGTTGTTCATAATGATCCCAAATAATTTATAATTAACGTGATATACACTCTCCGAAATTTCAGTATCCATATCTTGTACTGCCACACAATATTGGACCTTTACTCGTGAACTGCAAACCCATTCAGGTTATTGAAATGGGTTTGCACCAAGAGAGAATGCTGAATATCCAATTTCAGTGATCAATAGTGTTGCCGATTTTACATGCTTACCATCCGGGATTCCACCCAGGGGCTGTACATGCGCTCACGTGTTTTCGGGGAACCCTTTGTTTTTGGATACCTCTGATAATAAAATCAACCAGTAACGGTTTTTAAAATTGGGAACAAATATTAACTTCATCCTTTAAACTGAATGATTCCGCGAGAAGATCGTCAATTTCGGTATAAATTTGATCAGCAAACATGAAAGCATTCCAAAAAAACGTTCATTTTTCTGCCCTTATTTCTAGCATTTTCCTCATCCTGAGCCTGACCGCCTGCAATAATGATGACGACATCAGCGGCCAGGAGATCGAGGTTACCCCTATCGAAACCACCACCGAGCCTCCTTCAAAAATCCGGTTATTTTTCAAGGTTGACTTGGGAGAGGAGCACCAGTTTACCACCCTGGAACCGTCCGATTTTGAAATTTATGAGAACGGATCCCAGATCTCGAGGCTTGAATCCCAGGCACAAATTCAGCGTGAGAGCGGAAAATTCCTATACTCATCCATGCTGCTTCTCGACCTCAGCGGTAGTATCCTGAACAATGCCGACCTGCCCAGGCTGAAAGAAGCAGCCACCACCTTTATTGAACGTACCATGCCCCGGGAGGGCAATTCGCTCTTTGGCACGCGGGAAATGGCGGTCTACTGGTTCGACGGCGAACAAAATATTCACCGGCTGGTCCCTTTTACCCCGGAGCGCGATACCCTCTTGAGCGGCATAAACTCCATTGATGAAGATATAAGCAACGATGTTTCCACCAACCTGAACGGGGCGGTAATCCAGGGGCTCTCCATCATGGATTCACGACTGCGGGAGATAAAGGAGGATTCCGATATTGCAACAGCGGGATCGATGGTCCTCTTTACCGACGGCACCGACCAGGCAGGCCGGGTAAGCACTTCTGTTGCCCTCGACTCCGTCAACAACGCAAACAGGGAGCACGCGCTGTTTACCATCGGTCTCGGCGGGGAAATAGACCAGCAGGTACTTGAACGGTTCGGTAAAAATGGGTTTGAACTGGCGGAAGATTCTCTTCAGCTCAACTCATCGTTCCTGGCTATAGCAGAACGGCTTGAGGCGGAATCAAATTCATATTATGTGCTGGAGTACTGCTCTCCCAAGCGTTCCGGCACGCACACCCTGGAGCTGCGGGCTATCTACGAAGACAAATTCGGCAGTTTTGATGCGGAATTCTCCGCCGAAGGATTTACCGGCGGATGTACCGTTGACTAAGGCAGGTATTGGCTAACCCAGGTTTTCTTTTAGGCGTACCTAGTTTTTTGCCGGTTTCCGCATCACCACGTAGAAATCGCGGCCCGGACCATCTTCGGAACTTATCAATGCAAATCCCGCCTGGCTGAGCTCTTCCACAACGGTCGCGCGGGTAACCCCATGCTGACTGCCCGACGACCGGCCACCCGGGGCCGCCTCCGTCCCGCGCGGTTCAAAATCGATAACCGCAAGGCGACCGCCCGGCTTCAATGACTGCAAGAGACTGGCATTCATTGCGGCGGGATCCCCAAAATGGTGATACACCCTTCGCATATAAATCGCATCGCAACACTCCTGGGGCAGGTTGGTCTGGCGGGCATCCCCCTCAATAACGGTAATGTTATCTGCTGAGGCCTCCTCTACAGCACGCCTGAGCTCCTCCACGGATGAACGGCCCAACTCGGTACTGTAAATGTGTCCCTCAGCTCCGATATGCCGGGCTATTTCCAGCGCCTGGTCGCCATCACCCGCACCGATATCGGCCACTACCGAACCCGGCTTAATCTCCAGCACATCGATCAGCCAATCAACATCATCCGAACCCCTTTGCCCGCAAGCTGCAGAGCTCAACGCTATCAGCGTTAGCACCGTCAAGATCCCATGTCTGAGTTTATTCATAACATTTCCCGTATTAATTTACTCTGACGTAATTCCAAACAAACATCCACTCAACTACTCAAAACAGCTAAAAAAGATTCAACAGGCACTGGAAAAATGAATACTCCGGTAACAGTAAATAAAATCCTGATGAAATCCTGCGCCATTATCACAACGGCTTTATCCGTATATTTTTCCACGCCACTTCGTAAGGACCTTCATCCTCGCTGATAGAGTGAACCTGTAACCCGATGAATCCCCTTGGATAGTTCAAATAGCTTTCTTCATGCCACAGATCTGTTATTTTTTGTCCGTTGATCCACACTTGAATCCGCGGACCTTCCGCCACCACACGATAGTGATTCCACTGACCATCCCTGAATGCCTGGTGGTGGATTCGTTCTTCATCGGAAACAAGCCATCCGCCGGCCGCTTCTCCGTAAATGTATCCCGCTTCCGGGCTGCCGGTACTGCTGGACTCTATTTCTACCTGCGGCCCATTCACCCGTCCGTACTCTTCTCCGCCTTCGGGCTCCCTGGTTTGTGAGCGAATTTGAACGCCCGAATTGAGCTCATTGTCATACAGCATAACGTCAAATTCCAGTTCGAAATCCCCGAACTCATTGAATGTACACAAAAATGAATTGGGGCTGCCGTGACTGGTTCTCCCCACGATGGCTCCATCTTCAACCCGGTATTCAGCCGATCCATTTTTTTGCACCCATCCATTCAGTGTTTCACCGTCAAAAAGGGAAACCCAGTCAACTGATCCTGTTTTCTCTGGCGGTTCCGGTCCGGCAGCCACAAAAGCACCGACAAAAATCAGCAGTAACAATCCTGTTGCGATATGCACCATGCATTTATTCATAAAACTTATCCCTCTGTTTGTTGTTTTTATTTACAGAAACTGGCGATTCTCTGCTGCAAGTGAATCCACCTGTTTCCTTTACACTTTTAAACCCGGATTATTCATCCCGAAAATAAATATAGGATATTATCCAATTGATTTTTAAAAAGACTTCCCCGCGGTTTTGAAAAAAATCAGTTCACAATATTCTTTTACTTTAATAATGCGCCCGAAATGAATTGCTCCCTATTTTGAGTTATATTTCCGCCGGACTTTCAGCATATTGTAACATTATGAATTCCACGTATTTGGTTCTGCCGAAATCAAAAATGCACCCTTACCACAACGGGTGGAGTAAAAGCTAACGCGCTGCCCTGGTACAAGATCCCCGAATTACTGATTCTTTTTAGCACTGGATAACCAAACGAATTTTGAACGCAAACAGGAATAAACCATTTCATGTCAAAACGAAAAGTAGGAATCGTCGGAGCTACAGGTTACACCGGATCTGAGCTTGTCCGACTTCTAATTGATCATCCGGATGTAAGTATTGAAGTGATCACCTCTGAGAGTAAAGCCGGCACCAGGTTTTCCCAAATCAACCCACACCTGCAAAACCGGTTTGATATGGAGTTGGAGCCGCTGGAAAATATTGACAACTATGACCTGGACCTGGTGTTTCTGGCCTTACCCCACGGCGTATCGATGGATTTTGTTAAAGAATGGGATCCCGACCGCTACCGGGTCATCGACCTGTCAGGTGATTTCCGGCTCGGATCGGGTGAGGAATACGAACAATGGTACAATAAAGAACACAGTGCACCCGATTTAATCGGCGATGCCGCCTTTGGACTCCCCGAGCTGTTTCGCGACCAGATCCGGAACGCCCGGCTCGTAGCAAACCCGGGCTGTTATCCCACATCGGCTATCCTTGCCCTGGCTCCCCTGCTCAAGGAAGATGTGATTGAACCCGGCCAAATTGTAATCGACTCCAAATCGGGGGTGACCGGGGCGGGCGCAAAAGCCAAACAGAGCACCCACTTCCCGGAGGTCTTCGGTAATTTTTCCGCTTATGGTTTGCTGAATCACCGGCACACGCCCGAAATTCAGCTCAACCTGCAGCGGTACGCCGGGCAGCAGACGGAAGTGCTATTTACTCCCCACCTGCTCCCGATAGATCGCGGTATATTAACGACCACCTACAGCTCCCCCAAAAAGAAAATCAACAAAACGCATCTCGGGGAGTGGTACTACAGCTTTTATGAAAAAGAGCATTTCATTCGCGTTGTGGATCACCCGCCAAATGTGAAGCATGTGCGCGGCTCAAACTACTGTGATATCCATATTACGTATGATGAGCGAACCAACCGCATCGTCACGGTTTCCACTATCGACAACCTGGTAAAGGGAGCCGCGGGACAAGCCGTCCAGAATATGAATCTGATGTTCGGCTTCATTGAACGTTCCGGCCTGCAGATATCGCCACTGAATCCCTGATTCCTGTAAGAAACCTGACTGAAGATATTCTAATTCGATTTTAACCCGATTCAACTTATTTGATTTATCATGCTGAACAACATTACACACGTACGAGGGTACAAATGCTGGGGATGCCACATGGGTATCAAATCCAAACGCCGGGACCTGGCCCTGATCTATTCCGAAAAGCCCGCATCGGCAGCGGCTGTATTCACCCAGAATATAGTCTGCGCGGAGCCGGTAAAGCTGAGCCGCAAACATATTAAAAACGGGAAAGCGCAAGCTATTGTCGTTAATTCCGGCAACGCCAATGCCTGTACCGGAGAAGCGGGATACCGCGGAGCCGTGGCCATGGCAAAACGAACAGCCGAGCTGCTCGACATCCCCGTGGAAGAAGTACTGGTGGCATCCACCGGGCTGATTGGAGAGCCTTTCCCGACAGAAAAGGTGCTGGAAGGTATTGAAACCAGCGTTAAAAAGCTCTCCGACCGGGATATGGCTGGGTCACTCTGTGCCAACGCCATCCTGACCACCGATACCTTTGCCAAGGAAGGATTCACCGATTTTGAGATCGACGGCATTAAAATCAATATGGCGGGTATCGCCAAGGGATCGGGTATGATCCATCCCAACATGGGCACCATGCTGGCATTTATTACCTGTGATCTCGCCATTGAGCCCAGGCTGCTGGATGAAGCCCTGCGCGAGGCAGTCAATAAAAGTTTTAACATGATTACGGTAGACGGAGACACCTCCACCAACGACATGGTGGCTGTGATGTGTAACGGCATGGCCGAAAATGAGATGATCACCACCAGGGATGAAAACTATGAGCGCTTCTACACCCACCTGGAACAGCTGTGCACGCACCTGGCCAAACTGATTGTCTCGGATGGCGAGGGATCCACCAAACTGGTGGAGTACCAGGTGAAAGGCGCCAGATCAGAGGAAGACGCCCGAAAAATTGTGCGAACGGTATCGGATTCCAGCCTTGTAAAAACGGCTATTTTTGGAACCGACCCCAACTGGGGCCGCATCATGGGGGCGGCCGGCCGGGCAGGCGCAACATTTGACCCGGAAAAAGTGGATCTCTATATCGGTTCAAATCCTGAAAAAAGTGTTCAAATCCTGAAAAACGGTCAACCACTTGAAAATAAACGCTCCGAGGTTAAAAAAGAGATGAAATCCTCCAACATCACAGTGATTCTCGACCTCAATGAGGGTACCGAAGAGGCCACCGGCTGGGGCTGCGATCTCTCCTACGAATATATCCGAATTAACGCGGAGTATACCACCTAACTTGAGAAAAAAGCCGGCGGAATGACGAACAGCAACACATTCACATTCTGGTATCGCTGGCTGCTGGCTGCCAGTATCATTTCAGCAGGAATTGGACTGGCAAGTGCACTTTTGCCTGACAGTATCATTTTCAAGCTATATAATACTGCCATGGCGGACGCTTTTTCCGGGGGATCGTTTACCGAAACTTCCGATCAACTGCGCAGATTTTTATTTGGTCCCCTGGGCGGTACAATAGCCGGTTATTTTGTCCTGCAAACATTTATTGTCTGGAACGGTTTCTACAGACGTGAGCGGTGGACCTGGCACGCCATTTTGTGGGCGCTGCTTCTCTGGTTTACGATAGATACCGCTGTCTCCCTGTACCACAGAGCATACTTTAATGTCTGGATGATTAATATATGGACCCTGGCTCTACATGGAATACCGCTTGCGATGACATACCGGTATTTTGATCATGCCTCCTGACATTCGCTGAAAAGAAATAGGATAACGCATACCGGTCAACATATGGAACACGCCATCTTCACCATTTTTCCTGATCTTTCAAACAGCACCGCTTTCAGGCAATATGCCCACAAGCATGAACCGAAAGAGCTGCCGGAACAAACAACCCTGCTCAATTTGGGGTCCCCCATCCAGGTTGTTCCCTTTGTCCTTGACGGGGCAATTAAAGTAATGCGTGACGACCGTGAGGGCCACGAACTGTACCTGTACCACATCCAGCCCGGCGAAAGCTGTGCTATGACGCTCACCAGCACGCTTTCGCGCGAACGCAGCCAGGTTAAAGCGGTAACGCTGGAAACAACTACGTTGCTGGCCGTCCCGGTCGATACGATTAACGACTGGTATCGCTCTGACCCTGTTTTCAGAAATTTTGTGCTTTCTACATTCCAGCAGCGGTTTGAAGAACTTCTTGACATCCTGGACCAGGTCGCTTTCCAGCAGATCGACCAACGGCTTGCCCGTTTTTTGCAGGATCGCTCGTCCGCCCTGGAGCGAAATATCCTGCATATTACGCACCAGGAACTTGCCTACGAGCTAAACAGCTCCCGCGAGGTAATCTCACGCCTGCTCAAGCAGATGGAGAAAAAGGGCATGGTTGAGCTGGGACGAAACCGGATAAAAATAATTGACCTTGTGTGACCTGTATCACTGAAAAATCACCTTCCTTCTCCTATCTTGATTATTGAATTGTCACATAACACTAAACCTGCAACTGGAGTCTACCATGAAAAAAAATATGGGAACACTTGACCGGATTCTGCGTACGGTGCTGGCTGTAATTTTCGGAATATTCTATTACACAGGAATCACATCCGGCACTTTTGGCATCATTTTAATTGTATTGGGCATCATATTTCTGTTGACAAGCTTTGTCAGCTTCTGCCCCCTCTATCTGCCGTTTGGCATAAGCACCAGCAAGCGGGAGAGCGGATAAATAAAAAAAGCCGCGATTCGATCGCGGCTTTTTCCCGTAAACCGGATAGAAATGTTACGAGACTTCAATTTTTCGTCCGGCCTTTTCTCTTATTTTAGGTACAGATACGTACAATACGCCATTTTCATATTTAGCGCTGATCTCTTCATCATTGATTACATCGCCTGGTAATGGCAGCGTACGACTGAAGCGGCCAAATCGGCTTTCGATCCGGTGGTAGCGGCGGCCGTTGCCTTCATGCTCCATTCTGCGTTCACCGCTGATCGTCAGCAAGCCATTTTCATAACTGATCTCGAAGTCATCTTTTTGCATACCCGGAAGGGCAACCGTAACCTCAAACTCCTTGTCCGTTTCATATACATTCAATTCAGGGACAAAGGTGTTATGGGCTGCGTTTGTCCATCGGAACGTTTCTTCAAATACGTCATCAATCCAGTCCGAAAATCGGGTTGGCATTGTCGACTGCTCGTTCCAGAGTGTAGGAAAGTTGGTTTTATTTCTGAGTGCTAGCATAGGTATTACCTCCTTAAATAATACGTTGTTTCCTGTTTTAAAAAGTTTACTACCCATGATATGACGGTTATCAAAACCGACATTTTATAATAAACAAATGGTGTGCCAATCCGGTTTTAATAGCCATACTGGCACTTTTGAGCCATACACCGGTTATTAAAATTTGAACCCCGGATTTTTTTTAAAATGGACTCTATCATTCTGACAAATCGGTTTGCAAATGCGGCAGATCTGCTCTGTCAAAATGGTACATCCGTGTTACTGGTTACTTTTTTCCTCTTCCTCCCGGTGGTCTTCACTCTTGATTTCGATCGGGATGGCCCCGGTCGCTTCTCCGCTGTATAACGAAACATGGGGAAAGGGAATTTCAATATTGGCCTCATCAAGATGCCTTTTCACCTCTTCATGAATAGAGTTTTTGAGCAGCAGGAACTCGCTGGACTGCCCCCACACCCGGAGCTGCAGGTCGATTGACGAGGCCCCGAACGCATTGAAAATAACCTGTGGCTCAGGTTCAGAGAGGGTGTATTCATTTTTCTCCGCAACCTGCATCAGCACCTCACGGACCTCCCCGATATCCTCTTTGTAGGCGACCGACACCAGGGCGTCAAACCGCCTAATGGGAAAGCGGGTCAGGTTGGTCACCTCCGTTTTGATAATGGTTTCGTTGGGGATGCGTACAAACTGGTTGTCGAAGGTGCGCAGCTTTACAGAAAGCATGTCTATCGACATTACAATACCTGTAGTTGTGCCAACGGTGATAATATCGTCCACCTTAAACGGCTGCTCGGCAATGAGGAAAAGCCCGCTTATTATGTTAGAAACGCTGGTTTGGGAGGCAAATCCCAGTGCCACGCCCAAAATGCCGGCCGCTCCCAACAGGGGGGCCAGGCTCAGTCCCAGCTGCCCCATCACCATTATGGCAAGAAGCGTCAAGCCGGTATAAAACACAATTTTACCGGCCAGCATACCGTAGTGAGAGGCATAACGCTTTGTAAAAAAAGAACGGGCCCACCGGCGAATGATAAACAGCACAGGAAACCCGACCGCCAGAATGATCGCTACCCGCAGTGCAAGAACCCAGAATTCATCGGTTATTATGTTTTCGAATGCAAAATTTGAGACGGCTGTGGAATCCATTGTATAAAAATTAGCGTGCAGTGATAAAGTTGTCGTCAAACAGCTTTTTAAACGTGCGTGTGGCCAGGCTTCTCTGCACGGGATTGCGAGGCTTGCTGAGCAGCTCACCCTTGCCCAGGTGCGCCGGCAGCTTGCCGGTCATGGTGATATCGCTGTTGGAATCCTCCCCGTGATGCACAATCTGGGTTTCTCCCGCCCACAAAACCTCCCCAAAACGGTGAATACCCAGTCGTTCAACCCGCAGGCAAAATTTTTCAAAACGAAGGTCTTTTTCATCTTTGTTGGTGATCCAGATCGGGCAGTTTACGTAGTAGGGCCGGGGCACCACGCCCTCGAGACTCCTGCGGGCTTTTGTCGTTGACCAATAGCAGAGCTCCCCCTCGTTAAGGGACCCGAACCACGTCTTTGAAAGTTTTATACTCGGTATCTCCTTCAGAATATAATCCGACTTGCTAAAGCCGATCCGCATCCATACCGGAATTCGGGTGACAATCTGTATCCGGGCTCCCGGGCTGATGGTAAGCGGGTATTCGGAACTTATCACCACGGGCAAATCGGGGAACACCGGGATCACATCTATCTTTTCCGCTGCAGACTTGTACGCCCAGCGCGACCATAATAGATCACCGGGCGGGTCGGGATCGTCTCCGCGGGGTACGCCCGGCTCCTCCCCGTATCGACTGGCCACCCAAATCTCTTCGTTTTTATGCTGCATCCAGACATGCAGGGTATCAAGCACCAAATGCAGCGGCGGGGCGCCCGGCTTCACCAGATGTTCGTTCCAGGGGGTATCTACCATATGTGTATACCGTTTTTATCAGGAATTAAGGATCAGGAAATATGACCATTTTTTTACCGAGTTGACAAAATTGAATTGGGAAAATAGCAGTACAGCACAACGGGTACAATAGTTATTCCCACTTTTCACCGGATAATATTAGCGAGGGGGTTAACACTCCCTTGGGTCAACTAATCAGGCATGCAATTTTATCTATTGTCAGCTCGGGATAAGAAATAATGTTCATCCCTGGTGGCAGCATGTACCAGTGGAAAGGCGACAAAGAAACATGAATCCGCTTGCATTTAATGCTGTGGTGTGTAGCTTACGGCTGACATGAATTTATTCACAAATCACAAACTTAAATATATTACCATGACTACCGTTTTTATTATAACGTCCCTTGCTGCACTCGCAATCCCCGCATTGGCCCAGCAATCACCGGCGGCGAACGGCGATGACGAGTTTTTCGTCCACACCGTCTATTTCTGGCTCAACAATCCGGAGAGTGAAGCAGATCATCAGAAACTGCATGAAGGTCTGAATAAAATTGCGGAGATCGATCTTATCGAGCAGGCATTTGTAGGAGTGCCGGCCGACACCGACCGTGAGGTCATTGACAGCAGCTACGATTTTTCGATCACCTTTATTTTCGAAAACCTGGAAGATGAGCAGGCATATCAAACGCATCCCACACACCTCGAATTTGTTGAGGAGTACAGCCACCTGTGGAAAAAAGTCATCGTGTATGACGCGGTTCCCCCACAAAACTAGTGTCCAGTCAACCATAACCATTCGGGATTACGCGATACTGGAACGCAAATGCGGCTGATGCTGCGAATTAACCACAGAGTAGTTGTATAAACTGCACCTTCAGATGGTCTGTCCGTATAGATCAGCCTGAGGGTGGAATCCGCGTTCGATCAGTATCAGAACGAAATCCAGGATTTGACGTGAGACCAGTAATTTTTACAAAATGCGTGCTGGTTACGGGTCTAATCGGATTGAAATGCTGCGCCTGTAACCTGCACGTATCGCTACCCACCTGGTATGCGAACCACTTTTTTAAACTTCGTAAATCAGTTTTCATACCTTTTGTCTATCGCGATACAACAGATACCACGATAATTTTGGGAAATCAGGATTTCCCCTACATCTGTCTGGCAAGATTAAGCGTAGCATTACAACCCACTACCAACTGAATCAAGAAGGGACTGTCCACCATGAAAAATTCGTCTATCCATCTATTCATTTTAATACTCCTTTTCACCATTTTCCAGGGCTGCACGAATTCAGGTGCCTTTATAGCCTCCAACCAAACCAACGTCAACCTGGAGGAGGGCAATTTTCATATTGTAGCGGCCAATGTCTCCGGTAGTGCGGAATCCGGCTATATCCTGGGATTCAGCTACGGATACGGAGTTTTGGCCAACACCATAGCCATTGCCCGTGTTGACGGCACCGGCATGCTGTATTCGGATGCGATTGCTTCATTGTGGGAACAGTATGAAGAAGAGCACGGCAGCATTGAGGGCAAAAAGCTGGCGCTGACCAACGTCCGATACGACACCGATATCGTCAATGCGTTTATCTATACGAAAGTTAAAGTTATGGTGCGGGCCGATGTCGTCGTTTTTGAATAGCAGCTTGTTCCCGTATCCTTAACAGCGCTCCCGGGGTTCCTCGACCGCTACAGCAAACAACCAGCGCGAATTTCTCACCAGGATTTCCCCTGGCTAACCTGCTTTTTCGCCAATAAATTGGATCGGATGCAAGGCGTTTCATGATATTGCATGAATTTAGCCAACATTCTTGTGAAGTAAATGCCGGCTAAAACTCAGAGGCGATCTTCTCGCAAATATCCTCGAGCATTTTACGGTGGTCGCCGGTTATGGATCCTTTGGTGTGGGAATCGATATCCAACTCCCCGACAAGCTCTCCATCCTTCAGGATCGGGACCACAATTTCGGCCTTCACATCAATACTGCAGGCAAGATAGTTGTCTTCCTCGCTCACATCCTGTACCACAAACGTTTCCAGCGACTCGGCCGCCTGGCCACAAATTCCCTTGCCGAACGGAATCCTTGTATGGTCGGTGGCCTCTCCCACATATGGCCCCAGTACCAGTTCGCGCTCAGCTTCCGGATCCACCAGGTAAAATCCGACCCAGTCGAACACCTCTACCTCGTCGTCGAGCAGCTCACAAATGGCAAACAGTTTCTCATCTCTCGATACCGGCCGATTTAAAATTTCCTCGGTCTTCTTTATGATCTTCTCTTTATTTTCGACGGTTGTTGTACTCATAGTCACAACTTTTTTGAATTTCTCACTTATGCCTTGAACGATAAATCTAATATTTAATTATCCCATTCCCCAACCATCATTTTATTGGCCCGGGGAATTAAAATTTGAACTGTTTTTGCCTACTTTACACGCTATGGTTGAATATCTTCTACAAGAACCGTACTCATTTTCGGGCTACTTTCCCGGGGGCATTTCGTTCCTGGTGGCGTCCTTTACCTCCATATTTTCAGTTGCCAATCCACTGGCGACGATGCCGATATTTCTTTCGCTCACGGAAAAAGATGATGACACCCATCGTCGTTGGCTGGCAAAAAAAGCGGCTTTCTACATGTTCCTGGTACTCACCATTTTTCTGTTTGCCGGGACCTACATCATGAGCTTTTTCGGCATCAGCCTTCCTGGAATACGAATCGCCGGGGGACTGATCATAATGAGAGCGGCCTTTTCCATGCTCAATCCTGAAGAACCGGGGCGCAAAATTTCACAAGAAGATGAGGAGTCAGCCAAAATAAAGGAAGATATCTCTTTCAGTCCACTGGCGATGCCCCTGCTTTCCGGGCCCGGAAGTATTGCAGTTGTAATCGGTCTGGCCACCCAGGCCGAGTCTGTATTTGACTATCTGCTGACTACGGTTGCCATCATTCTGGTAGCCCTTATTTCCTACATGATATTGCGGTTCGCTCCCTGGGCTACCCGCTTTATCGGAAAGACCGGGATGAATGCGATGACCCGCATGATGGGATTTATTGCCCTGGCTATTGCGGTTCAGTTTATCATCAACGGCATTGCACAGTTCTTTGGGATGGGATAAAAGTATGGAGCGACATCCTACCTGATGTTCATCAACGTATCGACAAAAGATTATGGACTCTCGTTCAGCAACTTTACGGTCTCCACTCCTCTTTTTTAGTGGACGTTGCAATACCCGTACCTGTTCAAGCCTGTTGGAAAACGTCCCGGTTTTCCCATCTTCACGCCTGCTTTTTCACCCGCTCTGCCACTATCCTCATGCCGTTCAGGGTCAGCATCGGGTCCAGAGCATCAAAATACTCGGTATAAGGGGCAATCGTTGATGAAAGTCCCCCGGTGGCGATCACCCTGGCCGGCTTGCCAAGCTCCTTGCGCATGCGATCGATCAGTCCCTCCACCATGCAGAGGTGTCCCAGCACCAGGCCCGACTTCATCGCCTCCACCGTATTCCCGCCAATCGCTTTTTGGGGCGGCTCCAGCGGTATCTGTGTAAGCTGTGCGGTTCGCTCCACCAGTGCATCGGTCGTAATCTTTAACCCGGAACCGATCGCCCCGCCCAGCAACACGCCCGGTTCATCCACCGCCATGACAGTGGTTGCAGAACCAAAATCAACGACGATACAGGTAGTCCCAAAATGCTGGTACGCCGCCACTGCGTCGGCCAGCAGGTCGGCCCCGATCGACTTCGGATCGCGACCCGGCACAGCGATACCGGTATCGAGTGTACCGTCTAAAACAAGCGGTTCAAACCCTGTCTTGCGGTGTAAAATGGATCGAAACGTTGATATCAGCTGGGGAACCACGCTGCTGATGATCGCCTTGTCAACATCCGCCGGCCGGGCATTCGACTGCGCAAAAAGGCTGTCCAAAATTATGGAGTATTCATCCAACGTGCGGCCCGTCTGCGTTTGTACCCTCCACGTATGAAGCCACTCATCCTCTTCATGTAGCCCGATCACAATATTGGTATTTCCGATATCTACAGCTAATAGCATGTTGTTTCGTATCTTTTTGTTATACCTCGTGTATGCTTTATCTGGTCCTGCCCAACACCTGCTTTAATTTCCTTCAGAGGGTAATGGCTTCGGTGCAGCATCCAATTTAACGTCCACAAATGCGAATTTCGAACACCCAATCCCGTATGAACTTCAACCAAAACCGGCGCCCCTCAACGGAGTTTCGAGGCCGACTGCCGATATATTACGATTTGGATTATTAAAGCGAACCTGCTATGCTAAGAACGTTAATTTTTAATCCAAAAACATCTATAAAGCATGGCTGAACCTACTGTAGCACAAGAAGGTCCGTTTGTAATGGAAATTGAACCTGGTAATTATGCCTGGTGTGCCTGCGGACAATCCGACAACCAGCCGTACTGCGACGGCTCACACACTGGTACCGAATTCTCCCCGATTGTTGAAAAAATTGAAGAAACCAAGCGCGTTGCCTGGTGCGGGTGCAAGCACTCCGGCTCCAAACCTTATTGCGACGGTACCCATAAAAAGTTAAAAAAAGGGTAACAGAATGACTTCCGAAGCCCGGTTGACAAGGCTGCTGGATTATGATTTCTGGGCGAACAGCACCTTGCTTGAATACCTGACCGATTACGACTCATTCGAGAAGCGGGAACAGTCGCTTCGCCTTTTTTACCACATTATTGGGACCCATCATCACTGGTTTCGGCGGGTGACGGGCGCCGAATTTCCGGATACCGAAATTTGGCCCGAGCTTCGGCTGGAAGGCTGCCAGCGCCTTATTGAGGCCAATCATCAGCGCTGGGCGGAGCTGGTTGAGGAGGAGAAGGGAACCCTGGATCAGGTGATCTCCTATCGAAACAGCCAGGGAATACAATATGAGTCCTCCCTTGGCGATATCATGCACCATCTAATCATTCACGGGCAACACCACCGGTCCCAGATCGCCCTCCTCATGCGGATGTCGGACATCGCCCCGCCCGCCACCGATTTTATTTTTTATACCCGTGAAGTCGATGGATAAGGCCTGATCTTTCCAACCATATAACATCACAATACACGGTCCGCAACAGGGGAGCAATTTCGAATTAGCATTCTCCTGTTCGCTTTGTTAGATTTGATCCTCAATTTCTGAATCTGCCAGCAACTCAATCTCATTTGCGGGAGGACCGAATCCTGAAACTCATCGAAGATCTTTTAGCCGCTTTTTCCAGCTTCATGTGGGGAACACCCCTGGTCATTTTACTGGCAGGCGGGGGACTCTTTTTCATGATTTACTCCCGTTTCATCCCCTTTCGTCATTTCAGGCACGCCCTGAACGTGCTTCGCGGCAAATATGACGATCCCGACGACCCCGGGGATATTAACCACTTCCAGGCCCTGGCCAGTGCACTTGCGGCGACCATCGGGCTTGGAAACATCAGCGGAGTGGCCGTGGCTATCGCTACCGGCGGACCCGGTGCGGTATTTTGGATGTGGATAAGCGCCTTTCTTGGGATCGCAACCAAATTTTTCACCTGCACGCTTTCCATCATGTACCGCGGCCACGATTCAGAGGGGAAGCTGCAGGGCGGCACCATGTACATGGTGACAGAAGGACTCGGCAAAAAGTGGAAACCGCTGGCCGTACTTTTTTCTATTGCGGGACTGTTTGGCGCCCTTCCGATATTCCAGGCCAACCAGCTGACACAGATTTTGCGGGATGTGATCTACATCCCAAACGGGTGGGTCACCCCGGAAGCTCATTTCGCCGGAGATTTCATTACCGGCGTGGTCATTTTCTTTATTGTTTCCCTGGTTATTTTCGGGGGTATAAAGCGGATTGGCCGCGTAGCCTCCAAGATGGTGCCGGCCATGGTTGTGTTGTATGTAGGCTGTGCCCTGCTCATTCTGTTCGTCAACTACGACCTGGTTCCCCACTACCTCTACCTGATTGTCACCGACGCTTTTACCGCAGAAGCTGCCATGGGCGGGGCGCTCGGTCAGCTCATCGTTACCGGTTTTAAACGCGCCGCCTTTTCCAACGAAGCGGGCATCGGAACGGCCACCCTGGCGCACGGGGCCGCCAAAACAAAGGAACCGGTGCGCGAAGGACTCGTGGCCATGCTTGGTCCCGCGATCGACACCCTGCTTGTCTGCACCATGACCGCTCTTGTTATTTTGGTATCCGGTGCGTGGCAGACGGGTAACGAAAACGGCATTATCCTGACCGCCTCCGCCTTCCAGGAAGCACTTGGCATGACGGGTCCCTACCTGTTGGTACTCTGTGTCGCGGTCTTTGCCTTCAGTTCTCTTTTCACCTACTCGTACTACGGTACCAAGTGCATGGGTTTCCTGATTGGTGCCGAAAGGCAACACTACTACAACTACTTTTACGTCGGATCCATCATTCTGGGCGCGGTAACCACGCTGACCTCCGTGATCAACCTGATCGACGGCATGTTTGCCGTCATGGCGATACCCACTGTCGTCACCTCACTAATCCTTGCTCCCAAAGTTATTGATGCGGCCCGCGATTATTTCTCCCGGATTGATACGTTTGAAGTTTACGAGTAGTGTGGGTTGCGGGATGCAGGTAAACTCTGAATAGAGCGCCCATTTTGTGAATGACCCAGACCGAACAAGGAAGAATGATTACGAAGCCCCAACAAGAAAAATGAAGCTGTTTCCCATTATAAAGGTGGTGTTCCTTTTGGCTTGATCCAAAAGAAACGTAAAAATCAAGGCGGTGAATGGGCCACCCGCTCCAGCCACAGCATGCGTGGAAGCTCGTTGAGACGCGACATGTCGCGTCTGTACTGGATTTTTCTTTGGCTTTCGCGCCCCATTCAAGGCTGGGAAGGCAGATCTACAATTATTC
>NZ_JBINJF010000033.1:0-43162 GCF_043951865.1 Halalkalibaculum sp. DA3122
GTGCTGTGCTAATGTCACTCAGTACCGTAATCGTGGCTATTAATGCCCGGTTCCTTAAAATCGAACGCTAAAAATGAGGTTATTATGAAACTTGTTAAAGCGTATATCCGATCAATACACGGCGCTCCGCAACGAAGGCTATTGTTGTATGGCTGTTTTCGAAGGCGAAGGAACGGGGCGGTACAGTAACCACCAGCAACATCACAATTGAACAGTAGTAATACCATGTTTTACGATCACCATCTTAGTAGGAATGCACTGGATCCGGCGGATCATTGTAGTTGGCCTTATTCTTTTGATAGTTTTCAATCTCATTCCATATCGACCCAATAACGATTTGGAGGAGGATGCCATGGAAATAGTAAAAAGAAGGTTTGCCCGTGACGAAATTGAACGGGAAGAATTTGAAGAAAGGAAAAAAATCTAACGAATGATTAACCATCAATAAAGTGACAAGCAGGGATACAACCCATACGAAAAGTCGATACCAATTTGTCGCCCCTTTGTATAACCTGATGGAGTGGCCGGTAGAGCAACTGTGGTACAAAAAGTGGCGACGGGTGCTATGGCAGAACATTCACGGGCCAAACGTTTTGGAAATTGGTGTGGGCACCGGTAAAAACATCCCGTACTATCCTGAAGATATTGAAATAACGGGAATCGACCTCTCTTCCGGCATGCTGAAACGCGCCAAAAAACTGCTGGCAGAAAAGCAAAAAGATCATGTTACCCTCAAAGAGATGGATGCTCAAAATATGGATTTTCCCGATAACCATTTTGACGATGCGGTTGCCACCTTTGTGTTTTGTTCCGTCCCCGATCCCATCCTGGGATTAAAAGAAGCCCTGCGCGTCACCCGGCCCGGCGGGCAGCTGCACCTGCTGGAACACATGAAGCCGGAACCGGAACAGTCCCTCCTGGCCGGCCTAATGGAGAAACTGGATGCACCCATCCACTACCTGAGTGGCGTTCATATCGCCCGGCAAACCGTAGCTAATGTTGAAAAGGCCGGCTGGAAAATAGAGCAAGTCCGGGATTTAACTGCCAAAGGGATCTTTAGACAGATTGAAGCCTCTAAACCACACTAACCCTCTAGCCAGCGACAGCCCCACCACGAATGTACTTCCTTCACCTTGTCCCTCACTTAAGACGCGAATTTTACCGTTATAAAGTTCTACAATGGCTTTGACCAATGGCAGCCCGAGGTACTGCTCCTGCACTTCTGATTCATTGGCCCGGCAGAACCGCTCAAACAGGTGCTTTTGGGCCTCCTCATCAAAACCGATCCCGGTGTCGCTCAGGCGGATAGCCTGGATTACCTCACCAGGAAGTTTATTCTTCAGCAAGGCAAAGAGAAAATGGCCGCGCAGACATAGTTTTGCACGTTGACAGGTAATTTTCCCTTTAACGCAGTTGAAGGGAAAATCTACCAGCGCTTTACCCCCTGTTAAATAAAAAGGTCGGTAACATATGAGGTAAGATACTGCCTGCCATTAGGGTACATGATTTGTGCATCATTATCGTGAGAAATACAGGCTAAGGGTTTAGAATCCTTGGAGAGATTACTGTTGAAAACTCGCAGCGTCGTATCATTGCCAGGGATATCGTAACTTTCCGCCCATTTATCAGTACAATACACTTCGTCTTCATCAGATTAAGAAAATATCGCTATGTATCTCCGAATCACCCGTCCTGTTGTCCTGCTGGCGCTGATGCTTTCCCTTTCAGATCCTGCTTATGCCCAAAAAACGATCAGCGGCACCATCACCGACGCATCCAGTGGAGAGTCGCTTCCCTCGGCCAATATCTCAATCGAAGATACCTATCGCGGTACCATCAGCAACCGCGACGGGCGCTACTCTCTTACCATTCCCGACTCGCTGCTGCCGGTAACAGTTGTGGTCCGCTATCTCGGGTATAACACCGATAAACGAACGATCGAGCGAAGCTCGAACAGCACCCAGGATTTTCGGCTTGAACCCTCCACCCTCCAGATGGAGGAGGTCGTGGTAACGGGAGAGGATCCCGCCATTGGCATCATGCGCAGGGTCATTGAACGTAAACAACAGTGGCGAAAACGACTGGATACCTACCGGGCCGAGGCCTATACCCGGCAGACCATTTCCAACGACACCGCCATCGTGATGATCTCGGAGTCTGTTTCGGAGGCGTTCTGGGACAAGGAACAGGGACACCGCGAGGTGCTTAAATCGCGACGACAGACCGCCAATATCGCAGCCAGTGACAACTTTGCGGGGGTCAGCTACTTTCCCAACCTGTATGACGACAACATCGAAATCGCCGGATTTCAACTCGTGGGTGTCACCCACCCGGATGCTCTTACATACTACGACTTCAGGCTCGAGGACTACCGCAATATCGACGACCGGGTGGTGTACGAAATATCTGTTTCGCCGGCCCGCAAACTCCAGCCCCTGTTCGAGGGCACCATCTACGTGCTCGACCGGGAATACGCCCTGCTGGAAGTGAGCCTGCAGCCGAATGACGTCGTGACCTTTCCACAGCCTGTCAGGGATTTCAACACTTTTTACGAGCAGCAGTTCAACAACTACGGAAAAGAGTTCTGGCTGCCGGCCGACATGCGAATCCGGGGCGACATCAAGATTTCGATGGTGGGCCTCGATTTCCCGACTATCAGGTTTCGCCAGGTCTCCCAGATATCAAATTACCAGGTGAACGTTCCGCTCCCCGATTCCCTTTACCGGAAGAAGGAGCAGATCACGGTCGATTCAACCTCTGCCGATACCGATTCGCTGTTTGTGAACGCTGTAAAATCGGTTCCCCTTTCAAGAGAAGAGGAAGAAGCCTACTCCAGCCTGGACAGCACCGCCACCCTGGAAAAATCGTTTAAACCCTCCGGCTTCCTGGCTCATTTTATTGATGAGGATGAAAACGGCAATGGAAACGGCGGACCGGGGTTTTTGGATCGAGTTCCGGGCAGTTTATCACCCGCTTTTCGCTACAACCGGGTGGACGAATTTTACGGCGGACTGAAATATGATATCGGTATAGCTGATCGGGTGGAGCTGAATGTTCGGGGCGGCTACAGCACCGGCTACCGGGCGTGGAGCTACGGAAGCGGACTCGAATATGAATTGGTGAATGCCAAGGGATTTGACCAGTCCATTGGGCTGGAATACCTAGCCGGCACCGTCCCCCAGCAGCAGTCGGCCATCTACGGGGCCTACTTTACCACGGTGACCAACCTGCTGGGTGAACGCGATTACTACAACTATTTTCGCAGCGAAGGATACCGGGTGTTTACCGGTCTGGAATTTCCGCGGGATCTATCGGCAGTTGTCGGCTTCAACAGTCAGGAACACTCCTCCCTGTCACAAAATACCAGCTACGATCTGCTGGGGCGGTCGCCCCGTCTGCAGCTGAATCCCGATGTGGAAGAGGGATCGCTGCGTTCGCTTGACCTCAGGGCGGGGTACAACCTGGACCAGGGATACAATTTTGGCGTCACGGGAATCGATAAAATTGCGTTTTCAGTTGAACTGTCGGATGATATGCTGGGCAGTGATTTTAACTTTGCGAGGTACACCGGTTCTGTGCAGTGGAGTTTTCCCACTTTCTATCAGCGCCGGTTCCTTTCCAACACGCTGGACCTCAACCTTGCAGCGGGCACGTTCAGTGGCAGGCTCCCCCTGCAGCGGCTGGGGCTGCTGGATGTTTCAATCGACCATTTCAGCCCGTTCGGCACGCTGAAGACCCGGCAGCAGACTCCCTATATGGGTGAGCAATACCTGATGCTTAATGCCGAGCACAACTTCCGGACCATTCCGTTTGAAGCGCTGGGACTACAAAAACCGGTCGACTGGAACTGGAGCCTTATTATCTTCGGCGGGGCCGGCAAAACCTGGATCTCCGACACCCGCAAACAGGCCATCCTGGACCGGACGGGATACCTGGTACCGGAAACCGGCGACCCACACCTTGAGGCCGGCATCTCCCTGAACGGCATTTTCGGGTTATTCAGGATCGACCTGGCCCGGCGACTGGATCAACCCGCCTACCTGTTGAATATAAGCGTGGCACGTATTTTCTAGTCTGCACGAAAGGGTTGCATCCGGCCTTCCGATGGTGCCCTATAATATGCATTAAAAAAGGCGAATCCCCGCGTCGGGGATTCGCCTTGAAGTTGATTACTCCGGATCAGCCGTTAGTTGGACGGAGTGTACTGGTAGGGGCTGATCGGGTGTGATTCTGCGCGACGATTCTTGCGGCAGCCTGGATCATCCGGACCGGCCTGCTCATAGCAGGGAACCGGTGCTTTACCCAGTCCACGAGAATCAATACGATCTTCGGAAACGCCGTTTTCAGTGTAGAAGTCGACCACGGAAACAGCACGTCGCTGGCTGAGGCGCAGGTTGTACTGGTCGCCCCCAATGTGGTCAGTATAAGCATCTATGCGAACACGGAAATTGGGCGCATCGAGCAGTTGCTGCACGTTCTCCGTAAGAATTGCAGCTGCCTGATCGTCAATATTCGATTTATCGAAATCAAAATTGATCGTGCCAAGGTCACCTTCTCTTATATAGGCGGGATCCTGGGCATCATTGGGATCGGTATCCATTTCAATTTCCTGCCCGTCGGTAAATCCGTCACCGTCGCTGTCAGGATTATTGGGATCCGTATCATAATCCATTACCTCTTCATAATCATTCAGGCCGTCCCCGTCGCTGTCAGCGTTGTTGGGATCGGTGCGATAGTCATTAACTTCCTGTCCATCCTCAAGTCCGTCACCATCGGTGTCGGCATTGTTGGGGTCCGTATCATAGGAATTTACTTCAGGTCCATCCTCAAGTCCGTCCCCATCCGTATCCGCGTTAAGTGGATCGGTATCATACTCGTTAACTTCATCCCCATCGGTTAAACCGTCCCCATCAGTGTCGGCGTTGTTGGGGTCGGTACCTAATTCAGCCTCTTCGGCGTCGGTTAATCCGTCACCATCGGTGTCTACTGGTTCTTGTACGGCGGGTTCACTCGAACCACAGCCATATTGAAGGGTGACCCCTCCCGCTAATAATATGGAAACAAGTAATATATTGAGAGCTCGTTTCATTGAATTTACTCCTGTTATTGTATGTTTATGATTTTGAAGAATGTATATTTGTGAAACTCATCTGTGAAGCGCCTTTTTTAAGAAGCCACTAAGCAATGAAAATAATGATACTGGGGAACTCAAACAAAATTTGATGAAATTATTAGCAAAGATATCTTATATCCCATATATTTGCATTTCCCAATTGGGGCTATAGCTCAGCTGGCTAGAGCGCTTGCATGGCATGCAAGAGGTCCGGGGTTCGAATCCCCGTAGCTCCACTTTTTAGTCGCATTTCTCAACATCGCTTCAGTCAACAGTTAAATATAAATTCCTGTTAGAATCAAAAGTTCCGGGAAATTATTACAAATTGGCTTAATTGTTATAAAATAGTTATTTAATTAAGGCGTAAAAGAATATTGTCAAGATATAAATCAACAAGGCGGATCGGGCTTACAATGAGGTTGTCATAACCATTTACAGGAGGCTTTTATGAACAACTGTATATCCATCTACAAACGACCCATACAGCTCTCTTTACTGGCATTCCTTCTTTTTTTGCTGGGTTTACCGGTGCATTCCGTGCGTGCGCAGAGCCCTGTTGAGCTGGACTTGACTTTGCAGCCGCAGCTTACCAGGGCCCAGGTTCTTGGCTTGTCCAACCTGGGAATAAATCGTTCGGGAGAAGGTGCTCCCCTGTTTAACCTTGTAGTGCGAAACAACACAAACCAGGAGCAGCGGGACCTTTATTTTGAAATTGAGATCGGCTCAGGCAGGGTCGGCACTATAGCAACTCTCTACCAGCGTTCGGACCGCCCTTTCCATCTGAATGCCGGTCAAGTGGTGGTGGCCAGCAATAACCAGCTGCAGAACGGGGTTCCCGGCGTTGAAGAAAGCATCCGATTTAGTGGGGGACTGACGGAGCAGGGAGAACAGTTCCTTAATGACCTGGGAGGAGCAACCACGCTCCCCGCAGATATCTATACGGTAACGCTGAGTCTGTACCAGGGAGACAACAGCCGCAGCGGAGGCGATCTGCTGGATACCATTGAGCAGAGTTTTGGAGAAAATATCTCCACCGATACCAGTATCGACCTTTACCTGGTGCAGCCCGGGGGAGTTGCGGGCTCGGGTGAGCAAATTACCACCACGCTGCCGGTATTTCGGTGGGACGGGCCAACCAATATTGATTACCGTCTCATAGTGGTTGAAGATAACGGGCAGAGCCCCGAAACGTTGATACAGTCCGCACTCGGTACCGAACCGATCCTGGCAAATGCGAGCTCTACCGGAGGCAGCCTGCTTGATTTTGAAATAATTGACGCCCGCCTGAACAATATCACCTTTTCCACCCCGCCTTCCGGAGTGCAGAACCTGGAAGACGGAACCAGGTATTACTGGCAGGTTTTCGCCAACCGCCAAACGGTGGAGGCGGCTGAAAATATCCCTTCCGAAATCTGGGAGTTTTCCGTCGCATCCAACCAAACCAGCACAACGGTCAATGTTACGGATGAAATGGAGAACTCGCTCAATCTCCTGCTGGGAGAACAGCTAAACCAGCTGAATGAGCAGGGATTTAACTTCAACTCCATTGTCATAGAGGGACAGACCTATCGCGGTGCCGCAGCTGTCCAGAAACTTCGGGAACTTGGCGGCAGGATTGAATCCGGGGAAATATCAATTATTGTTGAATAAATGGAATCATGACGTGGAATAAACTGACATCGATGTTGGGATGGCCGCTCGCAGCTTTTTTTATTGCCGGCCTGGCCTCGGCAGAAATGTATAACTATACCTCCGCCGACCGTCCCCTTGCATTTGTGCGCCGTTTCAAGCCGGAAGTCAATATTCTGCCCAAACAGATTGAGCCCCAAAAAGGGGAGCCGCTATACAGCGGGGACACCTTGCGAACCTACGAGGAAGGATATGCAGCCGTCCAGTTCATGGATAAAAGCTTCGCCAAAGTAAAGCCGAACTCTGAACTGACCGTGCGGGGAGAAGTCAACAACGACAAGAGCACCTCGGCACGCATTGCACTGGAGGCCGGCGAAATCTTTATGGAGGTTACCCAGCGATCTGACAACAATTTCGAAGTGGCCACCTCCAAGTCCGTAGCATCGGTCAAAGGCACAAACTTCGGAGTACGATCGGACAACTACGCCTGGGTGGAAGAGGGAATCGTGGAGTTTATGTCCACTGAAACCGGCCAGACTGTTTCCCTCACCGAACGCATGTACGGGCAGGTGAACGAGGACAACAGCATTACCACCGGGGAACTGACGGAAGATGAGTTGCAAAGTCTGAGGAGTGGTTACGACGAGCTGGATGGAGATACCGGCGCCCCCAAACAGATGAGATTGCGGTTTCGGGATGAAAACGGAGAAATCAGGGAGATACAAATTGAGTATTACGACAACAGTGATGAGAGTGGCACCGACAACGAAAACGAATAAAACGGTAGGTTAAGGCATACTTTTTGAACATAATGAATGGAAAAAGTAACATTAGACTGGCTTCTGCTTTCGGGGATAAGCAACCGGTGTTACTACTGGCATTACTGCTGCTGCCTTGGCAAATTTTGCTGGCCGGCGACAATCCACAAAGTAATTACCGCGTGCAGCACCAGGCCCCTGTGGTGGTAGAGCGGTCAGAACCGGTTACGCTGGCATTCGATATCCCCGGCCTCAATCAAAATAATGTGCAGGACGCCTTTCTGTTCTACAGGTACGACGGGGAGATATCGTATCGCCAGCAGCGCACCTCGTACGATCAATCCTCCTTTAAGACCCAGCTCACGGTTGATAATGAAAATGCCGGATCGCTGGAATACTACTTTGCAGTTGAGCTGACAAATGGACAGCAGGTGACCTATCCCACCCGTCAGCCGGGGGCAAGTCCCGTGCGCGTGGATATCGTGGATCGCGAACGGCAAACCGCGGAAATTGAGTATACTATCCTGTCACCGGAACCCGGGGCTTCACTGCCGGCGGAGGATCTGGTCATCGCCATCACCCTTTTCTATGACGAGAATGCGGTAGACACTACCCGGTCTGATTTTATCCTTTCCCTCGACAATGAAGATATCAGCGAGCAGGCCCGGGCCTCCAATTACTTTTTCTCCTATTCCGCGGAAGCGGGAGAAGTGGCGCCCGGTCCGCACCAGGTTAACCTGCAGCTTGCCACTCCGGAAGACACCCTTGAGGTTGCACGCTGGGATTTTGAAATCCTTGATCCCGACCGGGCCGTGGCCGCCCGCCAGTTTGTGGAAGAAGGCGGGGAGGAATCCACCTCACTGCTGAGAGAAGGGCAACTGGAAATGACTGCACAAAACCAGAAGACGGGAGGAGTAGACAACGATGTGCTGAAAGGCAATCTACGTCTTTCAGGGGAAGATGACCATATTCGCTATTCGGTATATGGCAAGCTCACCTCCCAGGAGTCGGCGCGCCTGCAGCCTCAAAACCGGTATGGCGCCGAATTGTATGTGGGCGACTGGCTCGAAGTTCAGGGCGGGCATATCTATCCTTCACTTAGCCGACTCAGCATTTCGGGGCGAAGGGTGCAGGGCATCAATATGGGACTACACGCTTTTAACGGAGCCGTTAATGCCCAGTTTCTGTATGGTAAAATGAACCGCAAAATTCCCAATATTTACAATACGGTACAGCCCAGTATTACAGAACAGTCGGACGGCACACCGGTCGATACCACCTACTCCCTGAGTTTCGCCAGTGGAGGTACCGGAACCTTTGAACGGGATATAACGGGAGGCAGAGTCAGCGTGGGGCGCGGGCAGACCTTTCAGTGGGGGCTTAATTTCCTGAAAGTGCGCGATGACACCTCTTCGCTGGCAACCATCCGGGACTTTAACAGCCTGATGAACAAGCGACCGGAGCTGGCCTCTTCGCTGGATGCGTCCCATCTGAACAAGCTGCAGGAGAGTCCGGATCTTTTGAACGTCTCGGGAAACCCCCAGCCCAAAGACAATGTTATTGCCGGCAGCGACCTGATGTTCAATATTTTTGACGACGCCCTCCGCTTTAACAGCGAAACTTCGGTCAGCCTCCTCAACGAAGATATCAGTTCCGGCGTACTCACCAACGACCAGGAGTTTGATATCAACCTGAGTGAAGATATCAGCAGCGAACTGGACCGATGGGCCTGGCTTATTATTATCAATGAAAATATGAATACGCTGCCGCTTCGTTTTCAGGTGGACGGAGATCAAACCACGGTTGAATCAGCTTACTTCCCGACCTCCATTCTGGCCAACCAGTCGGAGCTCAATTTCAACATGGGCGACAACAACCTCCGGGCACAGTATCGGTGGATCGGGCCCCACTACATTTCGCTGGCCAACTCCACCATTCGGCGAGACGTGGCGGGCATCACGCTTTCGGACCGGCTTCAGCTCTTTGAAAATCGCCTGTACGTAACCCTGGGATATGAAAGCCTTAGCGACAATGTGTCTGATACAAAAGAGGCCACCACCAACACCCAAACGGCTCGTACCAACCTGAGCTGGTTCCCGGTCGACCAGCAGCTCCCACGGGTAAGTGTCGGCTACATGTATCGAAACCGCGATAATTCCATAGCCCTTAACAACCCGTTTGTGGGGCAGACCGGGAGGCCCGAAAATATCGCGGTTCGCAATTTTGCCATCTCCGGGGGCGACACCGTTATTACGGCCAACCCGCGATTCTCCAATACCAACCAGGTAACCTCCTCTGTTTCCCAGCAATTCAGCTTGTTCGATATTTCGCACGATGCGAGCCTGAATGTTTCTTACCTGGAAACGGAGGACCGGTTCTTCAGGTACGCCGGAACCAAGAGCTCCTCTGTCAACCTCACTGTTCAGAGCCGCTTTTCTGCGCTTCCGCTCAACACAAAGCTGGGATTCAACCTGAACACCACCGAAACACTGGGGGGGCTCTCAAATGTGGAAGTACTGGGTTTTAATATTGGGGGGCAATTCGTTCTCATGGATGACAAGCTAAACCTCGATACCAACGTGGCATTGACACACAATAACGTGGAGTCGACCTCGCTGCAGATTTTCAACAACGGGACAAGCGATCCCCGGGATGACATATATCAGCCCGAGACGGATGATTCCGGCAACCGCATAATCCAGGAAACAAACACTAATCTTGTCATCCTGCGGGCCGGGGCACAGTATGAAATAAACTCGCACCACGCGCTTATGGTGAATCTCAGCTATACCAACATTTCGAACCAGCTGTCGAGCCTCAATCCCCCCGATGACCACTCGCTGCAGGCTCGGTATATCTATCGTTTCTAGTCATGGCCACATCAGGAAAAAAGGAAAAACGCAACTGGTGGATCCTCCCGTCCATCGTGCTCTTTACCTGTATCAGTGCCATTGTTATTTCCTACAGCAATCCTTTTCGGGTGATCGAATTAAAAGTCACCGATCAACTTTTTGAAATTCGTGGTCCCCTGGCCATGCCCGACTCCAACATCGTGCTGGTGGCGATCAGCCAGCAGGCGGATGAAGAGATCCCGTACAAATACCCCTGGCCCACCCGTCTCTATGGCAAGCTGGTCGAAAATCTGAACAAGGCCGGAGCCAGAGTGATCGGTATTGATGTTATCTTTGACAAGATCTCCTCCAAATCAAAAAACGACTCGCTTTTTGCTGAGCAACTCCGGAAGCATGAAAATGTGGTGCTGGCCGGCGACTACAAAATTCAAACCGACAGCAGAGGGGCGGGATCCGGTTCCACCGTTCAATCCATGCTTGAGCCCAACCCCATACTGCGAAACGCCAACCCAAATCCATATGGACTGGTTACGGTTTTCCGAGACGCTGACGATGCCGTACGGCGTTATCTCCTCTCCCGGACATACCGGGGAGAACGGCACCTGTCATTTGCACTGGAAGTCCTGAAACAGTACCACGACTGGGACAGCGTGGAAATTCACGAAACCCGCGACCGGTTCCGGTTCGGGCACTACCGGATTCCCAAGTACAGCCCCAATACCATGACCATCAACTACGTCGGAGCGCGCGGGGCCTTCCCCCAGTATTCTTTCGAGAGCGTCATTGACGACTCTACCATACTGCTCAATTCCGAGGATCCCGAGTTTCAGTTCAACTCCTTTTCCGATCCCGATTTCGGTCTTTTGGCCAACAAGGTCTTTAAAGATAAAATCGTGCTGGTCGGTGCAACAATGGAGGAGCTACACGACTTTCACGCCACCCCCTTTGCGGAGTCCGGCAACCGCCCCGGGTATGAAACCCATGCCAACGCCCTGCAAACGATACTGGGTGGTAACTACATCCGCCATGCCAAACAGTGGGTGAACCTGCTTCTGCTGCTTTTTTTCGCATCCGTCATCGTAGTGGCAACCCGGTATTTGGGTGCGTTTTGGGGATTCCTGTTCTTCCTTTTCCAAGTACTTTTTATCACCGGCCTTACCCTGGTAGAATTTCTTAATTTCAGCTATGTCATTGAGTATACGGGACCTGTGATCGCTACCCTTGTTGGCTATATAACCACCACCAGCTACGACTATCTCAAGGAACAACGGGAGAAGCAGCGTATCCGCGGCATGTTTTCCTCGTACGTCTCTCCCACACTGGTAGAGCAGATGATAGAGTCGGGTCAGGAACCCCAGCTCGGCGGAGACGAAGTATATATCACCGCCTTCTTCAGTGATATCCAGTCGTTTTCCGCCTTCTCCGAAAAGCTGGAACCTCACCAGCTGGTCGAGCTTATCAACGAATACCTTTCTGCCATGACCGACATCATAACAGACCAGGGGGGGACCCTCGACAAATATATCGGGGATGCAATTGTCGCTTTCTTTGGCGCGCCGGTTCCGGAAGAGGACCACGCCTACCGTGCCTGCGTTTCTTCTCAACTGATGCAGCTGCGCCTGACGGAACTGCGTGAAAAATGGAAAAGTGAGGGCGACAAGTGGCCCGAGATCGTGCATCACATGCGCAACCGGATCGGCCTGAATACCGGTACCATGCTGACCGGTAACATGGGATCCACGCGACGTTTCAACTACACCATGATGGGCGATAACGTCAACCTCGCAGCCCGGTGCGAAAGCGGGGCCAAATCGTATGGCGTATACACGATGGTTACCGGTGAAACCCGAAAAGAAGCCCTGAAACATGGGGATCGCTGCCATTTTCGTTATCTCGACCGTATTGTAGTCGTGGGACGCTCACAGCCGGTCAACGTTTATGAAATTACCGGCCTAAAAGATCACCTTCCCCAGTCCACTTTCGATTGCGTTGAACTTTTTGAGCGGGGCACCGAGGCCTACCTGCAACAAAACTGGGACCGCGCAATCAGCCTTTTCAAACAGTCTGCAGAACTGGAGCCGTATCAACCGGATGAGGATCCCTACATAAAAACCAATCCCTCTCTGGTCTACCTGGAGCGGTGCCGAAATATGGCTGAACATCCCCCCGGTGACTCCTGGGATGGGGTCTACGTGATGGAGTCTAAATAGGGCTTTCGCCAGACAGATGCTAACTCATATGTAACAGCGACTTGCAAGGCTGACGGGTTAATTAAGATGCGCGGCTTTCCGCCAACTCGTCAAATAAAAATTCTTCCGGCTGGATCATGGTATGACAACCCGTTTATACGATCAATCGTCCTCGAGATTCATAATTCTACATTCCTGATTTCCACCCGGTACCTTTTTGAGAATATCCTAAATATCAGGTACGTGGAAATAAATAATCCGCAAATCGATTTTGCATTCCACACCCAATAACCTGTATATTTGAATTTCGAGGGCAGGCCCTACGCAGCCAGCTCCCTCTGAACTCCGTCAGGACCGGAAGGTAGCAGCGGTAGGAGGTCGTAGCGGCGTGATGTAGGTCGTCTGTCCTCTCTTTTTTTTGCCCTGTTTTAGCATTGCTTACCCTGAAATTTCATTCGACCCCGTTTCTTCAACCATCCGGTTGACGTCATTTCGCTTTCTAAACGCGATCAATTTTCCAGCTGCTCCAGTATAATGTCAAGTACCTCCTCATTCGAATGCTCGTCCAGGTCGATCCATTTCACAAAATCCCAACGCTTGAACCAGGTAATCTGGCGCTTGGCGTAGCGGCGTGTTTGTGTTTTCATATCCCTGACCATCTCCTCCCGGGTCTTCTTTCCCTCCAGGTAGTCTATCGCATCGCGGTATCCCACGGAGTTGAGAGCCCGGGTATCGCGGGTATAGCCCCGCTCGAGCAGGCCGCTGACTTCATCCAGGAAACCTCGTTCAAACATTCGGTCCACCCGCTTGTTGATACGCTTGTACAAACGTTGGCGATCCCGTTTTAAGCCAAAGACATATGTATCTCCGGATATCTCAATTTCATCATCAGAATGAAAAGAGCTGAATGCTTTGCCAGTCTGCATCCACACGTCTAGCGCCCGCAGGATGCGCTGGGGATTCATTCCGTCCATCTTTTCGGCGTAGCGGGGGTCCACCTCCTCGAGCTGGGCATAGAGCGCCTCAACCCCTTCGTCCGCCAGGCGCTGCTCCAGCTCTTCAATATTCCCTTCGTCCGCTTCCGGTACGTCGTCAAACGGCTTGATCAACGACTGCACATGCAGGGTACTTCCCCCGACATACAGCACGTTTTTTCCTCGCTTTTCGATCTCCTGCTCCCACTGCATGGCACGCTCATAAAAATCAACGGCGCTGTCTTCTGTCTCCGGATCCAGGATCGATATATTGTAGTGCGGTACCTTCTCAAGCTCCCCTTCATCCGGTTTTGCGGTGCCGATATCCAGGTATCTGTAACATTGGCGTGAGTCGGCCGAAATGATTTCGGCATCGACCGCCTGAGCCAGCTTAAGAGAAAGAGCCGTTTTGCCAACAGCGGTGGGACCAATCAGTAAAATACGCACATGCAGGGGATTGATTATCTTTATTTTCAGCCGAAAATAACAGCTCTGAATACCGAGGTCAATATTTGGGTATTATATGGGCCGTGCTGGTTGCTAAGAGAGCAAGGATTTATTAGTATAAGGTATCTTTTTGGAGTGCATCTCAACGCCAAATATGTAGTGATTACCCTAATTTAGAAAAATTATTCTGATATGAAATTTAATGCTTCAAGCAGTGACCTTGTAAAAGCGCTTTCGGCGGTTTCTGGTGCTGTACCCAACAAAGCCACCCTCCCCATACTGGAAACGATTTTATTTGAAAGTGAAAATGGAAAACTGCGCCTGACAGCTACCGATCTTGAAATCTCCATTATTGAGTATATGGAGGCCGATATCGACGCAGACGGGGCCGTGGCGATTCCCGCCCGGCGGTTGATCGACACCTTGAGGCAGCTCCCCGATATTCCGGTCTCATTTGATGTGGATGAAAAATTCAATATCAAGTTCCGTACCGACAAGGGTACATACAAGCTGGTGGGCGAAGATCCCGATGAATTCCCCGAAGTGCCTAACCTGGATGAAGGCCAACAGCTTGACACCACCAAGGATCTGATGCTGGACTCCATCGACAAAACGCTTTTTGCCGTCTCCAATGACGACCTGCGACCGGCCATGATGGGCGTCTACTTTGATATCGGCCCCGAAGAATCGAAATTTGTGGCCACCGACGGCCACCGGCTGGTTCGTTTTGTGAAGTCGGAGCTCACCTCTGACCAGGAAGTACAGTTTATCGTCCCCGAGAAAGCTCTCAGCCTGGTACAAAAAGCCCTGCATGCAGAAGAGTGCGTGCTGACGGTTACCGAAGATCATGCCCGTTTTAAAAGCGGCAATACCATTGTTATTACGAGACTCATTAACGAACAATATCCCAACTACGAGTCTGTAATTCCGCGGGAAAATGACAAACAGCTGGTTATCAACAAGGAACAGATGCTGGCAACCGTCAAGCGGGTCTCCATCTTCTCCAGCTCTACGACCCGCCAGATTCGCCTTCAGCTGGATAAGGACAAACTCACCATCCGGGCCGAGGATATAGATATGAGCAGTGAGGCACGGGAAACCATCAGCTGTGACTATGATGACGACTCCATGGAGATCGGCTTCAACGCCAAGTACCTGGCCGACGTGCTGGGCAATGTGGATGGCGAAGAGGTCTATTTTGAATTTTCCACCCCAAACCGGGCCGGCATTGTAAAGCCGCTGGATGAGGAGGATGAAGAGGAGATGCTAATGCTTGTTATGCCGGTGATGCTTAACTCCTATGCGTAGTATTGTAACGCTGACAACCGACTTTGGACTGCAGGACTATTACGTGAGCGCAATGAAGGCGGTTATGCTGGATATTGCCCCTGACGTCCGCTTTGTAGACATTTCTCACGAAGTTCCCGACCAGGATATCATGGCCGGGTCGTGGGTCCTGCAAAATTCGGCTCCCCTGTTTCCCACCGGCTCTGTTCACCTTGTGGTTATCGACCCCGGTGTGGGAACCGACCGCAACCCCATTGCCCTGAAGGTGGATGACCAATACTATGTGGGGCCAGACAACGGTATCTTTTCCCTGCTCACGGAGGATAAAGAGTTCGAGGCGGTCCGTCTTACCAATGACACTTTTTGGCACGAGCAGCGCTCAAACACCTTTCACGGGCGCGATATTTTCGCGCCGGTTGCCGCCCACCTGAGTAACGGTGTTTCACTGGCCGACCTCGGCGAACCGCTGGAAGACCTGAAGACCTATCGCTGGGCCTCACCTATTGCAGACAAAGACGGTCTCCAGGGATGGATCATCCATATTGATAAATTCGGGAACCTGGTCACAAACCTCCACTATTCCCTGATCGAGGATGTAATTGGGAAGCAGTCAGTAAAGATCTACGTCGGAAATATGATTCTTGATGAGCTGGTCCCCACCTTTGGATCTGTCCCCGACGGTGAACCCGCTGCCTATATCGGCAGCTCCGGCATGCTGGAGGTCGGCATAAACAAGGGAGATGCCGCCGAAATGATGAGCGTAAAGAAGGGTGCCCAGATATCCCTGGTCTTGCAAAAGAATGACTGATGATGTAACACGTGGTCGCCACACCGCGTATCAGAGATTGTTCCAGGACCTGTTACTATTCTCTGCCGATTACCAATACCGAAATAGGTCGAAACAGAATACACGGAGACTGCTGACAGGTTCCAAATAAATCAACTGTTGAATGGAAATGTAACAAGACCCGTTATAATTTCAGGAGTTTTTGCAAAACCGTTTATTGGTCAAAATCGCCATTTCAACATGTGCAATCCATAATCAAATTATATGTCCCTAGAACTCCGTTCTCCCATACACGAACGAGCAGCTATCGAAGTTCCCGGCGAAGCAGCCCAGCTCGGGAAGTCGTTCAACGGTACCATCTGTTCCAGCAAAGGGGACGAGTATAAAATCCGGAATAATATTATTGACCTTTTGGGAGAAACGCCCCCCTCGATGTCCTGGGCCCAGAGCAGCAACCACTGGAAGGTGACGGCTGCTGCTTACGAGGATTTATGGCGGAAACGATCGCTCTCCCTGCTTACGGGGGAGGAGTTCCCAATCGAAAAAGAGCAGGAGCTGCTGATTGAGTGGCTCAATCCGCGGCCCGGCAATCTCTACCTGGATATCGGGTGTTCTACGGCATTGTATGCCCGGCTGGTTAAAAAAGCCCAGCCGGAATCCCGTGTTGTAGCCCTCGACTTTTCATCCCAGATGCTGGAGGAGGCCCGCCTGAAGGCCGAGGCAGACCAAACCGACCTGTACCTGCTTCGCGGAGACGCCCGCGAACTACCCTTTTTTGGAGCGACGTTCGACGGATTGATGATGGGAGGCACCCTCAACGAACTCACCGACCCGATGAAAGTTCTGTACGAGGCGCGGCGGGTTATCAGGAAGGAGGGCAGCTTTTTTATGATGCACCTTGTCAAATCGGATGCCTGGTATGTACGGCTGCTGCAGGACTCCGCGGAATTTGGTGGACTCAAATTCTGGACGGTCCCGGAGAGTAACGAGCTGTTTGAGCGCGCCGGGTTTTCAGTTGAGCAGCAACGCAACAGGGGAATTGTTTGCTTTACCAAACTACAGCCGGAATGATGTTTTTGACCTGTCTTTTCCCTTGTGGGCAACAATTTTTATGGTATCTAATAGTTTTGCAGGAACGTCTCGTACTCGGTTTCGACCTCCCAAAACTGCTTGCCGTAGATCTCAAAAAATACAGAGTCGAAATCCTGCCTTTGAGCTTCGCAGTAAAGCTGCCGGAATGCATTCAGCCCGTACTCCTGCACCAGGTATTTGGTAAATGAGCCGGCGGCCGGGTATGAATAGCGAGACTCAATGCCGCTCCACCCGGTGACCATCGCTTCAACGGCCGGAAGGGTGCCCGCCTCCATTCTCTTTTTACTGATGCTAAACAGATTCGTCGTACTGATAGCCGGGTCTCCCCAGTAGTCATCCAGCCACACTGCCAGGCCCTCGGCAAACACGGGTTCCGATACGGGACACCATTCATAAAAGACCACCAGGTGGCTCAGCTCATGGAGGGAAACGCCCGGAACGCCGATCGACTGTATCTCAGAATTGTAGATCACTTCAATGGTTCCGATTTCCGGATGAGCGATCCCGGTCCTGTCGGTCTCTCCCATATCTTGCCTGGAATCATATATATAGACCTTTAACATTCGAGTGAAGGAGATATCCAGCCGCTCGTTAATTTCACGGTAGGCCCGCTCCTGTTCCTGCTGGATCTTCTCAATTGCACGCTCTGCTTCACTGTTATCCCTTACATAAAAAATATAATGTTCGGATCGGTATGTATTCCAGTCGCCATTTTTTTCATCGGCAGAATCGAAAAGCCGGGTACATCCCGTGCCTGCAAATAGTAGCGTAATACAAATCAGGATCTTATATCTCATCAATCGTCCTCCAGCCTAAAACTTATGCCCAAACTGATACCCTGGTATGTTCGCCGTTGCTGCTCATTATACAGATACTCCAGGCGTTCACTCCAGTTGTACCGTAAATAAAATTTCCAGTTGACAGCCGGTCGGTACGCGATATTCATACTGATATCAGACATCCAGCCATTGGCCTTGTATTCAGCTTCGCTGTCAACTTGTTGTTTCACCTCCTGGCGTCCCCAAAAACCTCCATTGACCATATTGAGCCGTGCCGTTAGCGGGAATCCCGGTTGCCTGTATCGCAGAACAAGGTTTACTCCTCCGCCATACAGCAGGTGGTTATTCTCAACGGAGCTGTTGGCGCCGGCCTGCAGGTGGGTAATCTGATTCTGTACAAAAAGATAAGGACCAGATCCTAAGTCCAGGTGCAGATCGGCCACATTTCGAAAATGAAAATAGGTATACTCATAGTTGACCTGCAATGAAAGGAACCTGTCAGTAAATGACGAAATATCTGCAGGATAAAGCCGGGGATTGTTTTGCCGGTTGTAACTGAATGTAGCCAGATGGTAGGATCCCTGGTCCGCGTAGTAAAGAGAAAGTCCCGAACTAAAACCGTTGGCTGTTTGATAAACAGGAGCCCGCAGTCCAGTGGGAGTAACTTCCTGGTGCAGATACCCTCCATCCACGCTTAGCCAGGTCTTATAAACCTGGGCCTGAACCGGACCGCTGGTCAACAGCAACAACAGCATTAAACAGGAATATCGTACCATTCGACCCTTCATGCTTCTGACATTATATTACTTGTTTTGTTTGAGGACGGTTGCAAAACCGGTTTGAGCACTTGCCAGTCACCACAAACTTATCCAGACCGGGTGTGGGTTTTCAACAACTCCCTGATTTTTTTCTCCTTCTTCTCGCTCGCCCTGTCCAGCGGTTTGGAGACCTCCGCAGAACAGATATCCAGTGCCTGCAGGGCACACTTGATGCCGTTAACGACTTTTTCGGCAATAAAACCGCTGCCACCATATACCACTTTCGTCAACCGCATAATTTTACGTTGTAAATTTTGAGCCTTGTCCAAATCCCCAGAGGTTACCGCCTTGTACATGGCGACATATAGTTCCGGGAAAATGTTGGCTCCGCCCGGTATACCGCCTTGTCCACCCACGATCAGGGATTCCATCAGCAGCTCTTCGGGACCCATATAGAGCTCCGTTTCGGTCTGTTCGGTGAGTTCCCGGAGTCGCTGGAAATATATCATATCGCCTGAGCTATCTTTCATTCCGCGTACGCCCTCCCTCGGGAGAAGACGGGCGACAGTCTCCAGTTCAAACGATACCTGGGTGACCCCGGGATTATTGTACAGGTATAACGGCAGGGAGATCTCATCGAGCATCTGGTCAACCAACCTGTACAGTCCATGCTGTTCTATCTTATAGAAGCTTGGCGGGGCCAGTACCAGCCCCCGGGCTCCACACTCTTTCGCCTTATCCGCCAGCTCGACGGCCTCCCGGAACGAGGTGTTCATAAGCCCCACCCATACAGGAATTCGTCCCTGCACCTGGTCACACACTTTTTGTATCAGCGTAACGCGCATGGACTGCTTTATACTGGGGCCCTCCCCGGTAGTCCCCAAAAGAAACAGGCCGTGCACCCCGCCCGATATGAGATGTTCCACCAGGTTTTCTATGCCCGGCAGGTCCAGCGCGTCATCATTCAGCAGCGGGGTTACCATGGGCGGTACAATTCCTTCAACTCTGTTCATATCAAATAATGGATTTTTTGTTGCTGATACGATTAAATGCTAAAAACCGGCCAGGCGGTCGCTACTCATTCCTGGTGCTATCTCCTTTGATCAAGGATCCCAAAAAGCCAACCAAAAAGATGACCGTTGTTCCCAGTACAATGGTCAGGTAGGAGTGGATCTGGTAACCGAGCGTACCCTCCAGCTGGAAAAACCTGGACAGGCTCAGCCACATGATCACCCCGATTCCGGCGATCACCCCGACGATCGGGGCAACAGTATTGCGGGTGCGGGTAAAGATGCCCAGCAGGAACAGCCCGAGCATCCCGCCGCTGAAGATCGAAGAGAGTTTCCACCAGGCATCCAGCGCACTGGTGACATCAACCAGGGAGAGCCCTATAAAAATTCCTGCAGATCCGACCAGCAGGGAAGAGACGTACAGCACCCGCATCGAATCCCGCTCACTGGCCGCACGCTTGAAAAAACGCTCGTAATAATCGGTCAGGAATACGGTGGCTGAACTGTTCAGGCTGGTCGATATCGTGCTCATTCCCGCTGCAAATATAGAGGCGACCAGCAAACCGGTGATGCCCGGCGGCAGTTCATTAACAATAAAATAGGGGAATATACGATCGCTCCGGCTGGCCTCCGTAAGTTCGGGCGGCAGGTGCCCGGCAGAGGAGGCATAAAACGCATACAGGGCCGTCCCGATAAACAGGAAAAAGGCGGAGACAGGAATGTAAAGCAGTCCGCCGTACAATACCGAACGTCGGGCCTCTTCGTCAGTCCGGGCGGCCACATACCGCTGTACATAATTTTGATCGATCCCGTAATTCTGCAAATTGATAAACGTACCGTAGATCAGCACCACCCAGAACGTAGACTCATAAATATTCAGATCGAAACTGCCCAGGCTGAACTTGTGATGCTCGAACGCCACGGCAAACAGCTGTTCGGGTCCTCCCGGCAGGTAGAGCAGGATATAACCGATGCAAAACAGGGCCCCCGCAATAAGAATAATCCCCTGGATGGCATCGGTCCAGACCACCGCCTGAAGGCCGCCGAGCACCGAATAGATGATAACGGTAAGGCCGGTAACGATAATAATCGTGGCTATATCCCATCCAAAGACAGCATGAATAGCCAGCGCCAGCAGGTACAGGATGGTACCGATCCGCATTAGCTGGGTCAGCAAGTAGCAGGTGGAGACATAGACCCGCGCCCACGAGCCAAACCGATCTTCCAGGTAGGTATAAGCTGAGGGACTGTTGACACTGCGGTAATGTGGCACAAAAAAGTAAAGCGCCACCACAATGGCTATTGGAATGGAAAGGCTGAATACAAAGGCGTTCCAGTTTGACATGTACGCCTCTCCCGGCAAGGCCAGATAGCTGATGCTGCTGACAAAGGTCGCAAAGATCGACATCCCGATGACCCATCCCGGGATCGTATTATCACCGAGCGTGAAGGCGGAAGAGGTTTTGTTCTTGCGATAAAAGGAACCGCCAAAAACGGTTATTCCAACCAGGTAGACAAAAAATATGACGACATCTATCGTTGTCATATTCTATTAAAAGTCTATCTTTTCCGGATCCAGCACCACATGCTTTACCCTCTTTCTCTTCCAGGTATAGGTGATATGCACCAGCCCGTCGGATGCCTGGATGACGGCGGGGTAGGAGTATTCCCCGGGTGTATCCTCGAGTGTTATTACAGTATGCCACTGTTTCCCATCTTCCGAAACGGCCACATTCAGCGGCGTTCGGGGCCCGCCCCATTCTCCTTCATCTTTTTCAGAATGGTTGTAGACCAACAGGTGATGTCCATTGTCAAGGGTAACCGCATCGGTGCCCGAATTGGGATTGGGAAGTTCGGTAGGTGTCAGCGAACTCCAGCTATAGCCCCCGTCATAGGACCACGAGGTGATAATGCGATTATTTTTGCTGCGGGCCAGTATCTGGAGTGTATCACCCCCGTGCCGGAGGATGCTGGGCTGAATCACATCGTACTCCTTCGCGTCGTTGATCGGCCCGACCAGCTGCCATGTTTTGCCGGTGTCCGGGGAAATCTCGAAGTGGACACGCCACCCGTCATGCTCTGTGCTCGACGGGCTGATCAGGCGGCCATCTTCTGTCATAATCGGCTTGTTTTTGATGGGGCCTAAAATATCTTCCGGCAGCCGGTATCCCCGTGACCAGCTTTGCCCGTAATCGCCGGAGGTCTTCAGGGCACCCCACCATTCCCTGGGATTTGGCCCGACTTTGTAAAACAACATCAGCTTTCCGTCGGGCACCTGGAACAATACTGGGTTCCACGTGGGATATCGCTTGTCGGCATGTTGCACTCCGTCGGCCACTGAAACCGGATCTGACCAACCAGCGCCCGTATTGCGGCTCAGCCAGATCTCCACATCCTCGTTGCTCTCTTCGGTGCCCCCAAACCAGGCGGCAACCAGTCCATCGGGAGTCGACTCAATGGTGGAGGCATGGCACTCCTCGAACGGAGCTTCGGTAAAAATAAACTCACTTTTTGTTATGGCTGTATTCTGAGCATCACATACTGCGCTTATTAGCAGTGATATCAAGATCGATAGAAAAATGACTGTTCGCTGCATACGTATAATAATCAGTAGTTAAGATTTTGATCCCCTGTATGATGCATCAACAGATCCCGTTGGCTAGACCTAATCTGACTATTTTTATGCAAAAAGTCATCCATAATATTTCTTTATGTTGATTGTGAAGGATGATTGCGCGTTAAGCCCTTGGTCAAGGCATAGCTTTTTCTCGCTGGTCATGGTTAAGAAATGCAAAGCAGGGATTTTCTGGACTTGGGGTTGCCACATTATTTGTTTTATCCGTTCCAGCCTGCGGATTTATAAGCCGCCCGGTAAAAGCGCAGCGCAGGCGTGTAGAAAGAAACCGTGCAGGGCGGGGAGCCACGTCCGTACAATATCTCAGTTTCTTTAGCCACAGCGGAACCCATCCAGGCGAATAAATCCACCGCCGGTGATTTTAGCTCGTTTTTTGATCACTCAATATAATGAACAGGCAAGGATGATTAGGAAAACCCAACGGAAAAAGTAACTGTATTCCTTATGAGAGGTGTCACTGTTTCTATCCCTAAGAGGTGGATCTCTGAAATCGAATGGAATATGAAAATTCATCGCTCCGATAGTAACCAACGTTATACTCAATCGGGCGATTCCCAGAATCGAGAACGAGTCTCTGGCGATAAAGAATCGGTAGATTCTCATCCACTCTCAAATACTTGGCTATTTTTTTATCTGCTGAGATAGCGCTCAGCTCCTCATTTGAGTAGACTGGATAAACGGAATAATCATCCTCCAGGATCGAATATAAAGGTCGGGTAAAATCCTCTTCCCCAGTCAACTTTATTCGGGGATGGAACCATGAAACAAAGTATACAAAAGGATGATTTTCGTCCCCACGTAGCCTCTCCAGTTTTAACACCTGCTTTCCTTCGTCTATTTGCAACGCTTCTGCCACTTCTCTATTTGCAGCTTCAAAATGGGACTGTATCAGGTAGTTATGTAGCTCAACGCCTTTTCGCAGCATCTCCTCGGTAAAACTGTGCCACTCAGAAAGGTAAGTTGTAATATTTTGATCTGACACATACGTGCCTTTTCCTGCTCGTCTCTCCAGCAGTCCTTCACGTACCAATTGCATTATTCCCTGGCGCACTGTGTTCCTGGACACTCCAAATTGGCTGGCCAATTCTTCTTCTTTAGGCAAAAACTTTCCACTGTCATACTCTCCGCTTTCTATCAAATCTCGCAGATAATCTTCAATCTGCTTATATAAAGGAACGGATGATTTATGATCGATTTGCATTGAAAACTGGTACCAGTAATTCCAAGTTTAGTATAGATTCATTTAATACTATGTTAACACATTTAATAAATGTACGTACATTTATACAAATCATAAAGATTTTAATATTTAAAATTGATTAGTGTACAGATACCAAAGCTATACTCATCTTGATTGTTGATCTTTTGTCGTAGTGCTGTCAACTGTAGCCTGCCCCCATCCAGTATCGATATATAACTCTGTGAGCTTCTCCTGTAACTTATTCACGCCTTCATCCGTCACGTTGGTTTGCCAAATATAGAGAGCGGTTAAACTTTTATTTTTTTGCAACTGTTGCAACCCCTCATCACTCACATCCGTTTGGTAGGCATTCAGGTATTCTAAATGCTCCAGTGAACTGACTATTGCCATTGCACTGTCCGCGATAGAAGTTTGCTCCAGGTTAAGTCTTGTAAGGTTGGTAAATTCCGCTAGATGCGAGAGTCCCTGGTCACTTACTTTGGTATTGGCCAGATCCAGCCAGGTGATCTGCTCAGAAATTGGGGTTAGTTTTTGCAGATTAACGCTGTCTTCAGTCGATGGATATTTTACCTGTAAGAAATTGGTTTCCTGTGCGATCGGGGAAATCTTAATCCCTTGACTTTTTAAGTTGTTGATAACCGATGTATCCGCTTTGGGCACCTCGGTTTTGGCCAGGAAACTGGTGCCCTCCACCGTCAGCTTATTCAAGGCTTCCGAGATATCTTCCGGCACCTGCATCTCGGATATGGTCAGATCCATCGGGGCTCCCTGGTCAATCCACCAGGTAATTAGATCCACCTGGTCCCCCGTAAGCTGCATTTTCCCTTCCGGCGGCATATGATCATCATCGGCCTCGGGAAGCAGCAGGCGGTGGACCAGGTCACTGCTGTCGGCACTTCCTGCTTTTAACGGTGGACCACTTTCTCCGCCTTCCATCATATTCTCATACGTGGTAAGCAGCAGCTCTCCTTTTTTCTTTTCAGGATTGTGGCAGCTTACGCAGCGAGTATCCAGGATTGGGTGTATGACATCCTGAAAAACTCTCGCTGAATCAATATTTTCAATTTTCGGTATTCCTCTATCTTCTTTGGGCGGTAATCCCGCAAATGGCCGAAGAGGCTCCGGCATATATTGGACCAGATAATCAGATCCGTGGGTTAATGAGCCACCGTAATGGCCCGCACTCACAAGGCAAAGGACCATCGCCGCAAGCACGCCCGTATAGACTTTCTTTAATTTTGGATTTTCGTAGTACCACTGGCGCAGCACAAAAGCGGCCAACGAGAGCAGGGCCACTGCTATCCCAAGCCACATGTGGATAGATAGTACCCCTTCTCCATATCCACCGTCCATGGAAAGAAGATAACCTGTACCAGCCGCACCGACCGCGCTGAGTCCGCCCAAAAACAGGGAAAAAGAAACCGCGTTCCCAAGATCCTTGTATCGCTCAAATCGCCCGAACAACTCCAGCAAAAATGCCAGCAGCAGGAAGCCAATCGGAAGATGTACCAACAGGGGATGAAAACGCCCGATAAACAACACTAGATCAGAGGGACTACCAGCAGCAGCGGACTGCAAGGCTACCGCAACTGCAGATTCAATAGCCACGCCATGGGCAACGACCTCTGCCAAGGCCCCTCCGCCCCATAGCATTGTAGTCAATACTAATCCAATACAGGTACTACTCAACATATACGAACTCCAAATTTCTTATTAATCTATTTACTTCTCAAAATATCTTATATCCGCTTACCTATATGTGTGCCACTTCTCAATTACCTATCAGATCGTTTAACGAAGGGCGGGGTAATGTGAGCAATTGCCATTGAAGATACCGTCAAACTCGTTCCTGCTTGATCGGACAAGATTGTCCGGCGCTCTCTATTGGCCAAACTGGAGATCAGATACTATTTTATGCTTCACCAGAACCAATTATCTCCTCATTTCGCCGACGACCTAAGCCTGAAATAGATCCAATTTCATCAGGCCAGGATATCCTCCACCACGTGCCCGTGCACATCAGTCAGGCGGAACCGGCGCCCTTGGTGCTTGTAGATCAACTTCTCATGGTCGATGCCCATCAGGTGCAGGATCGTGGCTTGTATATCATGAATATGCACCGGATTCTCCACGATGTTGTAGCCAAAATCATCGGTCTTGCCGTATTCGAATCCCGACTTGATCCCGGCCCCGGCCATCCACATGGTAAAGCAGCGCGGGTGATGATCGCGCCCGTAGGTTTCCTTGGAGAGTTCCCCCTGGCAGTAGGAGGTCCGTCCAAACTCCCCGCCCCAAACTACCAGCGTCTCGTCGAGCAATCCCCGCTGTTTCAGGTCTTTGATCAACGCTGCCGACGCCTGGTCAATGTCCTTGCACTGCAGGGGCAGCTGGTCGGGTATCCCATTGTGCTGGTCCCACCCCATGTGGTAGAGCTGGATAAATTTCACATCCCGCTCGGCCAGCCGACGCGCCAGCAGGCAGTTCGCGGCGTAGGTCCCCGGCTTTTTGGCATCTTCCCCATACATATCGAACACCCAGTCGGGCTCGTCGGACAGGTCCATCGTCTCCGGCACGGAGGTCTGCATGCGATAGGCCATCTCGTACTGGCTAATGCGGGAGGTAATCTCAGGGTCCCCAAACCGGTTCAGGTGCAGCTGGTTCAAATCCTTGAGCTTGCTGAGCATGTTGCGGCGGCTCATCTTGTTTACCCCCGGCGGATTATTCAGGTTCAGCACGGGGTCTTTTCCCGACCGGAATTGGACGCCCTGGTGCAAGGAGGGCAAAAAACCATTGCCCCACAATCGCGAGTACAGCGGCTGGTCAAACGGGCGGCCCGAGCCGCGGGAAATAAGCACGCTGAAAGCCGGCAGATTCTCGTTGTCGGAGCCCAGACCGTAGCTGATCCACGAGCCCATGCTGGGGCGCCCCGCCTGCTGGGAGCCGGTCTGGATGAACGTGATCGCCGGGTCGTGGTTGATGGCATCGGTATAGACCGATTTGACAAAACACAACTCATCGACCACCTCGGCGGTATGCGGCATCAGTTCACTGACGTATATGCCGCTGTCGCCATGGCGTTTAAAATCGTAGTGTGAGCTGGCCAGCGGGAACCCGTCCTGGTTGGCGGTCATCCCGGTCAGCCGCTGGTCTCCGCGCACCGAAGGGGGCAGGTCATCCCCGTGCATCTCGCGAAGCTTGGGCTTGTAGTCAAACATATCCTGCTGGGAGGGCCCGCCGCTCTGGAAGAGGTAAATGATCCGCTTGGCTTTCGGGATTACGTGGGGAGAATCCAGCACTCCATCCAAGCCCTCATCCCCCTTCGATAACATCGACTTGGGCAACAGCGAAGCCAGGGCCGCCGCCCCGAGGCCGAGGCTGGTTTTGGAAAGGAAATGCCTCCGGTTCATGTTGTTATTCAGCTTGTCAATTTCTTTATCGTTGGACATGGTCCTACTCCTTGGTTATCGTTTCATCGAGATTGAGGATGGTGCTTGCAACAATCGTACGTGCCGCCAGTTCCGGTTTTTCAAGGCTGCCGTCCAGCTGGTATTCGCCTACATTCAGCAGGCTATCGGCCCGGCTGGGCTGGTGCTGGAACGCCTGCAGCTCCTGGCGATACAGTTCTGACAGCAGTTCCACTTCTTTGCTTTCGGGCGAACGAGAGGTGGCCGCTTTAAACCCAAACGAAATCTGGCTTTGCAGGCTGTCTCCGCCCTCTTTCATCATCCGCTCGGCCAGCAGCCGGGAGGCCTCCACGAATTGCGGGTCATTCAGGGTAAACAGCGCCTGCAGCGGGGTGCTGGTCTTGCCCCGTTCTACCGAGGTGTGACTTCGGCCGGGCGTGTCAAAGGTGGTCATGAAGGGCGGGGGAGAGGTTCGCTTCCAAAACGTATACAGGCTTCGGCGGTACAGCGAATCCCCGCGGTCCGGTATGTATTCGGTCAGATGCCGGCCGGAGGTTTTCTCTTTCCACAGGCCTTCCGGCTGGTAGGGTTTGACGCTCGGGCCGCCCACCTGTTCGACCAGCAGTCCACTGGCCGCCAGGGCGTTATCCCGGATCATCTCCGCGGTCATCCGAAAGCGTGGGCCACGGGCCAGGTATGTATTTGAGGGATCCCGGGCCAGTTGCTCCTCAGTCATGATCGCCGATTGCCGGTAGGTCTGGGACATCACAATCCGCTTCTGCATCGCCTTCACGTCCCACCCGCTCTCGCGGAAGGTGACCGCCAGCCAGTCCAGCAGCCTGGGATGCGAGGGCAGCGAGCCCTGGTTCCCAAAGTCGCCCGGGGTATCCACAATGCCCTTCCCGAAATACATCTGCCAGTAGCGGTTCACGATCACGCGCGCCGTCAGGGGATTCTCATCGCTTACGAGCCACTGGGCCAATCCCAACCGATTTTTCGGCAGATCGTCGGGAAAACTCATCACACTTTTAGGCACGTTGGCCTTGACCTTTTCCCCCCGGTTGTCATACAACCCGCGCTTAAGCACGTAGGTATCCCGCTTCCTGATGCGTTCGCCCATCACCATGACTTCGCGGAGCGTATCGGTGAGCTGGCTTTTGCGTACCCGCAGCCCCTGCAGCTTATCGGCCTTCCGGTTGTACTCGGGGTCGTGGTGGAGCAGGTAGTGATCAAATAATATTTTCCGCTGGTACTCGCTGCGCTTGTTCGGGGCCCGGGCCATCAATTCCGGCAGGTCCTGGCTGCCCGATAAGGCCAATATCTCGGCCCGGCTCAGGCGGCGGTCGAAAATCTTCAGCTCATCCAGCTTCAGCCCTGTGTATTCAATCTTCTCAAATGAGCTTCGTTCTCCTATCAAAAATGGTTGTGAAGGATACGTTTCCTCTTCCTGCCCAATCACAATATTCTTAAACAGATTGTTTTGATGGATGCTGGTTTCCCACCTCTTCCCGTTTACATATACCTGGATGCCCTCAGCTCGACTTGATCCGTCATAGGTGACGCTCAGATGACTCCACTGGTTGAGGGGCAGCGCCTCCAGGGTTTTGATTTGAATAGCATTATACGGCCATCCGTGCATTAAGCGTACGGAAATTTTATTTTCAAGAAGGGACATGTCGTAGCCCCGGTAACCGATAAAAATATTCCCGGTTTTCACCAACACCGGGGCCTCTGAGCCGCTGGCCGTATCTGATGGATTGACCCACAGGCTAAAGGAGAACGGATCGGTCCGTTCGAAGGATGCAATATCCCCCACATTAATGGAATTGCCTTTTTCAAACTCAAGTGCTCCTCCAAATTTACCGTCCACCTCGGGCAGCTCCCCTTTCACACGGCCATCCAGGGAATCGCTGGCCAGGTTAGTTACTTTTCCATCGGAGATTCCATTAAAGTCGATATGAGCGACCAGCCCTTCGGTTCCGGGATCAAACGGGCCGGGCGACTGCTGGTGGTCTTGCCATTGGGCAAATTCTTCGTTTTTGCTGGACATAAGCTGTGCTACTTTTTGCTCTTGGTCACTAATAGCGGCATCGAGATACTGGATCTGCTGCTCGGCAGCACTGTCGGGCAACAGAATGGTGGGACCGGAGGCGCCGACATTGGGAATCTGTCCGGCCTCGTTGATATTGTTGAAGAACGCCGAAAACTGGAAATACTCTTTCTGGGAAATGGGATCATATTTGTGGTCGTGGCACCGGGCACACTCCATGGTCAATCCCAAGAACGCCGTGGAGGTGGTGCTGGTCCGGTCCACCACATACTCCACGCGGTACTCTTCGCCCACAATGCCGCCCTCCTGGTTTTGCATGTGGACCCGGTTAAACCCGGTGGCCAGCTTCTGCTCCCGGGTGGCATCCGGCAGCAGGTCCCCCGCAATCTGCCAGGTCGTAAACTGATCGAAGGGCATATTCTGGTTAAATGCATCAATCACCCAGTCTCTCCACGGCCACATGTGGTTGGGACCGTCATCCTGGTAACCGTGGGTGTCGGCATAACGGGCCACGTCCAGCCACTTGGCGGCCATGCGTTCCCCGTAGGCCTTGGAGGCCAGCAGGCGGTCCACAACCTTCTCGTAGGCGTCCTCGGAACTATCAGCCACAAATTCGTTTACTTCTTCCACCGTTGGTGGCAAGCCGGTCAGGTCAAAAGATACCCGGCGAATCAGTTTTTCTTTTGTGGCTTGTGGAGAGGGACTCATACCGTTCTCTTCCATCCTGCTAAGTACAAAATAGTCAATCGGATTTTGGGGCCAGTCCTCGTCCTCCACCTCCGGCAGCTCCGGCTTTTCGGGCGGAATAAACGACCAGTGCTTTTTGTACTCGGCACCCTGGGCGATCCACTTTTTAAGGATGGCAATCTCCCGGTCACTGATGGTCAAGTTGGACTCGGGCGGGGGCATCCTGAACTCAGGGTCATCCGAAGAAATACGCTTGTAGAGTTCGCTGTGATCGGGCTTGCCGGGGACCACCGCATGGCGGACCTGTTCATCCTCTTCTCCAAGGGCGGCATAGGCCTTTTCCTGGATATGCAGCTGCAGGTCCGCTTTCATGGCCGCCTCATCCGGACCATGGCAGGCAAAACAACGGTCCGAAAGGATCGGCTTTACATCAAAATTAAAATCTATTTTTTCCGGTATTGGCTCCCCTTTTCCCGCATACTCATCACCAGAACTGCAACCGGTAGCCATCATTAACATGATCAAAAGAAAAGCTCCGCCCGCAATATTACTTTGCTTCCCTGCCAGAACTAATAATCGGCCCATCACCTTTTATTTATGTATATCTTAGAATTTCGGTCTAGAGAGTTCTTCTAATCCTTGTGTCCCACTTCTTTTAATCCCAATCCCATATCTATCAACTCATTTTTATCCCAATATATCAGCGGAAGAATAGTACCCTCTCTGTTTTCCCTATAATTAATATAATATTAAGATAAAAACCGTTACCAAGATAGTAGAATATACAGACATGCAATGTTTATATGTTCAAACATAATAATCATGAAAATAACTGTCACCTGCAACAAGATTTACAGCAGGGACTGTTAACACGGGATTGCAACAGAAATCGGAATCTTCCGACCAAGCGTATTGGTGGTACCTATCCAGGCCCCTCTTCAAGAAGAGGGGTATAGCAAAATTGAATTTCTGCCTAAAAAATAAAACTTGCTTTTATTCCCGGTAAAAGCGATTAAATTTCTGTTATCTATTTCTTGTCATAGTCATTGTTGCAGGGCCCACGCTTTGGCATTCACTATACCGTTCGTTTCCGGTAGCTTATGATCGCGACCGGCAGCAGAACAACGGCCATCAGGGTAATGCCCCACACCATATCCTGTATATCGCCCCAGCCCGATCCTTTAAGCAGTACCATCCGCATGATCTTGCCAAAGTAGGCGAGCGGGTTGACTACTGTCAGCTGCTGCGCCCACTGCGGCATGCTTTCGATGGGAGTGAATATACCGCCCATCAGCATAAAGATCATTACGCAGAAAAAATTGATAAACATCGCCTGCTGCTGGGTGTTGGAGGCCGAGGAGATCAACAGGCCCAATCCCTGGATCGCCAGCAGGTAGATGGCCGCCGTGCCATAGATCAACAGCACATTGCCGCGAAACGGGATCTCAAACCACAGATAAGAGACAAGCAGGCCCACGGTCAGCACCAGCATCGCCAATATCCAGGTGGGAACCAGCTTGCCGGCAATAAACTGGTACTTTTTGATCGGCGTCACATTGATCTGTTCGATGGTGCCGATCTCCCGCTCCCGCACAATATTCAGCACCGAAAGCAGCAGGCATATCAGCGTCACCAGAATCGTGATAATGCCCGGCACCATGTACATGATGTAGTCGAGCGTGCTGTTGTACCAGTTGGAGGTGCTGATATTGAATCCAGCGCGCTTGACAGTTCCACCGATCGAGACCGTCTGGATTTCGGAGCTTACATTCTGCCCAAAACCACGCAAAATGGCCTGACTATAGCTCTGGATAAGGCCAGCCGTATTTCCATCCACCGCACTGATAATAAATTGCACGGCGGGCACCTGGCCGGAGCGCACATCTTTCTCAAAATCGCTGGGTATCACCATTACCATCTTGGCTCGGTTTCGCAGGATATCGTCGATTCCCTGCTCGTCACTGAAGCTCTGCCCCACCTTCGTAAAATAGCCGGTCGACTCAAACGTGTTGGCCAGCCGTGTCGAAAGGGTGCTCTGGTCGTGATCCACCAAGTGGAACTCCGCATCCTTTAGCTCAAAGGTAGCCGCATAGGCCAGCACCACCAGCTGAATAATCGGAACCGCAAACAGGATAAAAAGCATCGCTTTATCCCGCAGTATCTGTAAAAACTCTTTTTGTACCAGGTAGAATATGGTTCTCATTGTTTTTTCACTTATTCATCTAATATTGCGTGTATATTTTTAGGCTATCAGTAGTCACCTGTTCTGAAAGCTAGTTGCTGATAGCTTATTCAAGCCGGTCATGGAAATTACGGATCCCTGCAAATACCAACACCACCGTCATAGCTGCCAAGATGGATATCGGGAACCAGAGGTACTCAAAGCCGGTCCCCATCAGCATGGATCCACGGGCCGTTATCAAATACCACTTGGCGGGTACCACATGACTAAACCACTGCAGAACCTGTGGCATACTTTGCACCGGAAAGATGAATCCCGAAAGCAGGAACGTGGGCAGCAACGTACCCATCAGAGAGCCCATCATTGCCGTGCGCTGGTCTTCCGCCTTCGTAGAAATCAGGACACCAAGTGCAAGGGCTGAAAAGATCAGCAGCAGGGAGACAAACAAGAAAAACAGCACCGACCCCCGGAACGGTACCCTAAAAACCACCTCTGCCACTACCAGCACGGTTATCACATTTATCACCGAAAGTACCAGGTAGGGAATTACCTTCCCTACAATAATGTGCTGCGGCTTTAGTGGCGAGACCAGCAAGATTTCCATCGTACCGGTCTCCTTTTCACGTGCGATGGAAACCGAGGTCATCAGTGCCGACACCATCATCAGGATTACGGCGATCAGGCCCGGTACAAAATAATAGACACTTTTCAGCTGCGGGTTAAACAGCATCCGCACCGTTGGCTGTATGCCGATATTCGCCCCCGACACCATCGCATTTTCGGGCCGCCAGCTCTGGACAATAGCCCGGGTGTACTGCTGCACCAGTCCCGCGATGTTGGGCTCGCTTGCATCCGTGATGATCTGCAGGTCGGCCTGCCCCTCGCGCTGCATTTTTCGTTTGAAATCCTTCTCAAAGACAATCACCTGCTTGATACTCCCGGCCTGGAAGGCGGGATCAATCTGGTCATTCGACTCAAGATAAGTAGTGATATTGAGCTCGTCGGAGGCCTGGAGCTTCTGTATGAGCTGGCGGGTTATCTCGTCTTTGGAATGGTCCAGGATCGCGACCTGAGCATCATTCACCTCGTTCCGGACTGCGTAGCCAAAGATCAACAGCAGGGCGATCGGCAACCCGAACAGGATCAACAAAGTGCGGGTATCACGCAAAATATGCCGGAACTCCTTTATGACAAAACCTTTGAATGAATGCATAATCAGTTTACAGTGTGTCAGTGTACAGTTATCAGTTAAGCAGAATTTTGATCTTAATTTTTATTTGATGCGGGTTTTCTTGAGTATGGAGTATAAAATTTTGGCTAATTCGTCGGCATCCTTATGCATGCTTTCAAATGTTTTGGCATCAATAAATCCTGTGTCATTTAAAAGAGATAACCAGTATTTGGTCTCCAGGCACTCTTTGTATGAGATGGAAAGTTTGGCAGAAAAGTCTGCCTTTGAGATAGCACCATTAGCTTCAGCAATATTCGCACAAATGCTAGTACCTGACTTAAGAAGCTGTTTAGACAGGATAAACTCCTTCTTTTCGTCGCTTAAAAACTGATAGGCTTTAACGATCCTAATAGAAAACGCATATGATTTCTTATACAAATTATTATCCATCATCAACAAAGTTTATTTAATCAGCTATTAGCTAGATTGCTTTCATTGTGAATCCTTACAAAATAAACTATGAAATTTTGGTTAACTGTCAGTGATCCGCTGCTCACTGAAAATTGACACACTGCAAAACTGCTCACTGATCACTGCGCTTCGCACCACGTGCCAGCTCAATGAAAACCTCCTCGATATCATCAGCCTGGAACTCCTCCTTCAGTCCCGCAGGAGAATTCAGCGCTTCAATCCGGCCGTCCACCATGATGGAGACGCGATCGCAGTATTCGGCTTCATCCATGTAGTGGGTCGTCACAAACACCGTTGTACCCTCTTCGGCGGTCTTGTAGATCTGCTCCCAAAACTGGCGGCGTGTGATCGGGTCGACCCCGCCGGTGGGCTCATCAAGGAATACAATATCCGGGTCGTGCATGATCGCCACTGAAAATGCCAGTTTCTGTTTCCATCCCAGCGGCAGGGAGCCGATTCGCTTGCCACGGGCCTCACTCAGGCTCAGCGTCTGCAACAGGTCGTCGGCTTTCTGTTTAATTTGTTTAAACGGCAATCCATAGATGCCGCCATAGAGCCGAATGTTTTCCCACACAGTCAGATCTTCATAGAGTGAAAACTTCTGGCTCATATAGCCAATCCGCTTCTTGATCGATTCCGCCTGCGTGTACACGTCGTAGCCTGCGACTTTTGCTTCTCCTGAGGTGGGAGCCAGCAACCCGATGAGCATCCGTATCGCTGTGGTTTTGCCGGCGCCGTTTGCCCCCAGGAAGCCGAAGATCTCTCCCTGACCGACCTCAAAGCTGATCTGGTCGACCGCGGTAAAATCCCCAAACATTCGGGTTAAATTGGTTGCCTGTATGGCCAATTCATTCTGACTCATACCATTTCCTCCTGCATTAATGCCATAAAACTGTCCTCGATATCCGGCTGTACCGGTTTGACTTCAATGTTTGTAAATCCAGTTTCCGAGAGATATTGTCGCAACGCTTCCGGCTGTGGCTGTTCCCGCTGGTCGGTGTAGTGCACGTATTCCCCAAAAGGCTGAACTGAATGTGCGTACGGGTAATCGCGAAGCATTTTCAGTAGCCGGTACCGATTGTCGGCCTTTACAGCCAAAAGCGGCTTCTCGAAGGCTGCCACAACCCTTTCGGTCGTATCAATTTTCAGGATATGGCCTTCATCTATCAGGGCCACACGATCGCACTGCTCGGCTTCATCCATATACGGGGTAGAGGCAATGATTGTGATATTCTGCGACTTAAGGTGCTGAAGCATCTCCCAAAACTCCTGCCGAGATACCGCATCTACGCCGGTGGTGGGCTCATCCAGGATTAGCAACTCCGGTTTGTGGATCAGGGCACAACTCAGCGCCAGCTTCTGCTTCATCCCACCGGAAAGGGCACCGGCCAGGCGCGACTCAAACTTCTCGAGCTGACTGTAAATGGGTGCCACGAGGTCATAATTTTCTTCCAGCGTAGTACCGAAGACCGAGGCAAAGAAATCCATATTTTCCCGTACGCTCAGGTCCTGGTACAGCGAAAATCGGCCGGGCATATAGCCGAGAAGCGGGCGGATTTGGCGGTAATCGTCCACCACATCATATCCCAACACACTAGCTTTTCCCAAATCCGGTTTCAGCAGCGTTGTCAATATCCGGAAGAGCGACGTCTTCCCCGCGCCGTCCGGACCAATGAATCCGAACAGTTCACCTTCCCGGATCTCGACCGAAATCTCGTCCAGTGCGGTGACCTTACCGTAGGTCTTCGTCAAATTTTGAATACTTACAATGCTCATAGTTTTACCTTGTTAATGGCCTCAGATTCAAACAGATATGTTATTATCAGTAACAATCTGTGTAGATCAGTGGCTAAAAATTCACTTCACCCGGCATCCCTATTTTCAGAATGCCATTTGAGTTGGGGACCCGAACCTTCACTGCGTATACCTGTGTCACGCGCTCTTCCTTGGTTTGAATCTGCTCCGGGGTAAATTCTGCCTCCGAAGCGATCCAGCTGACCCGGCCCGCCATCGACTGGTTTTCTTCGGCATTTTTGTCCACCAGTACTTCTACCTGCTGCCCGAGTTTTATACTTGGCAATTGCGCGCCATCCACATAAACGCGAAGGATCAACGTATCGAGGTTAGCAATCCGGTAGAGCGGCTGACCTCGCTGCACCAGCTCATACGGTTCTACAAACGTTGTCAGAACAGTGCCGTTCACCGCGTTTATGATCAAGGCATCTTCAATCTGATCGTTGATTTGATCGATGCGCGCCTGCGTGGCGTTGATTTCCGCCCGTACCGACTGCTTCTGTGTCTGAAGTGCATCAATCCGCTTCTGGATGGTACGAACCCGGCCCTGGGCATCATCCAGTTTTTGCTGGGTGGTGGCACCATCTTTTTGCAGCGCCTGCAGCCGATTCAGGTTCGTTTCTGCCAGCGATAACTCTGCTTGCTGTACTTCCACCTCAGCATTAATATTTGTGATACGCGCACGAATCGATTCCAGTTGCGCCTCCAGCTCTTTCTTCTGCAGCGACAATCGTGTGGAATCCACATATCCCACCTGCTGGTCAGCCCGGATATTATCACCCTCCGTAGCGTTAAACTGCAACAGCTTACCACTCATCTCTGACGAAATTGTCGTTTCTGTCGCCTCAAACTGGCCGTAGGCATCCGAAGTCTCATTTGTAGCGCACCCCGATACAACAAGCATCAAAAGGGACAAGATGGTAAATAGGGAAGAGATTTGACTCCCGGTAGTATTGTTATCTGTTTCTTTCTGCACTTTCATGTTTCTGTGTTTTGAGTTATTGAGTTTCTTTGATGATTCTTTACCTACATTTGTGATGCTATGGCATATCTGCTTTCAGTTTGCTCTACATTAACCGGCATTGCATCATAGTCCGAAAGGCGGACATGCTGCCCAATCTTATAGCCTTTCAAAAGCCTGGAAATCAGTTGGAGAACCGCGGGGGAGTGGAGATAATCGGTATGGTTTTTAACCACCCCGCTGCAGTCGATAACATTGATCTTACCATGCCTTTTGAGCAGATCCTGCTGGTGAGAGGGGCCGGCATAGCCAAGAGCCTTCTTCCACTCAACCAGGCGAAAACCATATTTAAGGATACGGTCGTTCCGGTTGTGAAATGCATAGAAATGCTGAACTTTTTCCAGCAGATGGGGCATATTTTGATCTTCTAACATTATATCGGTGGGGATGGCAGCCCCGAGGGAGAATAGGTTCCGAATCCTGATATCGACTTCCACACGCAGTGCTTTGTACCCCACCAGCGCCGCCATACTGTGTCCCATAATATCGATAGTACAACCGGCCTTGGTCAGCCATCTTAACCAGGTACGAAACCGGTTGCCCGCCTCACCCGTATTTCTCTTGGCATGGAAATAGTCAAATTCTGTAAAACCGGACGGCCAGGTGTATCCAACAATATGATCGTACTCGGTGCTAAAGGCTCGTTGAATCCGCGCACGAGCCAACAGGAACTCCCGCACGGCGTACAGCAATGGGTTTTTAAAACCATGTACCAAGACCAATACTTTCTCGGGAGACAGCTGTGACAGGAACCAGTCTCTTGTAATCGGCCGTCCCTGGCCAAGCCCTCCGAGCTGCACGATACAGTCTTTTTCCGCAAATATTCTGCCATCATTCATGTCTTTCCTGGAGCTTATCAGGTACATAGCGTATAGGTTTATATTTTGATTTTTGGTAGAGCTTGATGAGAATTTCCCATCTCATCAAGCTGGCTTTATTGGGTGATTGTCGAGATGTAGGATGGGAATATGTTGCATATCCCACCGATGTCATCTGGATCAACCAATCGTTACTCAATAGGTACTCCGAGCGTAGTGGCGTACTCAATCTGAGCCTCGGCCAGCTGCACCCGGTTGATAAAGAGTGACAGCCGGGCCCGGTTTGCCTGGGTCAACTCCGTCACATATTCTGTAGCTGTAACCACACCGTTTTCAAGCTGACTCGCACTTTCCTTTACAATCTGCTCGCGCAGGGTAATGATTTCGCGATCCCGTTCTATGTTTTCCCGGATCGAGGCGATACGCTGTTCGATGCGGTCAAGCGAAGCCTGCAACTGCCGGGTAAATGCTTTTCTATTTTGATCCACTTTCTGTTGCTGCACTTTCAGTGCCTGCATTTCGGTATCGGAATTCCACAGATCGGTGAGATTCCAGCGCAGCTGTAGACCAACGATGTAATACTCGTGGAAATCGTCATTCAGGAAATTGAGCCCCGGCCGACCAAATGCCCCCGTACCAAAGGCTGAAATACTGGGTAGTTTTTTCGTATATGCAAGATCCATCTGTTTCTCGAGAGTCTTTTCGGTACTTTGGAAGAGTTCATATTCCGGGCGCCGAGGCTGCATCGATTGGTAGTTCACCCGGGGGGATGGCAAGCTCAGGTTCATGTCCGGCGATATCTCCTCCCCGATCAGCTCACTCAGCACTTGGTAACCGGCATCAACATTTGAGGCTATCGTGGCTGAATCTTGGTGCGCTTTTATAAGCTCTGCCTGCAGAATATGTTGCTGGCTCGGCAGGAGAACGCCATTTTCGACCTGTGAACGAACCGTTTTGATTCGCTCTTCAAGATCTTCAATCAACAGCGCGTTTACTTTTTGCTGCTGTTGCGACAACAGGATACCGAAATACACTTGATCTACCTGCTTGCGCACTTGGTGGAGTTCAATTTCTGAAGAGTGGATCTGCTGCTCTCCTTTGGCCCGCTCCAGCTCTTTCCTTATACCCACGGCCCCGCCATTGAAAATGTTCTGAGTAACTTTAAATGAGGCCTCATACTGGTCTTTACTTACGGCCGGGGGACCCCCGCCGCCGGGAATCGAAAAATCGGTAACCTCCGATTGGTAGCTGGCTTTGCCTCCAAGCTCTACATTTGGATAATAACCGGTATCGGCAATTTTGAGGTTGAGCTCGGTGATCTTCTGCTGAAGCTCAATGTTCTCAGCGGTCGGGTAGTTCTGGTTGGCCTGGGTATAGCAATACTGCAGGCTGAGTGAGTCAGCCGGTGCATTCGCCTGAACTGCCGAGGCAAAAAGTAGGATTAGCGTGAGTAGCTTCATTGTTTTTTATAGTTGATTGCGTTCAAAATGAAGTCGAGTAAAAAATCTTTTCGTTTTTCCAGGAATTCACGGTAGCCCGCTTCATCCAGCTCAAAAATCCCTTTTACCATCGTCTCTGCCAGAAAAGGGAAGAGGATCAGTCCAACAATGCTGGCCATAAGCTGTTTCGGTTCAATCGGGTCCATATTACCGCGGTCAACTTCCTCCTGAATCTGTTTCAAAAATTTCTTGGGAGGATGGATACCTCGTTCCCGGATAAAATTTCGCAGCCGCTCCGGGTTTTGATTCATCTCATGGATGATGAACTGGGAAATCCGGGGATTTTTACTCAAGAAAGAGTAGTAGGCCGCAATCAGGCGATCCACCTTTTCATCGAAGGGAATGTCAGAATCCAGGACATTAAAAATGATGGGGAAAAAGCGGCTCATCTCCCGCTGGTAGACCATTGTAAAAAGCTTGTCCTTGCTCCGGTAATAGTAATGCAACATCGACTTGTTGATATCCGCCTCATCTGCAATCTCCTGCATTCGGGCACCATCATATCCCTTGCGGTGAAAAACTCGACATGCCGCCTCAAATATCAGTTCCTCTGTATCTTTTTCTTGTGCAGTCATTCGTGATCAATTCTAAGTTTAAATACTAACTATATGATTCAACTATTTGGTTGAACCAATTCGAATTTTTTTGGAGCTGAATTCAGGCTGGTTCGAATTTCTTCCGTTTGGAAATCCTCCAGTTTAGTTTCCTTTACCTCAACTCCACCAGTAAACTAAATGATCCAAATAAATAATTCAACCATTTAGTTGAATTATTTGGTTTACATCTTCTATGGAAAAGAAAGTCAAGTATATATTTTCCCCTGTGAAAAAAATCTTGGTGAAAAATCCGGGTTAGGTACGGTATTGGTTTGCAGTAATACTGCAACCAGGCTTCCTCAAAAATTCAATATTCTTCTCCTGTGGCGGGAGTGTTCCCGTTGGCAGTCCTCCCGAAAGGAGGAGATTTTCTACTCTCTCCACATTTACCGAAATTTATCGTCGAGTATAATTTGGTCCCTTTAATTAGGATCCGCTGAGAAGCTCAATTTTACACCTGTTTCTCCGGTTAACAAGCATTGGACAAGAAAGATCCTGACAGGTAACATTACTGCGATACTACCAGTTATCTACAGCTGCAAATGGTTAGCTGATAGATTAAAACAGGTTTAAAATAACTTAACGTCACAATCTAGGAAGGAAAGCGATATTTTAGAGGGCTTTATAAAACCGAAAAACTGGGTAATCAATGTCAACTTTGACTGCCCATCAGAAAAGGAAAGAGCTCTTCAAAAACCATTTACACGATTAAATTCATCCTATTCTAATTCAGAATCCGGCAGGGCAAATACATGAAGGGTTCTCCCAATCGGTTGTGAAATCGGGGCACGGAATCTTCCGCCTCCTCCACCGGCGACAATAGCAACGTATTGTTTTCCATCTATCTCATAAACAGAAGGTGCTGAGAAGCCGGGCGAATCCATCTTGAATTCCCACAAAAGTTCCCCATTGCTCTTATCAAATGCGCGGAATCTATTATCTTCGGTAGCTGCTATAAAAATAAGTCCGCCAGCGGTCGTAACCGGGCCACCAAAGTTTTCCGCACCCGTCTTTTTATCAATACCCAAACTATCGGTTAAAACAGGATATTGTCCCAACGGTACTTTCCATTTTATCTCTCCTCTTTCTATATCTACTGCAACGAGTTCTCCCCAAGGCGGTTTAGTTCCTGGTAATCCTATATGATCTGTAAAATAGTCCAATTCAGGGATATATTGTGGAGTCGAAGTTGACCATTTCAACCCATCCCTTTCTCCACTCCAGGTAAAACCATGATCTCCCTCAAATGATAGCGTAGTATCCGCATCGGCACTGCTGGTTTCTTCGACTTCACTTTCCAGATAGGTTATAAGATGATCCATGTCTTCATCAGAAATACTTGGAAAAGCCGGCATATTACCTCGTCCCTCAGATATCACTGTTCGTATCGAATCAGAACCTATTTCCATATTCACAAGACCAGGTACTCCCGGGCTACCTTGTCTCTGGGCCCCATGACAGGCAGTACATTGCGAAGTATACAGAACTTCTCCACGCCGAACATCAGACATTTCTCCATATTGGTCTGGCTTCATAGGAACGAGTGTTAATATGAAAGGTATATTATTGACATTTACATACGCCGTATTTGTTTCAGGATCATATGAAGGCCCTCCCCACTCGTTACCTCCATGTATGCCAGGCGTTGTAATTGTTCCCTCAATACTAGGGGGCGTATAAACAGGACCCGTTTTGAGTTTTTTAAATTTTTCCAATGCAGCTTCATGAGATTCCGGAGTTATTTCCGTTAAATCAGACTCATATGTTGAAGTACGCACCAGGGGTTCCGGTTTCAGCGGCCATGGTTGTGTAGGATACGGTTCTTCACCGGGAACTGCTTCCGTTGGCACGGGTTTATCCACTACGGGAAATATTGGCTCTCCCGTATCTCTGTCTAACACCAGCATGGTTGGATGTTTTCCCGTCTGTACTACCACATCCCGGGACTCTCCATCATCACTATGTATGGTTGTCAGCATGGGAGGTGGAGGCAAGTCGTAGTCCCAAATATCATGATGAATTGCCTGGTAATGCCATTGCCGCTCACCAGTTGTAGCGTCCAAGGCTAAAATTGTATCAGAAAATAAATTTTTCCCTTTTCGTGATGTTCCACCACCATGTATACCACCAGTTGCAGAGCCCGTAGCTGCAAATACCCATCCTCGCTCTTCATCAACGGTTAATCCTGCCCAGGGATTAGCTCCACCGTAAATTATATTATCCTCCCATTCCCAGGTATCGTAGCCAAACTGACCTTCCTGGGGTACTGTGTGAAAAGTCCATTTATATTCTCCGGTAATTGTATCGAAGGCACGAATATTCCCGGGTGGTACAGTATTGCCTTCATTTAGCCTTGTTCCGATAATTAGATAGTTTCTATATGTTACTCCTGGAGTCGTAACATGGATTTGATCTTCAAGATATTTGGAATCCCATACATGATTCTCTTTTAAATCGATAGAACCATCATCACCAAAAGACTCAATGATATCACCGGTTTTAGGGTCCACTGCCCATACCAAATCCCTTGTATAATGAAATATTCGTTCATTGTTCCCCTCTTCATCCTCCCAGTAGGTCACACCTCGTAGCAACTCTCCATTTACAATATCATCGTTGGGATAGTGGTCGGTTGGATTAAATATCCATTCCTCTTCTCCTGTAGTTGCATCGAGCGCAATTAAATTCAACCTGGGATCGGAAATATACATAATCCCGTCTATGACAATAGGATTTGATTGCATGCCAGGGCCGGTTAATTCTCTCGTGTTGTATTCCCATGCCGGCTCCAATAAATGAACATTTTCTGTATTAATTTGATCAAGAGTTGAATATTGATTCCCTTTCTTGTCACCGCGATAAATAGCCCAGTCAGTAAAGTTGTTGTATTTACTTTGCCAGGTACGCTCTTCGATTGCAGAATCCGGAGTGTCTGATTGACAGCCGTAAAACAGAACAAAGATGAGTAGCAACGGAAATATAAGTTTTATCGATTTCATCGACTTTATATTAGACTGCCATGTTCAAGTAATTAATGCAACACAGCGATGTTTTCGGGTTTGTTGAATAGGATTAATGTAATCAAATTTTCAAACTGGTCGAAAATTCAGGTATTGCTTGACGGTGTTGATGCGCTGGCGGGAAATGTTTCGAAGGTCTGTACCTTTCGGGAAGAACAGTCGAAGTACCCAGATATGTTTTCTACGGTTCCTTTATCCTGAGAGGTACAGGAACGGATAACGTAGGTATCGGCCTGCAGGGGGTCGGCAATTTCTGGTGGCGTGGAAAGGCTTTGTCATTGTCGAAGGTTAGAGCTTTCATGAATGAGGGCAGAATCAGATACCGCCGCTAGGTGTTGGCCCGGCAATAGCCTTTGCCCTGAGGGTCCTTATTGGCTATATCGTGGTTAAGCTCGCGACTGATGGTAGGCAGTAGGCACGGAGGACCGGGCAACTTGCTTTGTTTATCACCTGTATCGATCAGGGATTTAATTTTGACGGGCGATTCCCTTGGCTGAGTTGGTGTTTTGCCTGCATAACGACTAACGAATATTACACGCTTGGCGGAAGACCCCAGGAGGAGCCCCTGGGATCTTTTTTTCGTGTTGCACTTACTACTTGAAATAAGGACTGCTTAACATTTTCTAAACTTTTATGTGTTATTCTATCCAAGTATTCCGAACGAAGCCTATTGTTACCATGAGCTCCTATGTACCAGAAAAAGTAAACTCGGGCAGGTGTTTGATTTCGCCCCCGTTCATCGCCGACTCATGGGCCAGCAGGCCCACGCAGGTCCAGTTGGCCGACTGCCGCGCGTTCGGGTAGGGCTCGCGATCGTTGGCAATCGAGTCCACAAACTCATGCGCCAGGTGCGGGTGGGATCCGCCGTGGCCCCCGCCCTGGATAAACGACAGGTGCGCGTGCTCGTCGGCGTCATAGACCCCCTCCTGGGTGAACTC